>CAMDGU010000037.1 GCA_945897885.1 Chitinophaga pinensis
TTATGTTTATTTTTAGTAGAATTCGCGAACCTCGTTCCTCGGTTTGTCAACCCAACACACGACTAATCACACCAAAGCTTTCGTATTAATTGATTCGGTAGGACTTTTTGAGTTAAGCATCAAAAATCAAAAATTTAAACAAGAAAGGCAGCACTCGCAATTACATCATCCGTTAGGGTGCGGTTGGGATCCAACAAAAGAGCGAACTTCAAAAATTTTAAAACTATCGTTTAACCTTGCGAACAATTTTTGTAAAATTTTGAAGTTGGTTTTGTTGGTGCCTTTTTTTGCTCCTTTTTTGGGCAAGCAAACCGAGGAACGAGGTTCATGAACACCTTTAAAAAATAAATGGCAAATCAGTGAACTAAAAAAGGAGAGAAGTCAATCGGTTAGGTTAATCTTTCAATTATTGAGAGAATTGATTTTAAGAGAAAGTTTACTTAGCAATTACTCCCCACTTTTTTTATCATCATTACTCACCCCTTTTTTGCGACTCACATTTTCGCGCAACTTACCAAAATTGTAGTTTACACTTACGCTGTAATAACGAAATAAATTGTTGTTGTAGGAAGAAACAGAATAAAAGGTAACATACTCCGTAGTTGTTTTAAGACTTTGCTTCGCTTCTAAAAAATTATTAGCCACAATACCCACATTTAGTTTTTTATTAAAAAATGCTTTACGAACGGAGAGGTTGTAATTGTAATTCGTTGGCCTGATACTTTGTAAAGTTGGTGCTCCCCGGTTTATCCAGCCTCCTAATGTGGCCGACATTCCATATTTAAAATTCCAGGTGGCATTGCCATGTCCGCCCTGGCTAAATCCGCTTCGGTTTCTGCTTGGGTCCAATTTATTGGTTATTTCAACATAGGAGGTTCGGTAGGCAGCCCACACTTGCATTTTTTTAAACAACATTCCATAAAAACTGATGTTTAAACCAAGGTTGTTACTTTTGGCTATATTAAAATAAGAGGTGTAGGACACATCGTTGCTATCAAGAGTGGTAAATGAAGTTATAACATCATCGGTAAATGAATTGGAAAGTGAAAAATCCAAAGAATTTTGTTTGAAGAAGTAATTCCATGAAAGGCTTACACTATGAGTTTTTTCCGGCAATAAATTGGGGTTGCCAAAGGAAATGCTTCTGGGATTTTGATTGTTTACATACGGATTTAAATAAAACATCCAAGGCCTTTGAATTCGTTTACTGTAATTCAATCGCAACGTATTTGATTTGTTAATCTTACGCGAGATACTGGCAGTAGGGATGAGGTTTAAATAATCGTTTTTTAGCGGTAAAGAGTCTTTGTTAAACGAAGCATTAATCCATGTTTGCTCGGCCCTTCCACCCAATTTTATTTTATATTTTTTTAAAGGAAAAGCAAATGTTGAATACAAACTTCCCACGTTTTGGTCATACTCCAATCGGTTGGTTTGTAAAAAATTTATAGTGTAATCTTCAGTAGGATTGCTCCTTTCCAGCATTTTATAGTCTGACACCAAATGCCTAAGAATTAATTTAGTGCCGGTTTCAAATGTGGCTTTATTTTTAAAAGGTTTTTCATAATCCACGTTAAAAGTATGTTCAATATTTTTTGATTGGTTGGTGTTATTAATATCGCGGTCGGGTAGTAGCGTATAATTTTGAACTGAGGTATATTCAGAGTTGTCCTTATTGGTTTGGCGTAAAGCCGAAAATGAAATTTCATGGTCTTCATTATCCTTAAAACGTTTGCTAAAATCTAATCCTATATCAAAACTCGGATTTCTATTGTCATAGTCGACATTGGTTCCAAAGGTTTGAGTAAGCAACCCGGTGCTATCTCTTATTTCCGTTACCTGTTCAGATGTTCCTTTATTTCCTCCGCCATTGGGTGAAGCATAAATACTGAGTGTGTGAAGGGTATCAAAATCATAAGCCAATTCCATGTTGCCCCATTTCCAAAAACCATTGCTATTGGTGGCACTGTGCTGGTTTAAGGTGGACTGGTAGCCGGGCGTTTTGTTCAATCGGTATAGGTCGTTGGTTGTTTGGTTTACATAGTTGTAAAGGTTTCCTCCAAAATACGATGAAAAGCCCAACTTGCCCCATTTCATATTAAGGCTTGCCCCACCATTATTTTGACCCCGTGTGCTATAATTTCCATACACATTTCCATTGTAGCCAATCACTTTTTTAAACGTTATAATATTGATAATGCCGGCGGTTCCATCGGCATCATATTTGGCTGACGGTTCGGTAATAACTTCAATTCTTTTAATCAATGCCGCAGGAAATGCCTTTAAAGCTTCCGAAGGATTTTTAGCCACAATGGACGTGCTTTTGCCGTTTAATAAAACCTTAAAATTTGAACTTCCCTTTACCTGAATATTGTCTTCGGCATCCACGGTTACAAAAGGCAATTTTTTTAAAGCATCCAAAGCCATTTGTCCTTGCAGAGTGGCATCGTTTTCTACATTGTATATTATTTTGTCACTTTCTATTTCCAATAATGGTTTTGCGGCTAATACCGTAACTTCTTTCAAATCTTTGGATGATTTTTCAAGATACAAGGTATCCAGTTTTATGGCTTGGTTTGATACTGATATAACGGCAGAGGTGTAATTTGAATAACCAACCGTTTTAGCCAATAGGGTATAATTTCCTGAGGGAATATTATCAAATACAAAACCGCCAGTTTCGTTGGTAAATGTATTGGATTTAGGAAGTTTGGTCACAGTATCTACTAAGGAAACCGTAGCAAAAGCTATCCCTTTTTTGGTTGAAATATCAGCTAATGTTCCACCAATGGTAAACTTAGTTTGAGCAAAACCCAATGTAGTAACAAAAATAAAAAGGAGCGAAGGGAGTATTCTTTTAATCATTTAATTAGGGTGCAAAGATTGCTAAACGAACAAATCGAATCTTTGTTACCCAAATCTGTGAGTCGTAATCTATCATTGTCTGAATTTAATCGGTAAAAAGGTTTAAAATTTGATCCAACGGTTACAAATCAAACTTTATCCCTTGAGCCAATGGCATGTCTTTACCATAATTGATGGTATTGGTTTGGCGGCGCATATAAGCTTTCCAGCTGTCGCTGCCACTTTCGCGGCCTCCACCGGTTTCTTTTTCGCCGCCAAATGCACCGCCTATTTCAGCACCCGATGTGCCAATATTTACATTTGCTATTCCGCAATCGCTGCCTTTGGCACTTAAAAAAATATGCGCTTCCTGAATATTATTGGTAAATATAGCAGAACTCAATCCTTGTCTTACATCGTTTTGCATGGCAATGGCCTCCTCAATTCGTGAGTATTTAAGTAAATAGGTAATAGGAGCAAAGGTTTCTTCCTGCACGATTCTAAAATGATTTTTGGCCTCAATAAGTGTAGGAGTTACATAGGTTCCCGATTCGTAACCTTCCCCTTCCAATACTTTGCCACCAAACAATACTCTGCCTCCTTCATTTTCAGCATCCATTATAGCCATGGAATATTTTTTAACAGCATCTTTATCAATCAATGGACCCATATGATTCTTTTGATCCAAAGGATTTCCAATATTAAGTTGCTCATAAATTTTAACAAGTTTGGAAGTGAATTTATCATAAACCGAATCTTGAATAATAAGACGGCGGGTGGTTGTGCAGCGCTGTCCGGCCGTTCCTACGGCTCCAAATACCGCAGCTTTTAAGGCATTATCCAAATTGGCTTCTTCTGATATTATTAATGAATTATTTCCTCCAAGTTCTAAAATACAACGGCCTAACCTGGCACCTACCAATTGACCTACACGTTTGCCCATTTGGGTGCTTCCTGTGGCCGAAATAAGTTGAATCCGCTGGTCCTTTGCCATTTTTTCACCAATCTTGGCATCACCTATTACCAAACTAAAAACCCCTTCAGGTAAATTGTTTTCAACGATTACCGATTTGATGAGTTGATGAACGGCAATAGCAGATAGTGGTGTTTTTTCAGAAGGTTTCCAAATGCAAACATCTCCACAAACAGCGGCTATCATGGCGTTCCAGCTCCATACGGCCACAGGAAAATTAAAGGATGAAATAATTCCAACTATCCCCAAAGGATGCCATTGCTCCATCATACTATGATTAGGGCGTTCGCTAGCAATGGTAAGGCCATAAAGCTGACGCGAAATACCTACCGCAAAATCACAAATGTCAATCATTTCCTGAACCTCACCCCAACCTTCCTGCAGGCTTTTGCCCATTTCATAAGAAACCAATTGGCCCAAATCTTCCTTATGTTCACGGAGTTTGTTTCCGATTTGTCTCACAATTTCACCACGTTTTGGGGCTGGAACATTTTTCCAATAGTCAAAGGCTGATAGTGCAACTTTGGTTACCCGTTCATATTCGGTAGTGGTGGCAAACGATATGGCCGCAATAACATTACCATCTACAGGGCTTTTTATTTCACGGTTTTCACTTCCAATGGAGGTTATCCATTGAGTACCGGTGCATACACTTTCGTTAAGGGCTTTGATGCCCAGCTTTGTAAGTAAACTTTGAATTGGAACGTTTGCCATAACAGGATAATGCAAACTTAATATTTTTTAAGGATTTGGCTGTTTTTATCTCTCAAAAAATCTCATTTTAAGCATTAAACACTAATTTCGCCCAATAATTAGATACTATGGAATTTGTAACCAACATGGATGCTCTTATGGCATTGCTTACCCTTACCTTTTTGGAGATAATATTGGGGGTAGATAATATTATTTTTATTTCTATAGCTGCTAATAAGGTTGATATTGAACATCGTAAAAAAGCCATTAAGTGGGGGTTGTTTTTTGCTATGGCCTTGCGAATTATTCTTTTACTCGGGATATCAGTAGTAATAGCCGCTCAACATCCATGGATAAATATTGATTGGTGGATTTTTGAAGGTCATTTTTCAGCCCAAAGCATCGTTTTGATTTTAGGAGGAATATTTTTGATTTATAAAAGCACCTCCGAAATTCATCATAAAATAGAAGGAGAAGAAAATAAGACAGAAGCCCAAAAGGAGAAAAAGCGAAAACTAACGTTATCAAATGCCATTACCCAAATAATGCTGATAAATGTGGTTTTTTCAATCGACTCAATACTTACAGCCATTGGTATGACCAATGGAATTAAAGATGCCTTGCCAATTATGATAGTTTCAGTGGTTTTGTCGATGATTATTATGATGTTGTTTGCTAATCAGGTTTCCAACTTTGTAAATAAGCACCCTACCATACAAATGCTTGGGCTATCCTTTTTAATTTTAATAGGCTTTATGTTAATACTGGAGGGTGGTCACTTAGCGCATTTTTCAGTTGCCGAAAGTGAAATTGGAGGAATACCCAAGGGATACTTATACTTTGCTATCGCCTTTAGTTTTGGGGTAGAGTTATTGAACATGCGAATGAGGAGAAGTCCTAAAATAGATTCATTAGAACAGTAAGTTTTTTTAAAAATAAAAATGAGCGATAAGCGATATACCGATGCGTTGAGCTACCATGCCGATGGTAGACCCGGAAAAATTCAAGTAATTCCAACCAAACCTACACAAACTCAAAGAGATTTGACGTTGGCTTATTCGCCTGGTGTGGCCGAGCCATGTTTGAAGATTGCAGAAAATATAGATGACGTTTATAAATATACGGCAAAAGGAAATTTGGTAGCTGTAATTACCAACGGAACAGCGGTACTTGGATTGGGCGATATTGGTCCAGAAGCAGCTAAGCCGGTGATGGAAGGAAAGGCACTATTGTTCAAAATTTTTGCGGACATAGATGTTTTTGATATTGAACTTAATTGCAAAACAGTAGATGAATTTGTAGCAACTGTTAAAGCCCTTGAACCAACCTTTGGTGGCGTTAATTTAGAAGACATTAAAGCACCGGAATGTTTTGAAATAGAGCAAAGGCTTAAGGCAGAACTTTCTATTCCGATAATGCATGATGACCAACATGGTACGGCTATTATATCGGCTGCCGCCTTGCTTAATGCTGCTGAAATAATAGGCAAAAAATTGAGTAAGATGAAGATGGTAATTAACGGAGCTGGTGCAGCTGCCATTTCTTGCGGAAAACTTTTTGTGGCCCTGGGTGTAGATGTTAAAAATATTGTGATGCTTGATAGCAAGGGGGTTATAAGAAACGATAGAACAGACCTTGATGCGAATAAAGGCTATTTTGCCACCAGCCGAAAAATTGATACTTTGGAAGAAGCGATGAAAGATTCCGATGTGTTTGTAGGACTTTCAAAAAAAGACATTTTAAATCAGGCAATGATAAAATCAATGGCAAAAAATCCTATTGTATTTGCCATGGCTAATCCCGACCCGGAAATAGAATACGACCTTGCTATTGCTGCCCGCAAAGATTTAATAATGGCTACCGGACGAAGCGATCATCCTAATCAAGTGAATAATGTATTGGGTTTCCCATTTATTTTTAGAGGGGCTTTGGACGTGAGGGCCACTTGTATAAATGAAGAAATGAAATTGGCAGCGGTTAAAGCCATTGCTCAGCTAGCCCATGAACCAGTTTTGGAAATGGTGAATGTGGCTTATAACGAACGTAACATGAGTTTTGGAAGAAATTACATTATCCCAAAACCTATTGACCCGCGGTTAATTTATATTGTTGCACCGGCTGTAGCCAAAGCTGCTATTGCCAGTGGTGTGGCCAAGCGACCAATAACAGATTGGGCAGCTTATGAAGAAGAATTAAAAAACCGATTGGGCATTGATGATAAATTTTTATCACGTATTGCCATTCAAGCCCGTAAAACTCCAAAGCGTGTTGTATTTACAGAAGCTGATAATTATAAAATTTTAAAGGCAGCGCAAATTGCTATTGAAGATGGAACCGCTATTCCTATATTGCTTGGGCAGCGCGATAAAATAAATCAACTAATTGCTGAAAACGGATTGATATTTGATAATGTTAAAATTATTGACCCGGCTGAAGAACCTGAAATGCGCAAAATTTATGGAGAAAACCTTTATGAAATGCGACAGCGAAAAGGAATGAGTCTTTACGATTGTAAAAAGGTAATGGTTCATAGAAATTATTATGGTTCTATGATGGTACAATTTGGTGATGCAGATGCTGTAATTTCCGGGTTAACCAAAAATTACCCGAGTACAATACGACCAGCCTTGCAAGTAATGGGTACCAACCAAACCAGTAAAGTAGTAGCAGGTATGTACATCATGCTAACCAAGTTAGGTCCAATGTTTTTTTCTGATACCACCGTTAATATAAACCCCACTTGGGAGGATTTGGTAAATATTACCATAGTTACCTATGAAAAAGTTAAAAAACTACAAGCGGAGCCAGTAATCGCTATGCTTTCATATTCTAATTTTGGTTCGGCAGATGGCGAGGAAGTGAATAAGATAAAAAAGGCAGTAGCTTATTTGCACGAGCACCATCCTCACATTATTGTTGACGGGGATATTCAGGCCAATTATGCCATCAATTCTATTCGCAGACATGAAATGTTTCCTTTTAGTAAGTTGGGTAAAAAGCAGGTTAATACCTTCATATTTCCAAACTTGGCTGCTGGAAATATTTGTTATAAATTAATGCAGGAATTGGGTGGTTTTGAGGCCATAGGTCCTGTATTGATGGGCTTAAACAAATCAGTTCATATTTTACAATTGGGCAGTTCGGTTCGCGAAATTGTGAATATGGTAAACATAGCCGTGGTAGATGCCCAAAGCAATGGTTAGAAAATCGTAAATCAAAAATATTTATGCCAAACCAACTTTTTGATAGCTTAATTTCAGGAGACAGGTTGGCTCTGGCTAAGGCAATTACACTGATTGAAAGCCAAAATCCGGCCCATCAAAAACAAGCGGATGAATTAGTTCAAAAAGCTTTAAAATTTGGTAAAGCTTCTTTAAGAATTGGAATAACGGGTGTTCCGGGAGTTGGTAAAAGTACGTTTATTGATTCCTTTGGGAGTTGGTTGGTTACTGAAAAACAAAGGAAAGTTTGTGTATTGGCCATTGACCCCAGTAGTCAAAAAAATCATGGAAGTATATTGGGCGATAAAACCCGAATGGAGGAACTTTCAATGATGGAAAATGTATTCATCCGCCCTTCACCAACAAGCGGAAACCTTGGTGGAATAGCCCGAAAAACCCGCGAAACCATTTTGCTTTGCGAAGCAGCAGGTTATGATATAACTTTGGTAGAAACAGTAGGAGTAGGCCAAAGCGAATATGTGGCAGATAGTGTGGTGGATTGTTTGATGCTATTATTATTGCCCAATGCTGGCGACGAATTGCAGGGCATAAAGCGGGGAATAATGGAACTGGCCGATTTAGTAATTTTAAATAAAGCGGATATAACCGAAAAACCAATATTAAATCAGGCCATATCAGATGTTACCAATGCCATTCACTTTTTACCCAATAAATTTCAAGGATGGAATCCTGCGGTTTTAAAAAATGCACTGGGAAATAAAGACGATGCTTCAAAAATTTGGGAGCAAATAGAAGAATTTATTAGCTTTCAAAAATCAAAAGGGTTTTTTGAAGAAAAGCGAATTGCGCAAAAAACCGAATGGCTAAACGAAGCCATTAAGGAAAAACTGGAGACTTCTTTTTTTAATGATTCCCAAATTAAGGAAGCTATTAAAAATTCAATGAAAGTTTGGATAAATGGAGAGCAAAGCTTGGATGAAATAGCAACTCAATTGATTGCTGGGTGGAGAAATAAATAGAATTTATTTTCTCTGAAGAATAAGAATACACCCGTTCTTCGGGTCTTTCCAAACCAATGTATTTTGAGCTGCACTTGTTAAAACTTTAAAAGTTTCTTCAACTTTTTCATATAAAAATGTAATTCCATCAGTATCCTTATCCCATTTATATTCAACAGGTGCATTACTGCCTAATTTGATAGTTTTTTCGGTAATTGTTATCACAATATTTTTGAATTGTACAGTGGCATCATCTATTTTCTTGGTAGTACAAATACCACACGCACAAATTGATGAAATGGTGGTTTTTTCCAAAGCGCAATAGCCTGTCCAAGTTCCATAAATTTCAGATTGAGCAGTTGCCAAATTGGAGAAACATAAAAACAAAGTAACTAAGACAAAGGAAAGAATGTTTTTATTTTTCATATACCTCAAACGTACTAAAAAGAATGATAGTATACTAAAAATGTTATAAAAGATATTTCATCATAAAATCTTTACTATTCAGCACTTCAATTTCCGAAAAATAAAAGTCGTTCAAATCTTCAGTAAGTATGCAATCAAATTTGCTGTTCAATGCACTGTAGTATTGCAACCCGTCTTCAAAGTCTTCTGCTTTTTTGTTTTCCAAAGCAAGTTTAACAGTTGAAGCATTCATCTCAGTAATTTTTAGATGTTGCTGAATGATATCAATTTTTCGTTTAGCCTGTTTTTTACTGCACTTTTTTTGAGCAAAGTAAAAAGCAATAGCCAAGTTAAGGGGTGAGGTAAAAAGGTTGAATGAAGGCTTACCTGCCAAGCTTAATATGCGAGACGAATAATTATAAACGGGATATTCTCTGTTTAATACCGAAACCAAAATATTGGCATCTACAAAAATGTTCATTTGGAGTAAAATTCCTTCTTAAGCTTTTGGGAAGTATTTCTTTTTCTATGGTATTCTCCATCCGGTTCAGAAACCATATTAACCCAATCAGCTACAGGAAAATCATCAATAGAATAGGTATTGGAAGTAACAGCCTTGGTAAGCAATAACTCGGTAAGTCTTGAAAGACTGATGTTTCTTTCAGCTGCAAACTTTTTAGCTTTATTAATTACTTCTTCGTTAAAACTTAATGTGAGTTTTATATCCATACCTTTAAATTTATACTACAAAAATAAAAATTTAACACGTACAAATAATGTTTTTTCTGATTTTTTTACAATTTCACACACACATTCTTTTGTTCTGTAAAAAAGTTCATGGCATTCCAACCCCCTTCACGGCCAACACCACTTTGTTTCATGCCTCCAAAAGGTGTTCGTAAATCGCGAAGCAACCAACAGTTTATCCATACAATTCCGCTTTGAATAGCACCCGCCACACGATGGGCTTTAGTTAAATTTTCGGTCCATACGGAGCAAGCCAAACCATACGGAGTGCTATTGGCCATCATCAATGCTTCCTCCTCAGTATCAAAAGGGGTAAGAGTAACTACAGGGCCAAAAATTTCTTCCTGATTGCAGCGGCAATCGTAACTTAAGTTTTCAATTACCGTTGGAGAAATATACCACCCATTTTTCAAACCTTCAGGTTTTACAACAGTTCCACCGCAAATAATATTACCACCTTCTTGCTTGGCCAATTCAATATAACTCAATACTTTTTCAAAATGAGCTTGGCTCACAATGGCTCCAATTTTGGTTTCATCTAATAGAGGATTTCCAACGGTGTAGGTTTGCACTTCAGCTACAAAGGCCGTTTTAAATTTTTCATAAATACTTCGTTCTATAAGGATTCTTGAACCACACAAGCAAATTTCACCCTGGTTTAAAAAACTTGAACGAACCGATTCTTTCACCGCTTTATTAAAATCGCAATCGGCAAAAATCAGGTTTGGATTTTTTCCACCCAATTCAAGTGATAATTTTTTGAACATTGGTGCAGCTATTGAAGCGATATGTTTTCCGGTAGCGGTTCCGCCTGTGAATGAAATGGCCTTAATATTTGGATGCGAAACCATGGCATTCCCCACTTTGGGTCCCAATCCATGAACGATATTTAAAACCCCTTTGGGCAATCCTGCTTCATTACAAATTTCTCCTAAAAGGTAAGCCGTCATTGGGGTAATTTCACTTGGTTTAGCTACCACACAATTACCGGTGGCCAGTGCCGGAGCTATTTTCCAGCTAAATAAATACAGCGGTAAATTCCATGGACTAATGCACCCAACTACACCAATTGGCGATTTGATTGTGTAATTAATAGCATGACCTTCCATTGTATGGCTTTCGCTATTAAACTGCATGGCAGCCGTTGCAAAAAACCGAAAATTTTGTGCCGAGCGGGTCATTTCTGTTTTGGCTAGCCAAATAGGTTTTCCTTGGTCAATGCTTTCTGCTAAAGCTAGTTCTTCGTTTTTTAAATCGATGAGTTCTGCAATTCGGTTCAAAATTTTAAATCGTTTTTCTGAGGGGGATTTGCTCCATGTTTCAAATGCTTTTTCAGCAGCTTCATAGGCCATTTCCACATCTCGTTCATCTGAATCGGGAATTAAAGAATAAACATCTCCTGTGGAGGGATTGAAATTATTAATATAGTGGTTACTTATTGGAGCAAAATCCACACCATCAATGTAATTGGCTAACTTTTTCATAAATGAATTTCAAAGTTACAAGCAAATTTTAAAAATTAATTTTTTGTTATTCAGTTTATTCTAAATATCATTGCCACCTAATACTATTATACTGACACGTAAAATTAATATAGCAATCGACGGCCATTCAACCTGTGGAAAAGGTACCTTGGCAAAGCATTTAGCAAAAAAGCTAGGTTATGTTTTTATTGACAGCGGTGCTATGTATCGGGCTGTAGCTTACTATTTATTAAGCAATAAAATAGAACTAGAGGAAATTCAATCAAACCCTGAAATATTAAATACAATTCAAATTTCATTCAGATACAATGAGGAGAACGATTTTTTTGAAACGTATCTAAATGGTACAACTATTGAAAATGAAATCAGAACCGCCGGAATTGCAAATTATGTTGGTAAAGTAAGTTCCTTAAAAGAAGTACGAGATTTTTTAATTAATCAACAACAAAAATTTGGAAAGGAAAAAGGGGTGGTAATGGATGGAAGAGATATTGGAACAGCGGTGCTTCCCGATGCCGAACTTAAAATTTTTATGACTACCGATCCACTCATTAGAGCCAGAAGAAAGTTTGATGAATTGGGGCAAAAAAATATGCTAATGTCTTATGATGAGGTGGTGGAAATGATAAAAAAGCAAGACTTGATGGAAGATGCCGGAACAAGTCCTTTGGTAAAGGCAGATGATGCTATAATACTTGATAATACCAATATGAGCAGGGAAGAACAAGCCAGAGTAGCCCTAACCTGGGCTAAAGGCGTAATAGCTGTTTCTTAAAGTTTTACGGCAGTTCCGCTGGCTGTAACCATAAGCATGCTTCCCCCGCTACCAATGGTTTCATAATCCAAATCAATTCCTAAAATAGCGTCGGCTCCCATGGCCTGGGCATTTTGACGCAATTCAGCTAGGGCACTTTCTTTAGCTTCCTTTAACACACTTTCATAGGTTCCGCTTCGGCCACCAAAAAAATCGCGCAAGCCACCAAGAAAATCTTTCATAAAATTAGCACCGATAATTACTTCACTGGTTACTATACCAAGATAGGCTGTAGCAGGTTTTCCCTCAATAATGTTTGTTGTAGTTAATATCATTTTATAAATCGTTTTGTAATTGTTTTTTGAAACATTCGGTTTAAAACCAACTCGGATAGATTATGAAAATAAAATTCATCCATTTCTAATTTATTCATTTTTGCCTGGGTTATATCCACGCGGTATATAAGGTGCATAAATCTTGTTTGGTTTTGCCCTGCCACTTTTTTTAAATGGTTCGCCAAATCTCGTCTCAGCATTTCTGAAAAATGCGGATTCTCAGCATCAATTTCTACTTTGGTATAATCCAAACCTGTATCCTTTTCCAACTGATTTACGATGGATATAAGAATTTCTTTTTTATCAATATAATTTGATAAACCCTTAAAAAGGCTAAGATTTTTTGAGTCGTCCAATGGTGATACAAAATTATTTAAAATCTTTTACCTAAAGTTTTATTATCGTTAATCGTTTAAATTTGTTGGATGCAAACTAATGTTAGATGCAATTGGTGTGAGAAAGATGATTTGTATCGCCATTATCATGATACCGAATGGGGAAAACCATCGCATGATGACCACCATTTGTTTGAACATTTAATTTTAGAAACCTTTCAGGCAGGGCTTAGTTGGCATACTATACTGGCTAAACGTGAAAATTTTAGAATTGCCTTTGATAATTTTAATGCTGAAACGATTGCAATTTATAATGAAGAGAAAGTATCGGAATTACTTCAAAATGCAGGAATTATAAGAAGCCTTGGAAAAATCAATGCTGTCATAAGTAACGCCCGATTCTATTTGGAATGTGTAAAGGAATTTGGAACTTTTGACAATTATATTTGGCAGTTTACACACTATAAAATCATTGAAAATAATTGGTTTTCGATGAAGGAACTTCCTGCTACATCGCCCGAAAGCGATGCCATGAGTAAGGATTTGAAAATGCGCGGGTTTAAATATATAGGCAGCACCACATGTTATGCTTACATGCAATCGGTAGGGATGGTAAATGACCATTTACAATCGTGTTTTTTATATAATAAATCTGTTTAGTGAATCTTAGTGTTTTGTGCCTTAGTTGCAAAAAGTAACAAATTAGAGTTTTAACGGTTATACAGTCATTGCAAAAAGTATCAAAAAATAGTAAAACTCAAAACCATTATAGAAAGATTGGTTTAACAGTTATACTATTTCCTTTATTATTAAGCGCATCATTTGCCCAATCCATTACACTAAAAGCCAGGCTTTATGAAGCCGATAGTTTTTCGCGAGTGCCATTTGCCGTAGTAAGCATTAAAAATAAAATGATTGCCACCACCTCAGATGAAACCGGTTACTTTGAATTGCAGTGTGATTTGAAAGACACCTTGGTTGCAGGCCATGTTGGGTATCAAAAAAGGTATATTTCTATAAAAAAATTAATAGATACATCCGGTAGTAAAATTAAAATTTACCTGAAGCGAAAAAGTGTAGAATTAGTGCCGGTAACTATAAGTGGAAAGCGATTAAGTGAGGAGAAGAAAGAGGAGTATAAGAGACATCTTGAACGGTCACGACCTACTATTTCAAGTCCCATAAGTTTGGTTTATGAAAGCCTGAGCCGCCGTGGAAAGGAGAGAAGCCAAATGGATGCTATTTATTCTGAACTTTTATTGCGCGATCAGTTGGAAACCCGATTACCCCCGCGAAAACTTTTTTTAATTACAAACGATAAATCTGTAAAACTGGATGATTTGTTGGTGCTGTGCCCCGTGAGCAGCTATTTTGTAATGAATGCTTCAGACTATGATTTTTTTTATCACTTTACCCAGTGTTGGGATGAGTTTAAGAAACGGAGGTAAGCAATTAATGCCACCTATCCGCTACCTTCAAACTGTATTTTAGAAAATCCTCCAAACCCTTGTCAAATTCAGCATTTCCTAATGAATTACCATTTTCATCAAGGCATGCAGCTATAAATCGAGCTTCAAATTTTTTGGGACTGGTAACAGAATCAATGTTGAAAACGTTTAAAATTTTGCCAAAAATATTATCTAAATAGATAGTTGGTACACGGCCACCGGCACCGGTAGATACCCCGCAAAATGCAAATACTTTATTGTTAAAAATATGAATGTGCTCGCGGGTGGCTAATTGGTGTATCATATTTACCAACTCGGCTGATGGAAACCAATTGTATTCCGGTGTAAGTACAAAAACAAGGTGTGATTGTTCAATACCGTTTATCAGTCTGGATTGAAATGGGGTAAGGTTTTTAGAATCTACGCCACCTTTATTAGGGAAAGGTATATCGTAATCTGAGAAATTAACAATTTGGGCTTCTGGAATTAGTCGAACAATGGCTTTGGCCAATCGCAAGGTTTTATTATTTGGTCTTGACGAACCTGAAAGAATTGTAATTTTCATTCTTAGGCTTGTTGAGTATTAGTGGCCAAAAGCACGTTGATAATGTTTTGATAATTACGGCCAAAATCTAAGAATAGTAAGGGAAATGTAGGTTTACTTAGAATGGTTAATTTAGTTTTAGAATCTGAAATTGGAGTAGCTGTAATGCTAACGTTATCTGTTACTAAAATATTTTTGACACTATAATCTATGGAAGTTTCAGATTGGTTTATCAGTTTCCAAAAGGGCTTTTCAGATAAATTCTCTTTCAAATTTTTTAAAACTTCAGAGCTATTTTGATTAATACCCACTACATGTTTTTGTTTAGGTTTTAAATAATAGGTTAATTCATAGTTTTCAAATTTTGCAAAGGCAAAGGCATTAGCAATCACAAACGGCATGGCAAAAGCAATGGCAAAAAACAAAACTCTTAAAAAAACAATTCCTTCTGTGTTAAAATTGTATTTAACCAAATGAACTAAGTACACAATTGGTAGAAAAACAATAATTGTAAAAATATACTGAAGAAAAATAGCGGTTAATTTGAAAAGAAAACGATTGGGTTCCATTTGATAGTAATAACGATTTAGACTTGATTTTGTTTAAAGGTGCAAACCAACAGCTAAAAAAATGAATTAGCTAAATTTTTAACACATTTCTATCAGAATTTTAAACTCATGTATTATTATTAATTCTAACACGGATTAGTTCTAAATCACAAAAATTTTAATAATTTCGATTTTTAAATCAGAACCATGAGTGTAAGACGCCCTTTTAACGTGAACCAGTGGATTGAAGAACATCGCCACGAAATGAAACCGCCTGTCGGAAACCGAAATTTGTATACTGAAGCCGGAGATTATATTGTAATGATGGTGGCCGGTCCAAATGCCCGTAAGGATTACCATTTTAATGAAACCGAAGAGCTTTTTTATCAATTAGAAGGTGATGTGATGGTTAGAATTCAGGAAGATGGCAAAGCCGTGGAAATCGTAATAAAAGAAGGTGAAATGTTTTTATTGCCTGCCAACACTCCTCATTCACCCATTCGCCCTTCAGGAACAATGGGTTTGGTAATAGAATTAAAACGAGCAGATAGAGAAATGAAAGACGGGTTGCTTTGGTTTTGTGAAAAATGCAATAATAAACTGCACGAAACCTATTTTGTATTGAACGATATTGAAAAAGATTTCTTTCCCAGATTTAAAGAATATTATAATTCGGAAGACTTGCGTACTTGCAAAAAATGCGGTCACGTAATGGAAACCGATCCCAAGTTTACTTAACATTTATAGCATTGTCATTCCGAGGAACAAGGAATCTATTTTTGCATTAGATGCTTCCTTTGTCAGCATAACAAATTAATACCAATTCCTAAATAAATTGCCAAAACCAACAATCCCTCCCCACATAAAAAAAATTGACGGACATGCACATATCATGCCCGAAAACTGGTCCTCATTAGCCGATAAATATGGCTACAAAGGTTTTATTTATCTGGAAGACGAACCTGCCACCGATACCAAAAAAATGATGCGGGATGATGGCGTGTTTTTCAGAAGAGTGAGCCGCAATTGCTGGGATCCAAAAGCAATTATTGCAGATATGGACCAGCACAATGTAGATATGATGGTACTATGCACTATACCGGTTTTGTTTAATTATTGGGCTCAACCTGAGCATACCTTGGATTGGAGTATGTTTTTAAACGACCATTTATTGGGCGTTCAAAATCAATTTCCTGATAGATTTATAGGTTTAGGAACTCTACCAATGCAAGATGCCGGATTAGCCTTAATGGAATTGGAACGCATTGCTCAACTAGGAATGCCGGGTATTGAAATTGGCTCTAACATTGATGGTGTAAATTTGGATGATGAATCGTTATTTCCTATTTATGAAGCTGCAGAAGCTTTGGATATGGCCATTTTTGTTCACCCCTGGAATATGATGGGAGAAAAGGAAATGCAAAAGTACTGGTTGCCCTGGTTGGTAGGTATGCCGGCTGAAGAATCACGGGCAATTTGCAATATGATTTTTGGCGGAATATTTGACCGTTTCCCAAAATTGAGGGTTATGTTTGCCCACGGTGGTGGTTCATTTCCTATTACCCTTGGCCGCATAGCCCATGGCTACGATTGCCGCCCTGATTTGGTAAATCTAAATAATGTGAAAGACCCAAGAAACTATATGGGACGATTTTGGGTAGATGGAATAACTCACGATTCAAAAGCTTTAAAATATATAATCGATACTTTTGGGATTGACAAAATTGCTTATGGCACCGATTACCCGTTTCCTTTAGGTGATTTGCAACATGGTAAATTTATTGAGCAAGACAGTTCAATTGATTTAGCGAGTAAGGAGAAAATTTTTAAGAGTAATATTTTAGAGTTTTTAGGCCTTTAAAATTATTTTGAAATTATTTCTAATTCGGGAATGATTCTTCATTTTCGTTTGTCAAACCCATAAATAATAACAGGATTATGAAATTGAAATTAATTTTAACAATTGCAGTGTGTATGGCAATGGGCTTTAATACTATGGCCCAAGAGAAAAGAACAAAGGGTAATAAAGAAAGTATTATTGACTATAAAACCGAACTCAGTTTAACAGATGAACAGGTTGAAAAAATTAAAACCGTTCAGCGTGAGTATTTACCCAAAATGAAGGAAGCCAGAAAAGGTGAAGACCTAGATGCTTTAAAAAAACTGAATGAAGAACGAAGGACAAAAATTGAACAACTTCTTTCTCCAGAGCAACTAGAGAAATGGAAAGCTATTAAAGAAAAAATGAAAGCCGATAGGCAAAATCCTGAACTGCGAAGGGAATTAAGAGACTATCAAAAACAAAACATTAAACCTGTTCTAATTGAAAAAAGAAAGGAGTTTGATACTGAACTTTCAATAGAGGAAAAACAAATACTAGCCAATCTTAGAGCAAAACATGAAGCCTTTCGTAAATCAGCAAAAGGTTTAAAAAATGAAGAAAGAATGGAAAAAAGTAAGGAATTGAGAAAGGAAACGCTTGAAACCATAAAACCCATTATTGATAAGCATAAACCAGCTTTAGGAAAATTAAAATTGGAACTGGAACCTTCAAAAGTTAAATGGGAAAATGACATGGAAGCAATTAAAGCAAAACATATTTCCAGCTATAAATCAAATGATAGCAAACGCAAAGAATCCAAAAAAGACATGCAAATGGTTATTCGGTTTTTGCTTCTGAATTCTGAAAATAAATAGCATAGAATTCATAAAGAAATACAGAAGAAATTTCTAAAACCAACTTTTTTCAATGTCTCATTGGTTTTTTTATCTTTGAGCGAATAAAACCACTTTTTAGTTTGTCTTACTAATAAATTAATCAATTATTTGAAAAACCTAAACGATGAGCAATTGATTAACCTCATAAAGAGGAACGACCAGCTGGCGTTTAAGGTATTGATTGATAGATATGAAAAGAAAGTGGCAGCCACCGTTATAAATATGCTTGGGAATACAGATGAGGCCGACGATGTTGGGCAGGAAGTATTTATCCGTTTTTACAATAACATTCACCAGTTTAAGGGCATGTCTTCGCTCGGAACCTATCTCACCCGTATTGCCATCAATCTAAGTTTAAATGAACTGAAACGCCAAAAAATCAGAAACCTTCGTTTTTATTTTTGGAACGGTAAAGAGGAAGATGACGAAAGGACTCAAGAGATTGCAGATTCAACCAATTTTGAGAATAAAAGTGATGCCGCCAATTTGGTAAAAATGGCTTTGCAAAAGGTTGAAGCCAATTTGAGAAGTGTTTTGGTATTGCGAATGATTGAAGGCTATGACACACGCGAAACTGCCGAAATATTGGAAATTCCGCAAGGAACAGTGCTGTCAAGACTGAGCCGGGGGCAACAAAAATTAAAGGAAATATTACTGAAATTAGGGTATCAACCTTGATAAATGATAAAAGTGAAAAACTAAAAGTTAAAAGTAATTGTATGAAAAATATTACAGATCATGACTTAGAAAAACAGATGAAAGAACAGGGTAATCCTGAGTTCAGACCGTTTTTTAGCACACGGGTTTTGGCAAAAATGGAACGTTACCAAAATACCCCCGTTATAGGAATATTAATAGCAAACAGATTGTTTTTAAGACGCTATGTATATTTAGCCTCCTTTTGCCTTTTGTTATTGTTAGGCTTTAGTTTTTATCAGGAAGGAAATCTTTCTATCGACCATTTATTGGGCCTAGGAGGATACACGGATGATGAAATTTTAAACTATGTAAATCCAATCATATGATGAATTTTAAAGCACTTTTAATATTTTTAACCATTTTTGGTGTGGGTTTTGGCTCCGGTTTTTTGGTTTCAGGTAGGCTTACCAAAAATAGTATTGAAGCTGTGAAAGAACGGGAAACTCCGGTTGGGTTTAAAAATGATTTATATAAATATCTAAAACCGGATGAAAATCAAAAGAGGATAATCGATTCCATTGTTGCGGATTATATCCCAAAAATAAAGGAAGAACGAGCTATAAGCAGAATGTACCAAAAACATTTGCGTGATTCTATGTTTGCCGAAATTCAATCCCTTTTGGATACCAAGCAAAAGGATAATCTTAAAAAATTTGAAAAGGATAAAATCAAAAAGACTTCCAAACAGGCTATAAAATTGGCCGATACTTCCAAAACGGTTGACAAGCAATTAACCTTAAAAAAACGCTTACAGGAAATACGGAAGGACCTTACACCTCAGCAACAACAAAAGTTTGACTCAACCATTGAGGCCCGTAAAAAGGAACGTCAAAATCCTGAAATGAAAAAAGAGTTGAAAGTGTATTACCGCCAAAATATTATTCCTGTTTTATTACAAAAGCGACGAAATTTTGAAGACGAGTTAACCGAGGATGAAAAGGCAACTATTGAAGATATAAGGACTAAAAGAAATGCCTTTAGGGCCGAATGGTTGGAAGGACAAATAACTGGTGAAGGAATGGAATCCAAAGATATGAAAGATTTTATGCTGGAATCGCGAAAGGCACTACAGCCTATTTTGTTAAATCACAAAGCTGAACTTGAAAAACTTGAAGAATCCATAAGACCTGAAAGGGAGCAGTGGGAGGCAGATATTGATAAAATTAAGGCAAAATATATTACCGATTATAAACCGAAATCAGATAAACTGTTTAAAAGCAAAGAAAAAAATGCAATAGACTTTTTATTAATGAAAGGGGAAAGAAGGGCAGGAAAGCGATTAAGAAAATAGGAGAAATTTCATTTTTCTGTCATGGAATAATTTTTTGAGAATAGATTAGAAAATGCGTTTGTCAAAGAGGTAATTAATCAGAAAATTATGAAAACTATTAAATTAATTGCAGTCGTTTTAATTTTGGGATTCGGAAACTTTTCGAATGCTCAAATTGTTGTAAAAGTAAAGCCGGTAGCGCCGCGTCATGCTGTTGTAATTGCACCCGGACGGGCACCGCATGGCAAGGTTTGGGTTGGTGGCCATTGGGTTGTAAAAGGAAATAACTATTATTGGCAAGATGGATATTATACTAACCACCGCAAGGGATATCGTTATGTGGAAGGTCATTGGAGGCAACAACGAAATGGTTGGGTTTGGGTTCCGGGAAAATGGAAACGTATGAGATAATTGGAATTTTAAAGGATTAATAATTAAAAATATGAAAGTGCAAAAATTAATGTTAGGAATGGCTGTATTAGCCAACATGTTTATGGTTTCATGTAAAAGAGATAAAATTGAAGCTTTAGAAACCATTACTTCTGCCGAAGACAACTCAACTGCCGAAAGTGAATTTACAGCTGCATTTGATTTGGGCGATGATGTAGCCTCCAGTGATGGAAGATTGAAAAAGGCAGGAACAAGTATATTGCTAAGTGGAGCAGTATTAACCATAACCGATAGTTCATTTACAGATGGAGACGGCAAGGAGTTTAATGTGGATTTTGGTCCTTTGGGCACGGTGGCACCTTTAGGTAAATTGTGTGGCGACGGTAGGTATAGAGCGGGTAAAATTAATTTTACTTTGTCAGCTCCTTATTTAAGCATAGGTTCCATTCTTACTATATCTATTACCGATAGCGATAAATTTTTTGGTGGAAATGGTTCACAAATGACCAAAATATCAGGAACGAAAGTAATTACCCGAACTCAGGCTAATCAGTTTACAGTAGCAGTTACCAATGGTAAAGCAACCAATGATAACGGAACAGTTACTTGGGCAGCCAACCGCACCATTACTCGCATCTCAGATGCAGGTCCGGGGTTGTTGGGCGATGTTTTTGAAATTTTAGGAAGTGCATCAGGTACCAATAGAAAAGGGGAAGCATTTACAGTAACCATAGATGTTCCTTTAAAAAAGAAGGTGGATGTGGGCTGTGCCCAAACCTTTGTAAAAGGAAAATTAACTTTAAAAAATACCGATTCAGGTAAAGAGATAATTATCGATTATGATCCCTTTGGAAACGAAGCCTGCGATAGAGTGGCAAAAGCTACGATTAATGGCAAAGACCATATTTACACTGTAAGATAATTTAATTTTAAAAAATCACACTGGAGGGCTTGGTATTTAATAATTTAATGCCAAGCCTTTATCTTTGTTGTACATCCCATATGAAAAAAACATTTTTACTCCTGTTAAGTTATTTGGCTTTGGCCAATGGTAGCAAAGCTCAAACACCTACTTGGTCAGAAACTATAGCGCCAATTATTTATTCAAACTGTACTAAATGTCACCATCCTGGTGGCTTGGGAAATTCATCTTTTTTGGATTATGCTGATGTAGTGGCTCGAAAAAATAGTATAAAATACCAGGTAGAAAATAAAATAATGCCACCATGGCCGGGTGACCCCAGCTACAGACATTATGCCGAAGAACGGGTTTTGGAGCAATCGGAAATTGATGCCATTGTAAACTGGACCAATAAAGGAACGCCTGAAGGCGATAAAAGTAAAGCTCCTGCAAAACCTGTTTATAAAAGCAATTCAAAAATTGGGGCTTATGATTTGAAAGTAAAAATACCAACTTATACTTCAACGGCTACTACCGATGATATTTACAGGTGTTTTTCAATACCTACCAATTTACCTGCCAACAAGTACATTGCAGCAGTAGAAATTATTCCCGGAAATTCTAAAATTGTTCATCATGTTTTGGTTTTTCAGGATACCACTGCTACTACCGATAATTTGGATAAAGCTGACCCATTGCCCGGATACACCAATTTTGGGGGAACGGGTTCAAATAATTCAGTTCTTATTGCTCCTTATGTTCCGGGAGCAGAACCGGTAATTTTTCCAACCGGAACCGGTGTTAAGATGTATAAAAATGCCAGAATCATTTTACAAATTCATTATCCCGCAGGCACAAATACTGAAATAGACAGCACTTCCTTATTAATTCGATTCACCACCCAACCATCCGTTCGTGAGGTATTTATTGCACCTATTCTTAATCATGGTAATATTAGCAATGGCCCTTTTGTAATTGCTAAAGATCAGGTTAAAACATTTTACCAAAGCTACACGGTACCGGTTAATGTTACCTTGTTATCCATAATGCCGCATATGCACTTAATCGGTAAAAGTATCAAAGTGTTTTCAAAACCTATTTCAGGCGATACCGTGCCTTTGGTTCGTATTAATGATTGGAACTTTCACTGGCAAGGGCAATACCGATTTCAATACCTTCAAAAAATTACCGCAGGGTCCAAAGTTCAATCCATAGTTACCTACGATAATACCATCAATAATCCGAACCAACCAAGCAACCCAACCAAGATTGTGACTGTAGGAGAGGCCACCACCAGTGAAATGATGCTGACCTATTTTTATTATATGTTGTATCAAACGGGCGATGAAAAAATATTGCAAGACAGTAGTTTGCTTACAGCAGGATTTTTTAAACCTTCCACCCACAAACTCTCCGTTTATCCCAATCCCGTGAAAGATGTTTTATATACAGGCGTTGATTTACAAGATGCTTCTGTTCAAATTAGTGATAATTTGGGTAGGGTTGTTTTGGAAAAAACGTTTGAAAAGTATAACGGTATGGATAAAATGTTGCGATTAATGACAATTAATGTTAATGACATTAATCCAGGAATATATTCAGTAATTATTATTACCAAGAGTAGCGGGAAGATTTACCAAAGCAAATTTATTAAGGAATAAAACTTTGCGTCTTTGCGAGAAACCTAAAATAAAGTTCCATTAAGCGGAGAGTTAACTCGCTCATGCTCTGGCAACCATTTTTTTCGCCTTAATCCACCGGCATAGCCTGTAAGTTTTCCGTTGCTGCCAATCACCCTATGACAGGGAATTGTGATGGCAATAAGGTTTTGCCCATTGGCATGAGCCTTAGCTCTTATGGCCAAAGGTTGATTCAGATTTTCAGATTGCTGTTTATATGATTGCAGGGTTCCGTATCGGATGGTTTGCAATAAATGCCAAACCCGTTGCTCAAATTCAGTGCCTTGAGGCGCTAATGAAACCGTGAAATTTTTAAGCTTTCCTTCAAAATAATGTTGTAATTCAGTTTGCAGTTTTTCAAGGTGGGCATTTGGTTTTAGTGATAGTTCACAATCATGATTTTGAAAAAATGATTTGAGGTTAAAATCTTCCGGTGCGGTTTCAACAAACTCCAGTAAACAAACTCCATCTTCAAAAGCACCCGCTATCATTTGCCCAATGGGCGTGGTAATAGAAATAAGATGTATAGGAATCGGTGAATAACGTTACAGCGGTTTTTGAGCCACTAAACACAGAGATTTTGGGGTAAAATACTCACCGTTAAATTCAATGGGCGGCTCTTCGGTGATAAAGGTTTCTTCAAATGAAAAAAGATTGCGAACCAGTTGTGTCTTCCAGCTTTCTTCATCATACATGGCAAACCCATACTGGGTAAACGGCATGTTGTTCATGCTATCTTTATCCCGTATTCCTGTATAAAATTTTCCTCCGGGTTTTAATACACGGTGTATTTCCATCAGGTTGTCCATGGGGTTTTCCCAAAAATAAACCACGTTAATGCAAAACACTTTATCAAAGGCATCGGTATCAAAAGGCAACACATCACAATCTCCAAACCGCAAATCCAGTATGTCAGATACAATAGCTTCCTCGTTGTTTTTTTGAGCGGTTTTAAACATCGACCTGGAAAAGTCGATACCTGAAACCTTCAAATTTTCGGCAATTGAAAACAGTTTGTCAAAAAACATGCCGTTGCCGTAACCAATTTCTAAAATATTCTGATTGTCCTTTATCTTCATGGCATCAAAAACAAAATCGTATAAATACGCATTGCTTTCGTTCATTTTTTTACCAACGGCCTCGCCCAGTTTTCCCGAAGGTTGACGCAATTGCCGGGCTAACATTTTAGGTGTTAGTGCCGGTCTTAAAAAAGAAATAAGTCGTTTTATTAAATTGGGCTTGGTCATTATTATAAGGCCGCTGCAAAGTTATTTAACATTTAGGAATAGGCATTCACTATTTTTAAAAGAAATTTTAAAGCTTTAGGAAGGTTTTATTGCACCTTAGTGCTTTATTTTTTTTTTGATAAATTTTGCTATTCAGAATTTTTAACCTTCGAAATCTCAATTTCCAATGTAGCAATATCATTTTGAATAATCGACCAAACTATAGTGTAATCAACTCCCATATAGTCATGAACAATCCTGTTTCTAAATCCCTTAATTCTATACCAATTAACTTTGGTATACTTATCCTTAATTTCTTCAGACAGTCTATTAGCTGCTTCACCAATAATCTCAAAATTCCGTATCACGGCATCGCAGGTCTTTGAATCATTTAAGAAATCTTCAAAAGAATACCCTGAAGTGTAGCTTTTGATTTTATCAATTGATTCAAGGTTATCTGAAAGTAAGAGTTTAGATTCTCGCTTAGACATAATTTAAGTCATGTTCAATAGATTGATAGTAGATAGGTTTTATGCCTTTCAATGAAACAAGATCAACTTTGCTATGCAACAAGGTTTCCAATTCGTCAGCTAAATCTATAAACTCAATTCCGATTGGTTTCTGAAAATCAACAAGAATGTCAATGTCACTATCCTCTGTTTGTTGGCCGCGACCGATGAACCAAAAATAGCCAAGGTGCTTATTCCGTAATTCTCAGAAAGTCTTTGCTTATTCCCTTGAAGTATAGTTCTTATATCATTCAGAGTTGTCATAATGCAAAGATATGGGATACCCGGAGAATGTCAATAAGCCATTTCTGCTAACGAATACTGGCTGGTTGGTAGCTGTTTTAACCCGCCAAGCTTAACCTTTGGTAATGGGAGACTCGGCTGGGAAACAGTTTAATGCTATTTATTATGGCTGGCAGCTTGCTAGAGATGTGGGTACACGGTAGGTTACAAACGAGGACAAGTTGGGGCAACATTCTTTTTTTCTGTTTTGTTTTAGTCATTTTCTTCATAGTAATAGGAGTAGTCAATTCCTTTCATATACATCTCACGGTCATTTATTTTGTTGGTTAAAGCATTTTTTAAAAGGGTTTTTAGAACACTGCTATTTGTTGGGCTTAGCATCATTCCATTCATATAATCTCTTTTGGTTATTTTACTCCAATCCACACATTTTTTTAGATGTTTTTTTAGGATTAGATCTAACCATATTCTGGTGCTTCTACCATTACCTTCCATAAAAGGGTGAGCAATGTTCATTTCTATATATTTTTCAACTATTTCGTCAAAGGTGTTTTCGGGCATTACTTCAATTTGCTGCAATGTTTCAGCCAAGAAGCGTGATACGGCAAATTGAAAACCGCCTTTGGAAATGTTTTTTTGCCTTTTTTGCCCTGCAAAATCATACAAACCGCCAAATAAATAAGCATGAATTTGTTGCAATCCTCTTGTTGTACCCACTTCGATGCTTTTTATAAAAGAACTTTCAAAAAGTGCATAAGCTTTTGTTTTGCTTTTGCCGTCTATACTTTCATCACTGTAAGTAAACCACTCTATAAATCTGTTTGCTTTTTTGCTTGGAAACTCTTTGCCTAAAGCTATGATACCTTTGTAATCCAATACATCGGCTAAACGGTTCTTTCCGTCAGGGGCAAGAAATTTCAACTGGGTAGTAGCACTAACCACTTGGCTGTTTTCTTTCTTTAATTTGGCTTTTAGATATTTCCAATAGTTCCGAGTTTTGGTGTAGTCGTTTTGGTCGGTTAGCAAGGCCACAATATCTAATACCGAAAACCACCACTTGGCGTTTTCTTCTTCCCATACGGCTCTTACTTCTCGGTTGTCAAAAAAACGAATGGAAATTTTTTTCTTACTCATTTCTTAT
>CAMDGU010000038.1 GCA_945897885.1 Chitinophaga pinensis
TCAAACGGTGTATTTTTTGAAGCTTCCACACCTGCTAAAATATTGGTAACGGACTTATCCAAAAGCCGAACATTTTTCTTTGTTCCGGCTTCTTCATCTATTGAAATTTTCATCAAGCCAAGCATATCCTCATATTTCAAGGTATAAAAATCGGCTACGTTTTTTATAAGGCCTTTTTCCCAAAGCAAGTCAATGGTTTCCTCCCCCATGCTGTCAATATCCAAGGCCTTGCGGGCTACAAAATGCACCATTTTTCCTTTTATCTGTGGTGGGCAGCCTTCCTCATTGGGGCAATAATTGGCAGCTTCCCCTTCTTTGCGAATAAGGGCTGTGCCGCATTCAGGGCAATGGGTTATAAATTCTAAAGGTTCTGAATCCAGCGGTCGCATGTCCATGTCCACTTCTATTATTTTAGGAATTATTTCCCCGCCTTTTTCTACAAAAACGGTATCCCCTACTCGAATATCCAATTCATTTATGATATCCTGATTGTGCAGTGAAGCCCGTTTAACAGTTGTTCCCAAAAGTAAAACCGGCTCAAGATTAGCCACCGGAGTAACTGCCCCGGTGCGGCCCACCTGAAAACTAACTGATAGCAATTTGGTAACAGCCCGTTCAGTTTCAAATTTATAGGCAATAGCCCAGCGCGGGTTTTTGGCAGTAAAGCCCAACTCATGCTGCAATTGGTAACTGTTTACTTTCACTACCACCCCATCTATTTCAAAGCTTAATTTTTTTCGTTCCTTGTCCCATTGCTTTATAAAAGCCCAAACCTCGTCCATGGATTTGCAAACTTTTGCGGCATCATTTATTTGCAAGCCCCAGGTTTCGGCTTCTTTCAGGCTGTCATAGTGCGTTAAAAATCGTTTTTCATCCCCTAAAAAATGATAGAGAAAACAATCCAAAGGCCGCTTGGCCACTTCGCTGCTTTCCTGCATTTTTATGGTTCCAGCAGCTGAATTACGTGGATTGGCAAAAGGGGCTTCGCCGTTTTTTACCCGCTCTTCGTTCATCCGGTCAAAGGCTTTACGATGCATAAAAATTTCACCCCGTATTTCAAATTCATCGGGGTAATTGCCGTGCAACTGATGCGGAATGGTGCGGATGGTTTTTACATTATCGGTTACATCATCGCCCTGAGTTCCGTCGCCACGGGTAAGGGCTTGGATGAGTTTTCCATTTTTATAAGTCAAGCCAATGGCAAATCCGTCAAATTTTAATTCAGCCACATATTCAAAATCCATACCCGCCAGTTTTTTGGCCCGTTCGTCAAACTCACGAAGTTCTGCTTCGTTGTAGGTATTGCCCAGCGACAGCATGGGGCGGCTGTGCTTCTTTGTTATAAAATTTTTGGTAACCGCTCCGCCTACAACTTTCACCGGTGAATCGGGGTGAGCCAATTCAGGAAATTCTTTTTCCAAAGCTTCCAGTTCTTTCAGCTTGCGGTCAAAATCACGGTCGCTTATGGTTGGCTCGGCTAGCACATAGTAGTTGTAATTATGTTCTTTCAGCTCTTTGGTTAGGGCATCTATTTGTTGTTTGGGACTGGGTGGGGACGAAAATAAATCCACGGTTTTAGCAATTAGTTTAAAACTTCAAACATACAATTCTTTAAAATCAGGTAGTCATGGTTTGAATAAAATTATTTACCACAGAGACACAGAGAGCACAAAGAAATATGGAGAAAAAATTAGTCTTCGTGAAACTCCGTGATCTATGAATCTTAGTGGTAAAAAAGATAACACGGAGGCACAGAGGGCACAAAGAAACACTGAAAAAAAATTGGTCTTCATTAAACTCCGTGATCTCTGTGTCTGCGTGGTAAAAATTTATTAGTTATGTTTGCCAAATGAATTCCATCAGGCAGTTTGTAATTCTTTCAGCATTTTTAGTTTTGGGAAGTTCATTTACCAAGGCTCAAAGCACTTATTTGCCCATAAATTCTTTTACGAATTATTATATTGACCGGTTGGATATAGGTGGCGACAGCAATAATTTTACAACATCACTCAAACCATATTCCCGAATTGAAGTAGGTTCTTCAAAACTTTATAGTGATATGGTAAGGGGGGGGTACATATGGGTAAAAGATCATTATCCAAATAGATTTAATTATTTCATGTTGGATAATTTATATTTTAAATATTGGAAAGATACCACACAAACATTTGAATTACCTGTTGGAAACAAAAATAAAGCCTGGAAATCTTTTAAAAAACGAATTTACCATGAAGAAGCGGCATTGTTTTCAGCAAGAAATAAAGACTTTTTATTAATAATAAATCCCGTCCTCGGATTCTCAGGCGGCAAAGACTTTAGTAATTCCTCCTCAACTTTCCAAAATACTCGTGGCATTGAAGTCAGAGGAATGATTGATCAAAAAGTTGGTTTTTATTCCTACCTCACCGAAAACCAATTTCGGTTTCCCAATTATTACAATCAAATTATAGATTCCACAGGAGTCATTCCCGGAAACGGGTTTCATAAACCCTTTGGCAGCAATGCCCATGATTTTTTTATGGCCCGCGGCTATATTACGGTTTCACCTACCAAACATATTGGTATGCAGTTTGGCCACGACCGCAATTTTATTGGCAATGGCTACCGCAGCCTTATCCTTTCCAACTTTAGCAATCCCTATTTGTTCCTAAAAATAAATACCAAAATCTGGCGGTTCAATTATCAAAATCTGTTTACTCAATTAACAGATTTTAAAAGTCAATCAGCCAGTGGTGAGGGTGTAAAACCAAAATATTTCGTAAATCATTATTTAGGAATCAAATTATTTAAAACCCTGAATATCGGTTTTTTTGAATCGGTAGTTTACGACCGCAGTGACAGCATTCACAAAGGTTCGTTTGATATTAATTACTTAAACCCCGTTATTTTTTACCGTGCCATTGAACACAATCTCAACAGTAGTGATAATGTGATTGTGGGCATGGATTGGAAATGGAACTTTAAAAAACGGTTTTCGTTTTACGGGCAGTTTGTTTTAGATGAATTTATAAAAAATGAAATGATAAAACGCACCGGTTCATGGGTTAATAAATTTGGAGTACAAACAGGATTGAAGTACATCAACGCCTTTACCATTAATGGTCTTGACTTGCAGGTGGAGTATAATTTAGTACGTCCTTATACCTACACCCATTTCAAGCAAAGCCAAAATTATGTGAACTATAATCAGGCTTTGTCGCATCCTTTTGGGGCTAATTTTAAGGAAGGTATTTTTATAGCCAAGTACCAGCCGTTTTATAAATTATTTATAGAAACAGGTTTTATCTATGTAATGAAAGGGCTTGACAGCAACAGCAGCACTAAGCATTTTGGAGGAAATATTTTAACCACCTACGAAAACCGCCCTAATGAAAAAGGTTTAAAAATCGGGCAAGGAGTAAAAACCAATTACTCCATCTTTTTCTTTAATGCATCGTATATGCTTTACCACAATTTATGGATAGATGCCCGGGCTAATATTCGGGCAGTGAAAAGTGATTTAGCCAAATACCAAGGCAATACTAACTGGTTTCAACTGGGGCTGCGGATGAATTTGGATATGCGGAATTATGATTTTTAAAGAAAGCAAGGTCATCCCCCTACCCCCTTCGCCATTTCACAAAGCCTTCACACAAGGGGGACTCATTATGCCAAATCAAACTTTTGTGGCTACAGTTTAACATTTTCAAATCTCCAAATTTCCAAATTTTCAAATTACTTTTGCCTCACCAATGATTAGCGTTGTCATCCCCATATATAACGAAGAAAAAAATATACCTTTATTATTTGAAAGGTTAAAAAATGCTTTAGAAAACACAGCGCAATCATTTGAACTTATCTATGTGAACGATGGCAGCAAAGACAAATCTATAGCGGTTATTAAAGGTTTAGCCAAAGACCATTCCTTTGTAAAATTTATAAACTTTAGCCGCAATTTTGGTCATCAAATCGCTGTGTCTGCAGGATTGGATTTATGCAAAGGAAGTGAAGTGGTAATAATTGATGCCGATGGACAGGACCCACCGGAACTGATTCCTGAACTTTATAAAAAACTGAAGGAGGGCTATGAAATTGTGTATGCTAAACGCAAATCGCGCAAAGGTGAATCGGCTTTAAAATTACTGACAGCCCGCTGGTTTTATAAAATACTTGCCAAACTTACTTCTATTGATATACCAATGGATACCGGTGATTTTAGAATCATTCACCGCAAAGTGGTGGACCAGATAAATAAAATGCCCGAAAAGCAAAAATTTCTTCGGGGGCAAATGGCTTGGGTTGGCTTTCGTCAGACCTTCGTGGAATATGACCGTGACGAGAGAATGAGCGGCGACACGGGTTATACATTTCGCAAAATGTTTAGACTGGCCATGGATGGTATCACATCGTTCTCCAATTTCCCGTTGCGGGTAGCCACCATTTCAGGTTTTGCTTGTGCTTTTATTGGGTTTTTCCTAATAATTTATACATTATATAGCCGTTATGTTCTTAAAGATTATGAACCGGGTTGGTCATCCTTGATGATTACAATTGTGTTTATTGGCGGCATTCAATTGATAGGAATTGGTATAATTGGCGAATACATCAGCCGTATTTATGACAACATCAGAAACCGCCCGTTGTACATTGTGGATGAAACGAATATTTCTAAAGAGAATTGAGACATTGAGAATTGAGACATTGAGATTACCCAAAGCAAATATTTTATTATGCATAGATTTAAAGAATTGATTGCCTGGCAAAAAAGCAGAAGTTTTGTTAAAGATATTTATGATTCAACATCTCATTTTCCTAAAGAGGAAATCTATGGAATCACTTCACAAATCAGAAGAGCGAGTGTTTCAATACCAACCAATGTGGCCGAAGGTGCAGGAAGAAGAACAAATGCACAATTTCTTACTTTTTTAGATTATGCTTTAGGTTCTGCTATCGAAGTAGAAAATCTATTAATACTAAGCCACGACCTGGAATTTATTGATTTTGAGAGATACCAGACACTTGAATCTAAATGTCTAGAAATACAAAAGTTGGTTTATAGCTTAATCTCTAAATTTTCAAAATAATCTTTGATTTAAAGTCTCTTAATCTCAAAGTCGCACAATCTCAAAGTCTTTTAATGCATACCATAGAACCCTTCTATCATTGGCACCATTTATACAAATCAGAGGAGGATGCCCGATCACCTTTTTATGAAAGGGAATACTCAGAAATATATTTTACCAATACCATTTATGGGCATTACATTCACCCGCAATGGGATGAATTTGGAACCGAAACACTTTACCTGAAAGTAATTAATGCTGACTATAATGAAGGGTATGTTATCATTGAATTGTTAGGTGAATGGAACGACTGCATCAACAATGACATCATGTTTTTGAAACGCGATGTGGTAGATATTTTTATGGCCGAAGGAATAACCAAATTTATAATCGTAGGTGAAAATGTTTTAAATTTTCATGCTTCGGGTGATGATTATTACGAAGAATGGTTTCAGGATGTAGAAGATGGCTGGATAGCCTTTATCAATTTCAGAGAGCATGTATTAGAAGAATTTTCCAAATACAAAATTGATTATTATGTGAATTATGGTGGTGATTTGGATAACATTAACTGGAGAAAAGGCACGGCTAACAATATGTACCAAAATGTGCTATCCATACTTAGCAAAAGACTGGGTTATTAAACCACCCTTTTTATAATAATAAAAAACCGCCGGAAAAATCTGGCGGTTTTTTTAGTTGAAAGTTTTAATTTTTAAAAGAATCTTATTTTTTAAGTGTTCTTATGTAGTTTACGATGTTCCAAATATCTTCATCGTCAGTTATTTTTTTCTTGAAGGATGGCATATCATCTCTACCTTCTTTTGTTTTGTAGAATAAATCTCCATCTGTTTGACCTTGGAAACCAGCTGAACTAAAATCACCGCATTCAGTATCCAATTCTTTGGATTTTGGACCATCACCTAATCCTTTAGAACCATGGCATGATTTGCAATGTTTGGCATACAGGGTTTTACCTTCAGCTACACTCTCTGCATTTGTTTTAACAGGATTTTTCATCTTTTTTGATGCTTCAGGAACTTTCCATGGTTTTGCATCATTTGCTTTGTTTACAAACGACATTGTTACCCATCCTAAAACCATCAGCATCATTGCCATTGCGGTTACCTTTTTAATTGAAATTGTTTTCATATATTTTATTTTTATTGATTGTGATAATTGCCTTTTACAGGCTTAAAATTCTAATTCTTTGTGTTATCTCTTCTTTAAACATAGCCAAATCTTCATATTACAAGGGGCTAATATCATGCCAAACTCACTCTTTTTAAAATAATTCTATCTGCTTTTTTACTTTTAAAAACTTTTACTTCGCTTTAATTATTCATTATTAATCTCTTGTTAGTTTGCCGGTTGATGAGGCTCTTCTTTTCGCAATCTGAACAATTCGAAGATGATAACAAAATAGTGTCCCCAAACAACGGTAATAAGAATAATAAATGTTATTAACATCCATATTGGTGGGCTATGACTCCATAATGAACGAGGTAATTTATTTATTTTTTGGGATACAGGTATTCCCCATTTTTGCGCTATTCTGGCTTCCACGTTTCCATATAATTCATGCTCATCTAATTTCACAAGTAAAACTATGTTTCCGTTTTCATCTCCTAATAAATCACCTGGTATTTCAGCGGTGGCTTCACCTGCTTCATCTGTGGTTGCCTCTGCAATTTTTAAAGGATTGAAATAACGTTGAACAAAAATTCCCAAGGCTGTTTCTGGTACTGGAGTTTCGGCACCGGTAGCTAAATCAACTAATTTAACCTCAACGCTGTTTAAAGAATCACCTTTAACAGGTGATATCTCCAAACGAGCCCTTTTTATGGTCACTTCTTCTTCAGTTGCATCCATGGCTTTATTGCCAGCAAATATTGCTTTTAAGTTTAAGTTACCTTCTTTATCAGGTGTTACCAGTTCTGCTTTGCAGTTGAAGGTAGCTTTACCACTTATATCGGTTATTGCAAAGCCTAGTGTTTTCTCTTCTTCGCCCATAACCTGAACAAAAGTTACCCTTAAATGTGGCAATTTTTTATTAGCTCCGTTAATTTTTGCATTTAATGCTGCTTTAAAATCAATGGTGTTATTGCCTTTCTGAATTGTAAAGAAAGATAGGGATGGTGATATCAATAAGGATTCTTCCTCTTCAGCGGCTGCGCTATCTGACTGCGCATAAAGCTGGCCCGGTATAAAAAATAGTAATAAAAGGGAGGCGAGAACAAGTGCTTTTGTAATGGCCTTCTTTAAATCTGTTATTATTAAAACTCGTTTCATAAAATTAAACTTTAAGCAGGATTTGTATTGTTTTCGGTTGATGGTTCAATGGCAGGGGTTGCTTTCTTTTCTTTATCAGCAAATTCGGAAATAGGAATAATCGTTACAAATTTTGAAATCAATGTAAAGAAGAGGAAGAACGTTGCAATTCCTGCAAAAGTAAGTGCCCATTCTACCCAAGTTGCTGAATATTTTATATATTCCATCCGTGTGTCTTGCATTGGTAATAATGGTGATTCTAATGTTGGTACAATTATTAAATACCTTTTTATCCAAAGGGCCAGCACCATAAAGAAGGATGCTAAAGCAATAAAATTAGGTTTACGGGTAAAAGGTATAGCAACAATAATTACCGGTATTAAAATTCCAAACAAATTGGAATACAAAAAGTACCATCCATATTTAGCAGGATTGAATATTTTTTCTATTACTTCACTGTTCCACTTTTCAGATGCAAACCAGTCAGTTAAATATTCGGAGAAGGTGAAATAACCATACCCTGCACCAAGTATCATCATAATATAACCTAGATAAATAAAATGTTTATCCGTTAGGTAGCTATGTAATTTATACATTCTTCTGTAAACCCACATGGCCATAATAAGTACACCGGTTCCCGAGTAAATAGCAGCAAGAACAAAGTAAGGCCCAAATATGGTACTATGCCATCCTGGTCTTAGAGTCATTCCAAAAATCCATGAAAGAACAGAGTGAACAATAATTGCCAAAGGCACAATAATTATAGCCATCAAATTTGTTGAAACTTTTATATGTTTCTTTTGGCTTTGGGTACCACGATAACCAATAGCCAAAAGCTTATACAATTTTTGTTGCCACTTTGGTATATCTAATTTAGCATCGCGGTATATGGCAAAGTCTTTTATCAAAGCCAAGTATAAAAAGATAACGCTACCTGTAAAGTAGGTACCTATGGCAAATACGTCCCATGTAATTGGAGACTGAAGACGAGGGTAAAGAAAAAGGTGATGCAATCTATCTAACCGGCCTATGCACAATAATATAAATATAGGACCTATCATGGTAGACACAACTGTTATCATCTCCGCAATCCTTATAATTGGCTTTCGCCATTCTACCTGAAGTATATGTAAGATTCCTGAAATAACTGCACCAGCGTAACTTATACCAATAAAAAAAATAAAATTGGCAATGTATAATCCCCAAACCACATTATCTCTCATACCTGTTACACTATGACCTACGGCTATTTGTAAATACAAAGCATAGCCTCCAAGAATAACCCAAAGAAGAAAAAAAACTGACCACATCCAAGCTCGCTTACCAAATTTTTCAATGGTTGGTCGTTGCTTTTCAAAGATCTCTTGTTGATATTTATTAAGTTCCATAATATTAGTATTCTTTGTTAAATTGATGAATATTCATTGAATTTAATGTTAGCCTTCTGTTCCTTCCATGGTACTTTTAAAACGTTCTTTTATATTTTCAGGAAGGTCTTCATATCCTCTTTCCACAGGAAATTGTCTATCTTTTGGAGGCAAATAATATACGCGAGGTTTGGTTCCCAAATCTTCCATAAATCTATACGCTCCACCGTCTTTTATTAATTGAGAGAAACTTACAGTTTCATCGCCATTTGTTACTATATCTTCGTTTTCATCACCAAAATAGAACACCCCATTAGGACAAGCTTCAACACATGGAGGAAGCAATCCCTCTCTTGATCTGTCAGGACAAAAATCACATTTTTCTACAGTACCAATTCTTGCTGGTATGCCTGTTTCTGCAGAATAAGGTTGATCCTTAATATAATCCGGTACAACAGGTTCGTCCCAATTAAATACACGGGTTGAATATGGGCATGCTGCCATACAAAATTTACAACCGATACACCTTTCATTATCTATCAATACCAATCCATCATCGCGCTTATAAGTAGCATCTACCGGACAAACCTTTACACATGGTGGGTTGTCGCAATGAAAGCATTGTTTAGGAAACCAATATGGAGCTCCCTTTTCACTGTCTTTCATCAATTTTACAGTAAGCCACTCTGTATCTTCAGGTCTGTAATGCCATTTTTGGCAAGCACTCACGCATTTACGGGCATTTTTGCAACGTGATAAATCTACCACCATTACAAATTTCTTTCCGGCAATACCTTCTCTGGCCTCCAATTTAGAAACAATGGCCATGTGTTCCTGATGATTTAAATAGGAAGAATCTACTTCTACTATCTCGCCTTCAGGAGATAACAATTTAACCTTGTCGCTTTTTGGTGCCTTTTCGGTGGAGCATGAACATACCAAACTACCACAAGCAGCGGTAGCAATGGTAGCCAATGCAGCTGTTTTTATAAAATCCCGCCGGCTGTTGTCAACTATTTCTTCAGGTTGTTTCATATTTTGAAGTTAATTAAGTTTAACTATTTTTTGTCTTTTGATGGATTTTCCATCCATTTATAAATATCAGAATTTGTAGCTTTATTTCCTTTAGAAGCCTTTTCAAAAACTGCCTTGCTTATTTCAACAAGTTTCCCATCAGGCGTCAGCATTTTTACCATTTCCTGATCGGTTTGGCTTTCAATAAATTTTTCATCAACGCCCGAAAGCAGCGCAGAAAGGAACCATCTGCGTGACCCATCTTTTTTATTTTTAATTTTTTCCATATTTAATTTGGTTTAATTTTTTGAAGTAACCTTGGACAAAATTGCATCTATAAACTCATCAATTTTATGACATAGCTCACCACAATTTATGATTTAAGTCATACCCTCAGACATAGATTCTTTATTTATAAAAAATAATAAAGTCATAAAAAAACCCCGAAAAAATCGGGGTTTTTTTATGACTTATGCCATTATCTTAGTAATTCCATAATCGGGTAATGTTAAATCCTATAACCACATCCCCTTTTGTAAAATCATTTGAATTATACAAAAAATTGTGTTGGTTGATAATGGATTCGTAGGTGCCAACAAATATTTGAAATACGTGAGATCCGGTAGATGCTTCTAATCCTAAACTCAAATTAGGTTTAACCGTCAAAACTGCCTCATCCTGCTTTGTAAAGTTATGATCGTATTCAAAAAGCACTGCCATAGCATCAGCAACTTTCATTCTTCCGCATACCGACAAACCAAGGTTTCCGTGTTTTACCAATGAATCAACCATATTAAAATGTGAGTAACTTGGCGCTACTTGTAACGAAAATTTATTGCTGAATTTACGGGCAAACATTATCTGATGAAAATAGGATAATCTATTCGTAAATTTAGGATAAACATCTTTTCTAACATCAACTGTAGCATTTCCATAATAGGTTATACTTAATGGAATACTTCCTGAACGTGTTTGTTTTAATAATGAATATTTTAAGTTAATGTCCTGCAATTTATTGTTTTTGGTTGTTCCAATTCCTAATTGAAGATTATTGGTAAGCGTATAGTTTAAACCAATTCGAATGTTTGATGGGGCATATAATCCCAGCAAATCAAAATCCTCACTATTCAGTTTTCCAAACCTGTGTTGTATTATAAATTCCAACGTATTTTTCGTAGGAATTTTAATGGTTTGGTTATTTAAAAGATAACTACTTTCAAACGTTTCCTTTACCGGGCGTTTGTCCTTTTTCGGTTTATCTGCCACTGCAGTTGTTGAATCATCCTGAGCCAATACATTAAATGCGGCCAGGTGCAAGAGTATGAACATCATAACTGCTTTGCTTAATACGTTTTGTTTCATAATTTGGGTAATAAAGTTTTTCGTTTATGTTTTACACTATTTTTAATTCTCTTTGGCACCTTGTTTCATCCAAATTTCAAATTTGCTGATGTCTCCTGAAGGTAATTTACCCTTGGGCATATCCTTGTTTATTCGGGTCATAAGAAGGCTTTGACTTGGTACAAGTGTATCGATATATCCTCCATCAATAAGGGCTAAATATGCTTTATCCTTTAATAGGTTGGGAGGATAACTTTTATCATGACATCCGCTTGAAGCACATTTTGCAGTCATGATGGGTTGCAAATCATTTGAGAAACTAATAGGAGTATTAGGGTCTAAAACCGGTTTTTTAAAATATTCTTTTTGGCATGATGAAATCAATCCCGAAAAAAGAAAAATCAATGTTGTTATTTTTAATATTCTCATGGCGTGTTATTTTGATTTAAAGGTGAGAATTTGTTTAAGTGAACCAATATGGTTTTTTCCGTCATTATCCATTAATGCCATACCAAAAGGATACGATTTACCTTCGGGTGTTGTAAACTGAATATCATCCGGATTTCCTGTAGTTAAATCACGAACCAATATAACTTTGTACACGGTATGAGGAGCAATGGTATTTACCTTTGTACGAGCCACATTAGAAACACTCCAAATATTTGAACTGCTGCCTGTGGGAGTTTTTAGGTAATATCCTGGAATGCTTCCAAGTCCTTTTATATAGGCTATTAAATCATCATAATTTGCAGGAGGAACTTGTGACCAATACTGTTTTCCTTGATGGTCAGCATCGCCTGAAAAGCTTTTTATACTAGCTCTTGACCACTTGGAAGCAAAACCTGTTGAGGCAAAAGCAGTAGCTTCTCCAAATGAGCCTACTCCCCCACCTTCATCTCCATGGCAATGGTTGCAACCATAAGTTTCATTATGATACACTTCATCTCCCTTTTTTAAATCACCTACAAATGCGGTTTTGTTTAATAAAAAGAAGGCGGGATCTAAAGTTGTTGATTTACCATCCGGTCTCACATATTCTTGTGCTGTTCCGTCCCATTCAAATTCAGGAGCAGAGCGGGCATTACCTGCAGCTAACTTATTTCTAACAGCTATGGTTGTTCCTGCGTCATTTACTAATCCTGAAGGGTCTGTAACCATATCGGTTGCATATCCCAGTGGTTCTGAAATTGCCAAATCCCATTTCCAAATATCTACAGAACCTGTAGCAGGTTGCATTTTATTATTATGGCATGAAGCAGCACATCCTTTATCAGCAAATGTTCCCGCTGAGCTTGAAGCATTAGCTATATCAAATGCTAAGGCTAATTTATCACTATTGCCCTGCGAAGTCCATCCGCCGGTTGTATCGGTTTTTAATGGATCTGCAGGCCCGTATAGCCAAGAAGCTTCTATAGCCGGGTCTATATCTGAATCAATCCATTCTATATACAAATAGAGTTTTGTATTGTCGTAGGCTGCTTTCATTACTACTTTAGGGTCGGCACCTTTGTTAAATGAAGTTAGTCCATTGTAGGTTCCTGTCATGTTCAAAAATCCATCAGGATACAATGAACCTTTATTTAAATCGGAAACTGGCACTTTAAGAAAATCTGCGTTTTTCCAATACGCATCATTAATTGTAATTGGAGCAGTGCTTACGAAGGATGCCTCAAGTGCCGCTGTTTCTGTTGGAACTTTTGCTTTTGGAGGTTGCGGAAAATAGGCTTTTTCGCAAGCTGTAAAAAACAAAGTAAGTGCCCCTAAAATAGCTGCTCTGTTTAAATTTTTATTTTTCATGTTGTTTAATTCTTAAGCTTAATTCCCAATTAAAATTAGGTTTCAGGATTTATAGATTCATAATTTATTATCTTTAATTTTCTAAACAAATTAGCTACTTTTTAACTTTGATTATTTTAATTTGACAGAAAACCAATCTTGTTTTATTTGTTAAAAAAAACAGGGAGGTTACCTAAATTAGAACCACCCTGTTTTTAATTAATTTTTGTATTTTTTTGAAGTTTTCAATCTCCTCTTCTTAAAGAGATTTAAAACTTATTTCAATTCCAAATTGACTGTTATATCCTCTTTTTTAGATCCAATATTTACATAAGCACCATCGGATTTAAAAGTAATTAGCATTGGATTGGTAATTTCAGCTTCTAAATAATAATCGCCTTTGCTTAAAGCTGGAATTATGTAGTTACCACTGGCGTCAGTTGCTGCTGATGCATCAAAAGTTCCGTCTCCTGCTTTTTGATTAAAAGCGATATGTACGATAGCATTGGCAACTGCGGCACCATTCATGGTTACTGTACCTTTTATGTTGTTTTTACCTTCAAAACCCGGTTCCTTGCTGCATGAAGAAAGCATGAATATTGAAACCATGATAAGGATTAGTGTTGATTTAATAGTTTTCATATTGATATTTATTTGTTGTTTAAGTTTATTTAATTATTCTATTTTATGTATTTATCTTGCATTAGTAAGGAAGAGTTACGCAGTTCCAGTCTACAATAATATTTACAACATCAGCTATTGAGGTTGAAGGAACTCCAAACACCGTAAGCGCATTTATAGGGAATTTACCATAAAATCCAGCTCTATCTGTTTTCTTTCCGGTAGTTGTGTTAGTAGCAGTTTTTATGCCAGTATAAGTCATTGGCATATCCACTACAATTGTTTTACCTCTGAAAATAAAATTACCTGTTACCATGTAGCCAGTGCCATATTTTTTGCAACTTGTGCTGTTAAACCAAGCTGTATCTGTAGCAACTTGAGGAGCAAGAACAACGCTAGGAGTTTTTTGAATGGTATCAAATTTTACGCCCATGTAATTACATCCACTTTTTCCATAAGCATCACGGCCTGGTTCGCCGGTATTAAAGGTAGAAAGTTGTACCCAAGCGTTAATTTTTGTGTTGGCTGGATTAACTTGATCAAAATTAATTTTTATATTAAAATTGTTAAATCTTCCGGTAAGCATAGCACCTGCATCATAGTATTTAGTTTCCCACTTTACACTGCTATGTGATTTGTCCCCTTTCCATGCACCTGGTGTGGTATATGTAGTAGGAACATAAGCACCTATAGAAGCATTAATTACATCTGTACCTGTATTAGTACTGGCTGCTAACGGTTCTACTTTGTTGTCTCCACTGCAACTGCTTAAAAAAGCAACTGCAACTGCAAGAATAGCCATCATGCTGGCTGTGATTGTTTTAAATGATTTAGTTTTCATATATTTTCTATTTTTTTGGTTGATATTGTGAGGCAAAGTTGCACTCCCAAACTTGTTTAAATAATGACCAAAGTCACTTGAAAATATGATTTGAATCATGAGGAAATATGGCCAAGAAGAAATTCTTTTAGTAATATCCAAGGTGGTAAAAAAAACGAAGAAATATAGAGGCATTAAAAAAGCCGGCTATAAAATAAATTACAATCGGCCTATATACCCAACTAAACCTATAAATCAGCGCATGATGATAGTAAAATTATGTTTATTGACACACTTCAGGTTTGCTTTACAATTAAATCAAACATAATATACAATTCATCTCCTGTTTTAATCCAACCCAGCAATGATGAAGGAAGTTTAAGATTAAAATAGCTCATTTTTATTTTTTTTTGAACCTTAAAATCTATTGTTCCGTCAGATTTAATGACAACCATTGCTGTGATTTTAATTTTTTTTGTAACTCCTGCAATTGATAATGTGCCAATAGTCGATAAAATATATTTATCTCCGTTTTTGGTTACCCTATTAACTTTTTCTAACTTGTATACAATATTCGGAAATTTTTCTGCATTAAGTGATTTGTAGGTATTGTTATCCATCACTTTCCCTTCCGAACTTTTTAAAGATTTAACAGGAATTTCAATTGACAAATATTGTATAGATTTCAGTTGTCCTGAATCAATAGTCATTACCATATTTACTTTTGATTTGTTGGTTAGCAAATTCCAGTTATGAAGGTTTGAAGTCCCTCTGACAATAATTTTTGAACTCGAATTAGAATAGTTTCTCTGAGAAAATGTATTAGGAGCAATATAAATAAGAATAAATAAAATCAAATAATTTCTTGAGGCCATATTACTTTAAAAACTTAAAACAATTTAAAATTAATTCTCTAGATGCATCTGTATAAATATTTATCATGATACAATTCTTTAATTTACTGATGTTTTGGATTTGGATTGGAAATATTGAAGCGAAGAATACCTGAAATCGAATAAAAATGAAAATCATCAAAATTCACTTTTACACCCACTCCAAACAGATTTTCTAGAATTTTTTCATTTCTAATACCCAATTCAAATTCACTAAAACTTTGGTCTTTTCTTAACCTAAGCATTCCTTCTGAATAAAGCGTAGTAAACTCGTTTAAATGAATTGGCTGCATTTGATAAAACAAAGAATAATCCAACACATTGGGAGTTGACATTACAGAATCTTCATTATGATAATTTACTAGGTTTTCGGTTAATTTCAATACAGATATACCGGTTCTTAAAATATGAAACGACTTATTAACAGCTTTTATATCCGACCAATAAATGGCAGCAGATACACCTCCAAAAGTAGTATTCAGATTTTTTTTGAACGGATCAATACCTATTGAATACCCAATGTGTGCCGGAAAACTTTTCCAGGTTAAATCTACCGCTGTGCCAAAATAACGGTCCTTTTTTATTTCATCCTGCTCTTCCTCTACAATCATAAATACCCTGCCCTCTGTTTTTAATGGCCCGTAAAAGTGAAGCTGTCCTATGGCTGTTAAACTTTTATGGGTACTAAATGCTATTTCAAATTTTTCAAGCCCGTTTACACAGACGGTTCCACCCTTTTCATGACCCAATTTAAAAAACTTTTTCTTTTCACCTGTATCACTCGAGGCATGGATAAATTCATTATTCTTAACTGAAGTTGATGCAATTGAGTCTGCTGCAGGTATAGTGTTATCTTGCGCTGTAAGTTTAAAGGATAATAAGGCAAAGCATAATAATAACTGTGTTTTCATAAGTACGAAACTTTAAAAAATAAGGACACAAATATTATTTGACTCCGCTTTTTTAAAACTGACCAAAATCAGCAGGTTTTCATGATTGATATCACGAATTGTATAAATATATCCGTATTTGCGATTAAAATAGTTCCAATCATTTCTTGACTAACTCAAATAAAAATACCTTTGCCCAACTTTTAATTTTTAAAATCCAAACTATCATGTCAAATACAGTTCGTGAACTAGAGCCTAAAGAAATGTGGAATCATTTTGCCGATATAAATGCTGTTCCCCGCCCGTCAAAAAAAGAAGAACGCATTATAGCGTTTATGGTTGAATTTGGAAACAAACTTGGGCTACCCACCATGCAAGATGAAATAGGAAACGTAATCATCAAAAAACCAGCCAGCAAAGGCATGGAAAATAAACAAATCGTTGTATTGCAAAGCCATTTGGATATGGTGCATCAAAAAAACGCAAGCACAGATTTTGACTTTGATACCCAAGGCATAGAAATGCTGGTAGACGGTGATTATGTAAAAGCCAATGGAACTACACTTGGAGCTGATAACGGAATTGGGGTAGCTAGTATTATGACGGTTTTAGCATCTACAACCATTGCTCATCCCGCCATTGAAGCCCTGTTCACCATAGATGAAGAAACCGGCATGACAGGGGCCTTGAACCTGAAAGGTGGATTACTGGATGGTAAAATTTTGTTAAACTTAGATACAGAAGACGATAATGAACTAACCATTGGATGTGCCGGTGGCATTGATGTTACCGCCACAGGAGCCTATACCCACGAAGCAGTTCCGCCAAATTCTGCGGGTTATAGATTGTATGTAAAAGGATTAACCGGCGGCCATTCGGGCATGGACATTTACAAAGGCCGCGGAAATGCCAACAAAATAATGAACCGGGTTTTATTAGCCTTGTTTGAAAAATACGGAATACAAATAGGCAGCATTGATGGCGGCAGTTTGCGAAATGCCATTCCTCGCGAATCGGTGGCCGAGTTTGTAATTCCTGAAAAAGAAGAAAAAGCGTTGGATTGGTTTATAAAAACCATGGAAACTGAACTAAAAGCAGAACATAACACTACCGACCCAAATCTTACCATAACTGTAGAAAAAGGCGATACGTTTTTCAGGGTTTTGCAAAAAGGCTTTCAAAGCAAATTGTTAAAAAGCCTTTATGCCTGCTCCAATGGAATTTACCGCATGAGTCCGGATATATTGCATCTGGTGCAAACCTCCAATAACCTAGCCCGAGTTTTAGTAAAGGAAGGTGAATACTCCATACAATGCCTTACCCGCAGCTCGGTGGATAGTGAAAAAATGGATTTGGCCAATGCTTTAAAATCCACGTTTGAATTAATTGGTGCCAAGGTTGATTTTAAAGGTTCCTACCCCGGTTGGGCTCCAAAACCTGAAGCGCCAATTGTTAAAATAATGGGAAACCTTTATAAGGAGTTATACAAAGAAGATGCCTTGATTGGTGCCTGCCATGCCGGGTTGGAATGTGGTATTTTAGGCGGAAATTACCCGGATATAGAAATGATTTCTTTTGGGCCAAACATCCGTGGAGCCCATTCACCCGACGAAAAAGTACAAATCAGTTCGGTACAAAAGTATTGGGCATTTTTTATGGAAACGTTACAGAGGATTCCGGAGAAGTAGTCTAAAGCAGCGGTTTAATTGATGCCTATGAACTACAAACACATTCTCCTTCTATTTTTAATACTCTTTCAAACATATACATATGCCCAATCCGTATGGTCAGATAGTTTGATACTAGCTCCTGAGCGGAGTCAGTTTCAAAAGACATCCACTTATGTTGATGTAATTGGGTTTCTGGAAGCAATAAAGAAACAAAGCAACAATGTATTTATTTTTAGTATGGGTAAAAGCCTTGAAGGAAAAGATATTCCGGTTGCTGTGTTGGCTAACCCACAAATAAAAACGGCAGAAGAAGCAAAAGCTTCAAAAAAAGCAGTTATCTATATTCAGGGAAATATTCATGCCGGCGAAGTAGAAGGTAAAGAAGCATTAATGATGCTGATGCGTGAAATTTTGTTGGTTGATAAAAACCATTTACTGGATAATTTAATCATCCTTTTTGTACCTATTTATAACACCGATGCCAATGATAAAATGGCTAAAGGTTTAAGACCTTCTCAAGAAGACAGTCCGCCGGAAACAGGAGAAAGAGAAAACAGCCAGGGGTATGACCTTAACCGCGATGGCATGAAAATGGATGCTTTGGAAACCCGGTCATTATTTCAAAATGTTATAAATCCATGGGACCCACAAATTTTTGTTGATTTACATACCACCAATGGCACATGGCATGCCTATCCATTAACCTGGGCACCAAGCTACCATTCAGCAGGGGAATATGAGCCCTTTGAATACTCCTATTATAAAATGCTGCCTTCTATAACCTTAGCAGTTCACGAAAAATATGATTTAAAATTTGGGGTGTATGGCGATTATGAGCTTAACGAAGGATGGCCACCAAAAAATTTCTATACCTACAATCACCATCCAAGGTATTTGGTAAACCAATTTGGGTTTCGCAATCGGATGGCAATTTTAAGCGAATCCTTTGCCCATAATCGTTTTTATGAACGCATCAACAGCACCTATGTGTTTATGGCTGAAATTCTTGAATTTGCCAATAAAAATTCCAATGAAATTATGGACATTAATAAAAATGCCGAAGAAGCCTCCATTCAAAATGTTTTAAAAAATGCGGGCAAAGTAAAAAAAGGGGTTCAATATAAAATGGTTCCATTGAACAAGCTAAATGGATTTATAACCTACGAGTATTTAACTGTCTTAGATAGCAATGGTTTAAAAAAACACTATCGAACCGGAAAAATTGTAAAGTACGATTCCATTGATTACCATGCCAAATTTATAGCCACCAAAGAAAGTACTTTGCCTCGTGGCTATATCATTCCGGCTGAATTTACCACGGTGATCGAAAATTTAAAACTTCATGGAATACAGTTGGAAGAATTGAAAAAAAACCAATCCTTTACCGGTGAAACTTTTTTAATAGATAGTTTGGTTAACAGTAAAAATAGTTTTCAAAAACACAGTGTAGCTAAATTGTATGGTAATTTTAAACCACAAACCAAAAGCTTTAAAAATGGCGATTACAAAGTGGATATGGCACAGCCGTTAAGTAATCTTATTTTTTATTTATTGGAGCCGCAATCGGATGACGGACTAGCTTATTGGAATTTTTTTGATGTGTATATTAAAAATAAAACGATAAAAGGCAAGACCATTGAATTTCCGGTTTTTAAATATTTTTGAGCCTTCTAACTATTTACCGTTTTCTCTCAATTCAATAAATTTGAAGTAAAGGTATTTTTAAAATTACTTATAGCTTTTAGTTTGCTTTAGCAATATTTTCGCAGGATATGTCTGCCACTAACATTGCCAAATTATTACACCTTAACGAATGGCAGGTTAATAATGTAATTACTTTGTTACAAAAGGATGCTACTATTCCTTTTATAGCCCGTTATCGCAAGGAAAAAACCGGTGATTTGGATGAAGTTCAATTGCGAAGTATTGAGGAAGAATACGACCGATTGCAGGAACTGGAAAAACGGAGAAAATTCATTCTATCGCAAATTGAAGAATTAGGAAAATTAACCCCGGAACTTAAAAAAGCACTGCTGGAGGCTGAAAATTCGGAAAAACTAGAAGACCTATATTTACCTTATAAATCGCGCCGAAAAACAAAAGCCGATGTGGCCCGTGAGGCAGGTTTTGAACCTTTGGCAACAGCTATTTATGCCCAAAAAGGAGACCAGTGGTTGCATACCTGGAAAAATTTGGTAAAAGATGCTTCTATTGGATTAGACAAAGCATTGATAGCATCAAGAGATATTTTGGCCGAATGGATTAGCGAAGATATAACGCTTAGAGCCAAACTGAGAGGGGTATTTGAAAAAGAAAGCATCCTATCCAGCAAATCTATTCGTGGTAAATCAACCAAACCTGAGGCTCAAAAATATAAAGACTATTTTGACCACAAAGAATCCTATACCAAATGTCCTTCCCATCGTTTTTTGGCCATGCAACGGGGCGAAGAAGAAGGATGGTTAAAAATGCGCATTTCAGCCGATGACGAAACGGTGAATCAAATAATGAAACGTCAATGTTTGCGTGGATATGGCGAATCGCAAAAGCAAATCATCCTTGCAATGGCGGATGCCTGGGATCGTTTATTACAGCCCTCCTTGGAATCAGAAATGATGGCAAAACTTCGCGAAAAAGCAGATGAAGAAGCCATTAAGGTATTTGCTGAAAATCTTAAACAATTATTGTTGGCGGCACCTCTTGGTCAAAAACGCGTTTTGGCAATAGACCCCGGATTTCGTTCCGGCTGCAAGATAGTGTGCTTAAGTGAAACAGGTGAATTATTGAGTAACACAGCTATTTTTCCTCACGAGCCTCAACATGAAAAACAAAAATCAATAGATGCAATTCAAAAAAATTTAAAGGATTATAGAGTAGAAGCCATTGCGATTGGAAATGGCACAGCCGGTAGAGAAACCCAGGACTTTATAAAAGAAATATCCGGAATTAATATTCCAATTTACATGGTAAATGAGTCAGGGGCTTCCATTTACAGTGCCTCCGACATAGCCCGTGAAGAATTTCCTGATAAAGACTTAACCGTTCGGGGAGCGGTCTCCATTGGTCGCCGTTTGATGGACCCTCTGGCTGAACTGGTAAAAATTGACCCAAAAAGTATTGGCGTAGGGCAATACCAGCATGATGTAAACCAAACCCTTTTAAAGAAACGTTTGGAAACCGTGGTAGAATCTGCGGTAAATCAGGTAGGTATTAACCTGAATACAGCAAGCCAACATTTACTTGCACGAGTAAGTGGTTTGGGACCCGTAATGGCGAAAAATATTGTGGAACTTCGCAATACCATTGGTGCATTTCAATCGCGGGAACAATTAAAAAATGTGCCCCGATTGGGTGAGAAAGCTTTTGAACAGTGTGCCGGTTTTTTACGTATTCGCGAAGCAAAGAACCCGCTTGATAATAGCGCTGTTCATCCCGAAAGATACCCTTTGGTTCAGCGCATGGCAGCTGATAAGGGCGTTAAAGTAACCGAACTGTTACAAAATACTGCATTGGTGGATACTTTAAAACCTGATGCATATATCAATGAGAAGGAAAGCATTGGATTACCTACTATTCTTGATATTTTAAACGAATTAAAAAAACCTGGATTGGACCCACGAGGGGAGTTTCAACAAATTGGTTTTAGCGATACCGTTCGCAGTATCTCCGATTTGGATGCAGGCATGGAATTGAATGGCATTATTACCAATATCGTGGACTTTGGGGCATTTGTAGATATTGGAGTGAAACACGATGGCCTCGTTCACATATCTGCCATGAGCCATAAGTTTATTAAACACCCCATGGAGGCAGTTAGCCTCGGGCAACATGTAAAAGTTAGAATCACCGAAGTAGATAAAGATAGAAAACGGATTGGGCTAACAATGAAGTTTTAAATAATCTATTCTTAATCAAATAAAAAAGCCTCTGAAATTTCAGAGGCTTTTGTTTGATGTCCCGAGCGGATTGTATTTTAATAACTTATTGCGCTCGTTTACTGTCATTTAAACACATTTAATAACAGTTAATGAAGCACAGTGAAACACAAATATGAGGTCCTATTAGGACCCGAAATTTGGATAAATAGTTCATTTTGCGAAAGAATTTTAAATGTGAATTTTAAAAATTAAAATGCTTACAAAAAGACAAAAATTCCAAGTTTTAAAAAAATTACACAAGTAATTTCTATACTCCGGGAATTTCAGCCTTACCTTAAATTCAATATTTTGGTTTGATCACCCAATTTCAAACTCTCTTAGATTTCATATTCCAACCTATATATCAAATGAACTATTTTTTGAATTTTCTAATATATATTCGCCACTTAAAACATACATTATGTCTAACCTCCGTATTATTTTTATACTATTTCTCCTCTCACTTAATTTGGCGATAAGCGCTCAGAAAATTACATCTATTTCCCCAAAACAGATTATTGGCGGTAAAGATGAATTACTGACTCTAAAAGGAACTGGATTTGGCGCAACAAGAGGCACCTCATATGTAAGTTTTTTCAATGAAGGGAATTCTTATTCTGACGCAACATCTGGAAATGAATTAAATTATTTAAGTTGGAGCGAGACAGAAATTAAGGTGGCTATGCCTTTGGCATTTTCGAACAAAGTAAAAGTTGTCATTAACAGTAAAGATTATTTGTCTGCAGACACTCTGAAAGTTAAGGCAAATCTAGGATACCGAAAGGTATATCCATTACTCTATACTTTACTTACAGATAACAATAAAAATGGAGGAGTCAGCTGGTTTGTTCATCCAGTTTATTGGAATAATCCTTTGATAAAACAAGCCATTGCTGATGTAGTTCAAGAATTTAGATGCAAAACAGGAGCCAATTACATTATTGAACCCCTCACAAAATTGGTTCCACTAAGTCTAGGAGAAGGAATGCATATTCTGGCGCCAGATACTTCTCTTGGTGTAATTGGATATAATGACAAGTTATGGTCTTCTTGTATTCTAGGAGCTGATGTATTTTACCACAATCAAACTCAGCTTTTACGCTTCAACACTAAGCAAAATTGGTATTATGGCAAGGGCCAGCCGCCTGCAGGTGCATCTAAATTTCGCTATGTACTCATGCATGAAATGGGGCATTCACTGGGTTTGGGACATGTTAATGAGTTGGGTGAAAGTATGTTTCCAACTGTCACCCTTTTACCTTCTGATAAATGGTGTAGTCGAGATACGATAACTCTTTCAGAGGCCAAAGCAATTAGTTATTATATAGCAATTTGTCAAAATTTTATGTTTAGGGGTTGTGGTATCACCACCATGAAGCCAAATGTGGATTGCAAGGATGTTTTTGGTTTAAGTTTAGGAACTCAGGATAAACTCAATGATGCTAAAGTTTCTATTTTCCCAAATCCGGCTCAGGATTATATTTATGTAATCCTTCCCACACAAAACACTAATATTTCAGCAGTGCTTTATTTGAAGGATATTCACGGAAGAATACACTTGGTATCCAATGTTCAAAATGAAACTCAAGTCTTATTGCCTCAGGATTTGCCGAATGGAATTTACATGGCTTATATTTTGAGTTCCCAAAGTCAATACATCTTTAAGGTAATAGTTCAGCGTTAAATTGTATCATCTATTCCGTTAAATCTAAATGGGCTGCAAAAGCACAAAAATCGGTCAAATTGACCACCCTTCGCCGGTTTAAGACACAAATCGGTAATAAAGTAAGATGGTTAATATTCCTCCCAGCTCTCGCTTGTGCAATGCTATCTCCGCCTCCGGCGTGTGATTTTATATCCAGCCTATGGCCAAGTAATCCATTCATCCATTATAAATTTAAAACCTTTTATTACCGGCCGCGGCCACATGAGAAAAGTTAACAGCGTTGCAGGGGCTCGGCGGAAGTAATAAGAGCCGCCGCGTCCAACTTACCTTCTCAAATCCATTCAATTGAGACTCGGCTGGGAAGTAAGGCAATTAACACCCTAAAACAAACCTTTTAAGACACTAAAACGTTTTTTAGGTATAAACCATAAAAGTAACCTCCGAAAGGTTTTAGAGCAAATTTGAAAGTGAAATTTATTGAACTATCTGAATAGGTTTCATTGAATTTTTATAATAACCATCCGATATTTGTCCTGCCTCAATCACATGCCTGTAACTTGATGTTCTAACAACCCATGAAACGAGATAAACAACTCCGCCCACAATCATTATTGGCGGATTTAAGGTAGCACCACCAACCCCAGTAACCACATAACCCACAACCTCTAAACCTGAGGCAATATTATTTAATTTCCCTTATTTGATTAATTCTTTTCCAACAGTTTTAGTAATAATTTTACTTCTAATTTTGTTTTCCTCAATAATCTGATTCAAAATTGTTGTTGAATTATCTTTAGTAATCGAAACGATACTGTCAAGCAATATTTTCCTAATAGTATCTTTTTCTCCTATCTTTAAAATATATTTACTGTAATTGTCATATTCGCAATAAATAACCTTCCCGAAGATTGTATCAGTTCGAGTAACTACATATTGAGAAAAGGAATTTAAACTTAAAAGAAAGGCGACAAGTAAAAGGAAGGTGTTTTTCATTAATTTTTTTATAAATGTAAAGTTATTAAAAGAATTATTTATTATTGCCTAAGTTTAATTCATAATGAGGTTTGTTTTAAAAACGGGATTGTCGATAGATAGTCCCGTTTTTTCTTTAATCAAAAAATTAACTCACTTTAATTGCCTGAACCTTCAAAAGTGTCCCCCATACAAATTTAAAAAACAAAACCCCCTGAAAAATCAGAGGGTTTTTAAATCTAATTGAGGTCCCGAGCGGATTCAATTTTAACACTTTATTACGCTCATTTACTGACTTTTAAACGCATTTAAAAACAGTTGGTGAAGCACAGGTGAAACACAAATTTGAGGTCCAATTAGGACCCAAGATGTGGATAAATAGTTCATTTTGGGGAAGAATTTTTAAGGTGAACTTGGGGGATAAAATTGATTCTGAAAACAAAATATTGAGGCTTTAAATAAAATCATTTAGGTGAATAATTGGTCCAAAACTACTTTCAAACGCATAACTCATCTAATTCATATAATTGGCTAAATTGATTGTAAAACCATCTATATTATTTCTTCGATTATAATTTATTTATGTTATTCGAGGAAATAAGAGTCATTTTGCAAAAATAGGAGCCTTTGACCACCTGTCGCAAGCCTCACACAGGCCGGCGACAAGTGGTCAAGTTAACCAGCGTTTGCAATACTATCAATTAAGATAATCTAAAATATTTTGTCCTTTGATTAAGTACT
>CAMDGU010000039.1 GCA_945897885.1 Chitinophaga pinensis
GGAGGCCGGCCAAATAAAACAAACACTTTTATGAAGAAAATAGAAGGGAACATTAAAGGATATTTTTTCTTTACAATTAGGCAAGCAATCATAAACAAGGGCTCGCAAAACGGTTACAATTTTCAACTCTTCCTCAGGTAAAAAATCAAGAAATTCATCAACACTTTTAAATGAAACATTTTGAATTTTCATAATGAAGTAGTTAGAAACTAATCGAAGAAGGTATGCTTATTTGACGATGGTAATCTGATCGCTGTTGCTCACAAGTTTGCCATTAATCTTGGTGGTTTTGGTTACATCAAACTCATTACAACAATCAATTTGCTTGTCTTTGCCAAAGCCAAACACAATCGTATCTGTATCAGTAGCTGAAAGCTTTAAGAAATAAGTGTCAGATTTTACAGCAAATGAAAAATCGATGGTTCCATTATTAATATTAGTAAAGTGTTCAACAACTTCACCCAAGTCATTTTTCACTTCAATGTTATCAGGATTATATACTGATGAACTTCCAAAAATAAGATTATCGCCGGTTTTGCTTACAACCTTTACTTCTTTGGGAGCCGGTGTTATTTCGCAATCATCACAAGGGGCACAGTTTTGAAGAAACACAGACAGCCCTGTGATGAGCGACAGAATTATTAAACTTTTTTTCATGTATGAGTTGCGCTAATTTTATGTTAAAAAAATCAACATTTTATTATCAGGTTCTATTTCAAACCAAATATGTTCCTGCAAAGTTGTGGCCAAAGATATACCCACAATATCGGCCTTTACCGGAAATGCTTTATGATTTCGGTTTGCTAATACTACCGTCTGAATTTTTGAAGGTTTTTGGGCAATAACCGGAAGCATGCAAGCCAACATTGTTTTACCACTATTTAGCACATCATCTACCATTATTACAATTTCACCTTTTAGGTTTGTGTCGCATTCCAGTAGGGCATCCGAATCAAAACCTTTAGGTTTATCAATGGTGATATGACCATATTGAATTGAAATTTTAGAAATTTGGGAAAGTATTTTTCCTATAGATTTTGAAATGTGGTTGCCATTATCGCCAATTCCTACCAAAACCAGTTGCTTGGCCAAATGATTATTTTCATAAATTTCCCAAGCCATGCGCTGCATTTTGCGCTCTATCTCGGTATGAGTTAATACAATGGTGCGATTGTCTGTCATTGGTAACTACAAATTAAAAACATTATCCTTTATCTTTCACCAGGTCTAAAAAATGATGATGTAAATGTAACACCTGATTTATTAAGGATGATTTACCATCATTTTTTATAACAAAATCAGCTTTTGCTATTCGTTCACGGTCGCTCATTTGATTTTCCATGCGTTTTAAAACATCGTCGTTTTTTACATTATCGCGTTGCGCCACCCTTTCCAAGCGGGTATTAATTGGTGCCGTAACCACAATAATTTTATCAAGTTCTTTAAAACTATCGGTTTCAAACATTAATGCGGCTTCCTTAATTGAATAGGGATGCTCGATTTGCTTTGCTGACCATTGACGATAATCTTCAAAAACGGCAGGATGAACAAGTGAATTAAGTGTATTTAACTTTTCAGTATTGTTAAAAACAATTTTGGCAAGATATGACCTATTCAGTTGATCTTTTTCATCATAAGCATCCCACCCAAACGCTTTTCGTATCTTTTTTTTTAACTCAGCATCTTCCTGCATTAAAGCCTTAGCCCTGCTATCAGCATTATATATCGGAATATTTAATTGCTCAAATATTTGGCAAACAGTTGATTTTCCACTACCAATGCCACCGGTAACACCAATTTTTAAATGAAGTTTGATAAGTGAATTTATTAAAAAAATATGAATGTTTAGGCAGTAGCCTTTTCCGCAGCTTGAGTCATTTCTAAAGAAATGGCTGATTTTTCAATTTTTAATTTTCCGCCACCTTCGGTTTCAATAACAACTGAATTGTCTTTTAATTCGGTTATTTTACCATGGATGCCTCCGGATGTAATAATGTGATCTCCTTTTTTCAATTCACTCCAAAACTTCTTTTGAGCTTTTCCTTTGCGCATTTGAGGAAGAATCATAAAAAAATACATAACCACAAACATTAATAATATCATTATCATGTTCATGGAGCCATTGCCACCTTTGGTTGGGGCCATTAATAAAATTTCGTACATTTATTTTTTTTTAAATTGTTATAAATCTTAATTGTTTGCATTTCAATTGAACAAACTACTTTTCATTTTAGTTTCAATATTAACAGCACTATTTGGTTACTTTGCTTCAGGCTTCTTTTTAACGTAAGCTGTAAAAGTTAGTTTCTTTTTAATAGGATTGGCATTTGAAAAAATGGTAACATCCTTGTTGATATTTTCACTTTTACCATTACTGTTAAATTGAAGTTTTATTGTCCCTTCCTGTCCGGTAGCTATCGGTTCACGGGGCCATTCAGGTATAGTGCATCCACATGAAGCCTGAACATCAGAAATTAAAAGTGGTTTGGTGCCTGTATTTTTAAACGTATACGAATGCTCCACAACTTCACCTTCTATAATGGTTCCAAAATCCCAGGTTTCATGTTCAAATGTAATAATTGGTTCTTTGCCATTTCCTTCAGGATTGTCGGCGGTTGATGAAGATTCGATAAGATTTGTGTCGGAAGAACTTGCTCCATTACCACATGAAAACAAAATGGAAGTTAAGACTAATACAAAAAAAGAAATTTTGGTTTTCATAGATTTTATTTTTTAATTGTGGCGCAAAAATACTAAATTCTAAACTCCTTAACAGTCATTTATTCAACCAATCCTCGGCCTTGTTTAATAACTTTCCCTTCCTTTTTTAACTCATTAAGCAACTTATCCAATATCCCGTTAATAAATTTTGAACTTTGTGGTGTGCTGTAAATTTTGGCCAATTCAAGATATTCATTTAAAGTAACTTTAACAGGAATATTTGGAAATTCCATAAACTCTGCCAAGGCCATTATCATTATAAACAAATCAATTCGGGCTATACGTTCCGAATCCCACTCTGGAGTTCGTTTGGCTATTAAATCTTCAAATTTGTCATGATTTTTGGTAGTTATTTCCAGAAGTTTTTCTGAATAGTCCATATCATCGTCTAAATCTTTTGATATCAAAGGAACTGAAATATTGCTTCCATCTTCTTCAGAACATGACTTTAATAATTTTTCAATTGATTTTAAAACAGGAATCTTTTCATCTTGCCAATGAATGCTAATTTCCTCCATTTTGGTATTAAAATCTTCTGAAGTTTCAATAAGATATTTGTATAGCGTTGTTAAAAACTCATAGCTTCTGCTGTAATCGCTGCTATCTGTATTTTCAAATTGCTTAATCCAATCCGATTCTCCTATTTGTTTGTAAATAGTAAACAAAAAATCGCTATCCTTATTCCAGTTGTATGAAGAAATGGTGAAAATTTCTTTGGTTTTTGGATGCCCGGTTAACAAATCCAAACACTTGTTTTCAGATAGGTAGCTAAATAAGGAACCACTTTCGTTTTTTACTTTTAAGTGCTTATCAGCTGGGTTATAATTTGTTTTTACAAAATGAAACAAGTCATAAGGAAACTGTAAAATATTTATAAAAGTGTCTTCAATTCCATTAATCGACTTTCGAAGAAATGACTTGGCTGATCTTATATCCTTTACCTCAGATTGATGATAAGCATAAACAGCTTGTAGCACCTTCACACGTATTAACCTCCTATTCAGCATCAATAATTCTTTTTTAAAACGGGTTGCAAAAGTAAGCATATTGACATTACTTTTCACTTGTGTTTTTAACCTTTTTAAATACATGTATTTCAAAAGGATAATTGTTTAAAGTGGTAAAAGGTTTGGAAGGGATAAATGATTTGATTAACACCAAATTAGGGTCACTTTTTAGTTTTTCTAAAGGAATTTGGCATTCATTGGGACCAAAATGTCCATCCCAAATTATTGTGCTACCAATAGGCGAATACTTAAAATCAAAACTCCATAAATCTGTAAAATGGTTTTTATCATAAGGGTCGATATCTGCTAATACACTTAGGTAAGCATACAAATGATAAGTCATTCCATTTTTGTAATCAGTGGTTTTAAGCCATTCAGCCACTTCTACAAATACCTTTTGTTCTTCCGAAATTTGAAGAGGAAAATTTCGCTTAAGATACTGATAGGAATGTGATGCAGAAACTAATAGTAAAATAGCTAAAACAGCCATGAAGTAGTTTTTATACTTTGTAAAATTAAGAATTATATTGTTAAAGGCATAAGCCCCCAATAAGGCCATAAGCGGGGTAATAACAACCATCACCCGGCTATAGCCACAACTTCCCATCATACCTTTCCACCAGATAAAAGAGTGAACCCCAAAATACAACCAAAAAACACCACCTACCAGCCAAAACATAAAGCGATTTATAAAGGCTTGAGAATTTGTTTTCTTTAATAATGAAATCAATGCCATTATTGTTCCTAGTGCCACCAATACTGAACCCGCCAATGAAAAAATAAAGTGTGAAAGTTTAAAATAATGAAAAAAACTTCCACTACCACAAAGGTTCAGAGCTTTAAACTGAGCTTTTATATAAGGATTGTTTGTTATTATCCATAAGGGGTCTCCTTCTACTATCCATCCTATACCGTTAAAAATTACTGGACCGGCTATAAACAATAAAAGGCTTTTGTATTGTTTCTCGATTAATATTAGATAAAATCCAACTGCCGCCATTATTACAAAACCTTCACTCCTTGCAAATGGCAACAGCCCGCAAACGAAAGCTGCGGTGCTCCATTTTTTTGAAGCCGCCAAATAAAAAAATAAAATTAATAGAAACTCATTTAAATATTCTGTTAAACCCGAAATGGTATTTGCAATAGATACCTGAGGAAGTATTACCAATAAAAATCCCAACCAGGCATACTGTAATCCTAGTTTTTTTATGGTAGCCCATGTAGTCCATGCAGAAGCAATCCAAAGAAAAATATTAAATAACTTAACACCTGTAAAACCAATATTGGCAAATGGTGATGCTAGAATATTATAAAGAGGTTTACCCCATTGATCTAAAAAAAGATGCGGGTATTTCCAACTGTAGCGCGATATAAGGTAGTGATTATAACTGTCCATTCCTCCCTCACACCCCAGAGAAACAACCGCAAAATAGATAAAAAAACTTAGTAAAAAGGATGATATTAATAATAGATAGACTAACTCACTTTTTAATAACTTCTTTATCTCCATAACTCATTTATTTGCTTTTGCTGAGGATTTAACTGAAATACCGAAGCAACTTTATAATTTTTTACACATAAAAAAGTCCTTAAGCATAGTTAGTCAAAAAAAATTGACCAAAAACATTTAAGGACAATTTATTAAATGGTAGACTTCACGCTTCTCATTTGAGCTATTCTGTTCTCAGCTAATTTTATAGCAGCTTTTTGAGAATGAGTATTTTCTTTTTGAGCAGTTTTTAATATTTCAAGCGTTGTGTCGTAAATATTTTCAGCTTGACTAAGGGCAATTTCTCTATTGTAACCGGTATGTTCTGAATACACGTTGATTAACCCACCTGCGTTTATTAAAAAATCAGGAGCATAAACAATGTTTCTATCCTTCAACATATTTCCGTGCTCATCTTCATGCTCTAATTGGTTATTAGCTGCACCAGCCACAATGGAACATTTTAATCTGCTAATTGTATCTGTGTTTAATATAGCTCCCATAGCACATGGTGCAAAAATATCAACATTCAAATCAAACAAATCGTTTCCATCAACCACGATAGCTCCAAAATCAGATGCAGCTTTTTGAAGTTGAGCATCATTAATATCAGAAACATATATTTTGGCTCCTTCAGCGTGCAATCTTTCAACCAAATGCCAACCTACTTTGCCAATTCCTTGAACAGCTACAGTTTTTCCATTTAATGAATCACTGCCATAAACAAATTTAGCAGAAGCTTTCATTCCCATAAAAACACCATACGCTGTAACAGGTGATGGGTCTCCTCCCCCTCCTTTAATTTCAGGTAAACCAACAACATGTTTTGTTTCCATGCTTATGTATTCCATATCACGAGTAGTTGTTCCTACATCTTCTGCAGTTATATATTTACCATTAAGATTTTCAATAAAACGACCAAACTTTCTAAACAAACCTTCAGATTTTAAAGTTTTTGGGTCTCCTATTATAACAGCTTTAGCTCCCCCAAGATTAAGTCCCGAAATAGCAGCCTTATAAGTCATTCCTCTTGATAATCTCAAAACATCTCTTAAAGCATCACTTTCGGAGGTGTAATTAAAAAATCGTGTTCCACCCAATCCTGGCCCAAGCACTGTATTATGTATAGCAATGATAGCCTTTAATCCGGTAGCTTTATCATGACACAACATAACTTGTTCATGCTCAAACTCACTCATCGTGCCAAATATTCTGGCATCTTGCAACACATTGGTTTCTTTTAAATCAATCATTTAATTTTGAATAGTTTGGCAAAAATACTACTTTTTATAAATTTTCTTTTATTCATGCAGTTTCAGGCTCTTTTGTTGTTCACAAAGTTTGTTGAAAAATAAAATCAATATATGAGCAGTGTATATTCTGAAATAAACAGATTGAATATCAGTTACTTAATTTTTTTTGACAATAATTTAATATCTTAAAGTTGTGATAATCAAATTAAACACGTTTTTTGCGTATGAAATTTGATGATATAAAGAGCATATGTACGATTCTACAAGAGAAGGAAATGAAGAAGTGTTTTCAAAAAAAGTAAAGGCAGGAAAAAGAACCTATTTTTTTGATGTGAAGGCAACCAGAGGTAATGATTATTACATAACCATTACAGAAAGTAAGAAAAGACCGGAAGATGGCATGTACATTAAGCATAAAATCTTTTTATATAAAGAAGATTTTAACAAATTTATGGAAGCATTTCAGGAAACCGTGAATTTTGTTAAAACTGACCTTATGCCTGAATACAATTTTGATGAATTCAGACGCGATCGCGAAGATGGTTCTTCCGAGCATACTGAAAACCATACAAATCAGGATTAAATTCCGTTATTTTTTAGTTAATTTTGCATCCTTATAAATTATAAGGAATGAACAAGGTATACGGTATTTTCGGGGTAATAAGTGGTTTGGTTTCTTCAGCTTTTCTTTATTTGTATTACAATAAAGAATTATACACGCTTCGCGAAAACAACCTATTATTTCGAAGTTTTTCAATTATAGTTTTAGGCTTGTGTGTAATTTTTGCAATTATTGCTGCAAAAAAAGTGAACGGAAATACTATAAGTTTCATGCGATGCATGTTCACAGGGTTTATGGTTTCATTAATCAACGGATTAGTAAATTTTCTTTCTTTTACCATTCTGTTTTTTGCCTCTCCACAAATTTTAGTAAAACCTGAACAAATTGCCAAGGCTCAATTTAAATCCAATGCTGAAATTGCTCAAGATTCTACCATTAATATGACTAAGGCCTTAGAAAGTATCCATAAACAATTTACCCCTGGAGGTTTTCTTTTACCAAGTTTGTTTACGTCAATAATATTTGGAATTTTAGCTTCCATATTTATAACTGCTTTTGTTTATACAAGACCTCAAAAATAACTATGACCGAAATAGAAAGTACCCTAAACGCTGTTAATTCATCTGCTAAAACTGTTTTTGATTTTTTAACTAATATTAATAATCATGAAAAGTTAATGCCATCTCAGGTTAGCGAATGGTGGAGTAATGCAGATGAAGCCAAATTAAAAGTCCAAGGACTAGGTACCCTTCATCTAAAAAAAGATGTAATCAAAGATGATTCTTATATAAAAATTATTCCCATTGGAACAACCCCGGTTGACTTATATATTGAATGGCACATTCAAACGGAAGGTGAAAATTGCAAAGTTAAAACTATCATTTTTGCCGACCTTAATATGTTTATGAAAATGGTTGCAATGAAGCCCCTTCAAGGATTAGCCGATTATATGGCAAGCAAAATAAATACAGCCTTGTTAGAAACTTAAAATTACATGTTTAAATTTTTGCGATTTGCCTGGGCCATTTGGTTTCTTACCTTATTTATTATAATTTTTATTATCCTTTATATCCCTTTTAGGATTTTATTATCAAAAAAAGAATGGTATCCGGCAGCGCATAATCTCAGAAAATTATGGGCGTACTGTATTCTATACCCAAGCCTAATTTTCCCTTCCGTTTATTTTGAAGAAAAACCGGATAAAAACAAAACGTATATTTTTTGTTCCAATCATTTTTCTTATCTCGATATTATTATTACCAATTTGATGTTGCCTAATTACTTTAATTTTATGGCAAAAGATGAGTTGGCAAAAATTCCGGTTTTTGGTATCTTTTTCAGAACAATTGATATTTCGGTAAATAGGCAAAATAATCGTGAGTCACATCAAGCTTTTATTATGGCCTCCGAAAGATTAAAAGAAGGTACAAGTGTGCTTATTTTTCCTGAAGGAGGAATTCATAAAAATGTGCCTCCAATGGCCAAATTTAAAGCAGGAGCTTTTAGATTAGCAATCGATAATCAAATTCCAATAATACCGATTACCTTACCCGACAACTGGAAACGACTGCCCGGTGGAGGCTTAGACAATGGCTTAACACCCGGAAGAATTAGAATGGTGGTTCATCGTGAGGTAAATACCGTTGGTCTAAATTTGGAACGTAAGGATGAACTGAAAGCTAAAGTTTTCAGTATTATTGATGCGGAGTTTAGAAAATTTAACCCAACTGTATAACAATCACTTCCAAAATGGAAATCACAAACAAGAAAATAGATGAATTGGCTCACTTAGCCAGATTGGAATTTAAAGATGATGAAAAAGTAAAAATCAAATCTGATTTGGAACGCATTGTTGGCTTTTTTGATAAACTTTCAGAAGTAAACACGGATAATGTGGAACCACTCATTTATATGAGCGACCGTCAAAATAATTTGCGAAGTGATGATATCAGGGAAGTAATAAGCAAACACGAAGCTTTAAAAAATTCGCCAAGTAAAGATTCTGATTATTTTAAGGTTCCTAAGTTTATTAATAAATAAATATTGATTATTGGTTTAAATATTAATTGGTGACGATTAACATAATAACTAATTTCATTGTTAACCTTTTCAACTAAAAACCCATACCGAATGTCAGCAGTAATCCAATTAAGTGAAATTGAAAAAACCTATGTAATGGGAAACCATAAAGTATATGCCCTTCAAAAACTGAATTGTGATATAAAAAAAGGAGAGTATGTGGCCCTTATGGGGCCATCGGGTAGTGGAAAATCTACACTCATGAATATTATTGGTTGTTTAGACTCTCCCACCACTGGAACCTATATTTTAAATGGCACTGAAGTTTTTAAAATGAACGATAATTCCTTAGCTGAAATTAGAAATAAGGAAATTGGATTTGTTTTTCAAACCTTTAATCTTTTGCCCAGAATGAATGCTTTGGAGAATGTTGCCTTGCCGCTAATTTATGCAGGTATACCTAAAAATGAGCGCTTAGAACGTGCTGAAAAAGCTTTAACATCGGTAGGATTAAAAGACAGAATGCATCACCGCCCCAATGAATTATCAGGAGGACAACGCCAAAGGGTAGCTATTGCAAGGGCTTTGGTAAATAATCCTTCCATCTTATTGGCTGATGAACCTACAGGAAATTTGGATAGTAAAAGTTCGAGTGAAATTTTAGACCTTTTTGATGAAATCCATAAAAATGGGAATACAATAGTAATGGTAACTCATGAAGAAGATGTGGCAAGAAGAGCTAAACGAATCTTAAGAATGAAAGATGGAATGATTGATTTAGGCCCAGGAGTAACTTCTTAAAACTAATTCGAAGTCAACCTTAATCTATTTAGTTTTTTTACCCCAAAAAGGGATCTTAATTTTCACAACCTTGTTGTTTTTAGGCAAATTGTCTCCCATTACAAATCCCCAAGGTTCTAAAAAATCAATTCTATCAAAAACTACTTTAATTACAGCTATTAAAGGAATGGCTAAAAACATCCCAGCTACACCACCAATAGCACCACCGGTTATAATACTAACCAACGAAACAAATGCATTTATTTTAACCTTTGAACTTACCACCATAGGCACCAAAATATTATTGTCAAAAAACTGAACAATAACATTTACAACTAATACCCCTGCTATTATCGAAAGGTCTGTTGAACCGCTTAGGGTAGCCAATATACTCAGCAAACCTGCCAAGGTAATTCCAACGTAGGGTATAAGGTTTAATATTCCGGTAATCACACCCAATAGTAAGGCATATTGAACGCCAACAATCATGTAACCCAAAGTTGTAAGAGTGGCAACAATTCCCATTTCAGTAAGCAATCCTGTTAAATAACTATGAATGGCTTGTTTAACATTTACCAATATATCCGTTAGTTTTTTATGATGCTCTTTGCTAAAAAGTTTAAATAAAAAGTCAACAAATAAATCGTGGTAAATAAGAAACAAAAAAGTATATATTGGAATCAAAATCACATTCATTAAAGCATCTGTAAACGAGCTCAAAGTTCCTCCAACACTAGGGCCACCATTATCCATTGATTTTTTTGTAACTTGCTTCAAATATTTATCCTGCTCGGAATAGCTAATTTGAAACTGCTGTTTTATCCAATGCTGAATATTATGAAAGTGAGTATTTACATTTAGTTTTATTTTATTCCAATCATTTGCTATATCTCCTATTTGCCACGAAACAAAAAGCACAACGGATGTTAAAAAAAATAGAGCTAATAATACTGAAAATGAAATAGCTAGAACCTTTGGGAAATGTAATTTTTTAATAAAAAAATTTACTACAGGTCTTAGTAATATAGCAAATAAAAGTGCCAAAAGCACCGGGAAAATTATATGTTGCCCAACATACAAAAGCCCAATAATAAGACATATACATAGCAATATAGAAGCTAAGCGAATATAAAATGGATAATTTTTAAAAGTGTTTGTCATCGTTTCTAAGTAAAATTCTGAAGTTCGAATTAGTTTTAAGTTTTCATAATTCTAAAACTTACTACCTTTTATAACATGTTTAATTTCTTATAAACTAAATCATTCAAAGTTAAAGATATAACTGCATTCAAAATAAAAGCTTTAAAGAAATATCAAGTAAAAAACTGAATTGCTCCTTTTATGCCAAAAAGCAATGCACTCCATAATGTTACGGACACTAGCTGCAATCTTAAAACCTTGGCTTTGTTGGGTTCAAAAATAGTGGTGATAATGCATCCTAACGGTACACCTAAAATTAAGGGTGTTAAAAAAGCTAAGCCAATTATACCATATCCATTTTTGATAAGTACAAATCGCCTCAGATTTTTATATTTAATTTTAAAAACCGGAAACCGTTCCAAATATTTAGAAATAGCTGCACCTAAATATGTAAATACTGCAACTCCCATTGCACCACCAGCCGCTACAATTAACATATCATAAAACCAAAATCTTGGAGACTTGGCTAATAAAGTTAATATAGCAACTATATATTTAACAGAAGAAAGTAACATCCATCCCGCTATCTCAAAAACTTCTGACATCAACTTTTAAAGTTGCCAAAATAATACCAATCTCAATACCATTGCATTTTTAACCATTGGACCAAAATCCTTGTTTTTTAGGTGACAATCTGTCACCAATATTATTTATCTTTGCGCCATTAGCATGCAAAACCAATTACTCGATACAACAGCAAAAACAATTGCTCCAAAAACGAAAAATATTTATATAGAAAGCTATGGTTGCGCCATGAACTTTGCTGATAGTGAAGTAGTAGCTACCATCCTTTCAGAAAATGGTTATACCAATACCACCAATGAAGAAGATGCAGATATTATTTTAATAAATACTTGCAGCATTAGAGAAAATGCCGAACAAAGAATTCGCCACCGATTGATTCATTTACGGGCAAACAAAAAGCGTAATAATGAATTAGTAATTGGTATCCTGGGCTGCATGGCCGAAAGGCTTAAAAAAAATCTTTTGGAAGAAGAAAAACTTGTAGATATTGTTGCCGGACCCGATTCATACCGCGATTTGCCAAAATTATTGAATGAAGTAGATGAAGGCAATAAATCCATCAACGTAATTTTATCTTTAGAAGAAACCTATGCCGAAATAAACCCTACCCGACTAAATAGCAATGGCGTAACAGCTTTTGTAAGCATAATGCGTGGTTGCGATAATATGTGCACCTTTTGCGTGGTTCCTTTTACTCGTGGCCGCGAAAGAAGCCGTGATGCTGAAAGCATTGTAAAAGAAGTGCAGGAATTATCAAATTTAGGGTACAAGGAGGTAACTCTTTTGGGGCAAAACGTGGATAGCTATTTATGGTTTGGTGGTGGGCCAAAAAAGGAATTTGTAAATCTTACAAAAGATGAGCAAAATAGCAGTATAAATTTTGCAAAGCTATTGGAAATGGTAGCGTTGGTAGATGAGACCATGCGTGTAAGATTTAGCACGTCGCATCCAAAAGATATATCAGATGAGGTATTGTTTACAATTGCCAAATACCGCAACATTTGTAAATACGTGCATTTACCGGCTCAAAGTGGCAATAGCCGAATACTTGACCTAATGAACCGTAATTATACACGCGAATGGTACATTGGAAAAGTAAACCGAATTAGAGAAATAATGCCCGATTGCGGCATTTCATGTGATATTATTTCAGGCTTTTGTACCGAAACCGAAGAGGAACATCAGGATACATTATCCCTTATTGAATTATCAAATTTTGATTTTTCATACATGTATAATTATAGTGAAAGACCAGGAACTTTGGCAGCCAGAAAATATCCGGATGATGTACCTGAAGAAGTAAAAGGCAGACGACTTAAAGAAATAATTGCAACCCAAAATGCAGTTTCGCGAAAAAAGAACAATGAACGGGAAGGTAAAACTTTTAGAGTTTTGGTAGAAGGAACCTCCAAGAAAAGTGCAAATGATTTAAGAGGCAGAAACGATGAAAACATGGTGGTTATTTTTCCAAAAGAAAATTACAAACCAGGCGATTATGTAGATGTAATAATTGAAAAAAGCAGTACAACCAGCCTTGTTGGAAAAGCAATTGGCAAAGCTGAAAAACCTTAACAGTTTGATAGTATGGATTTACAAGCAGTAAAACAGCGATTCGGAATAACAGGAAATGCACCTCGAATAAATTATGCCCTTGAAACGGCAATGAAGGTAGCACCTACCGATATTTCAGTATATATCATGGGCGAAAGTGGTGTTGGTAAAGAATCATTCTCAAAAATTATTCACCATTTAAGCAATAGAAAGCATGGACCTTTTATTTCCATAAATTGCGGTGCGATACCTGAAGGTACTATTAATTCAGAACTTTTTGGTCATGAAAAAGGATCATTTACCGGCGCTAATGAAAGCCGTAAAGGCTATTTTGAAACGGTAAATGGTGGAACTATTTTTTTGGATGAAGTTGGTGAATTGCCTTTTGAAACACAAGCGAGATTGCTTAGGGTTTTGGAAAACGGAGAATTTATTAGGGTTGGTTCATCCAAAGTAATGAAAACCGACGTAAGGGTTGTTACCGCCACCAATAAAGATTTATTAGCTTTAAGTCATAAAGGAAAATTTAGAGAGGACTTGTATTACAGGCTTTCTACTTTACCCATAAGTGTTCCGGCATTGCGCGAACGACCTTCTGATATTCCTATTTTATTTAAAAAATTTGCCGTTGATTTTGCCGAAAAATATCATATCCGAGATTTGGAATTAACCCCTGATGCTGAAAATGTATTGACAAATTACAGATGGCCGGGTAATATTAGACAGTTAAAAAATATTGTAGAACAAATGTCGGTGCTTGAGCAGGATAGAATTATAAACGAAACAACCTTGCTTAAATATCTACCAAAAGAAACTACCGGCAGTCAGCTGATGCTTACCTCAGATAGCCGGCAAGAAGGAATGAATGAGCGTGAAATTTTTTATAAGGTTTTGTATGACCTAAAAAAGGATATGAATGATTTAAAAGGAATTGTTCTTGGACTTTTGGAAAATCAACAATTAAGCAATCCTGAATTTGTAGAAAGTCATAAAGCGGCCCTTACCCAAATTTTTCCTGCGGGAGATGAAAGCCCTGTAAATACTAAAAAAGATATAATGATTAGGCCAAAGCCTGTGACTTATTATGAAAATGAGGTTCCAACTCATGACTATCATATTGAACCTTCTGATATGGTAAACACGGATGAAAATTTGAGCTTAAATGCTAAAGAGGAAGAAATGATAAAAAAGGCATTGCTTAAAAATAACGGAAGAAGAAAACGTGCCGCCCATGAACTTGGTATTTCGGAACGCACTTTGTACAGAAAAATTAAAGAATTCGGACTTGAATAATAGAAATGTATATATTGCCTTAATTATTTTCGGAATCCTTTTTCTGGTTTCAGTGCTATTAAGCGGTTGCTACAGTTTGCAAGGAGCCTCCATCCCACCGGATGTTGAAACCTATTCGGTAGGATTTTTTGAAAATAAGGCGACTACTGTAAATCCTAAACTTAGTCAAACCGTTACGGAAAAATTAAAAGATAAAATGAACAACACCAGTTTAAACTTTGTACGAGAAAACGGAGATTTTAATTTTAATGGCACCATCACAGATTACACTATTAATCCGGTAACGGTGCAAGAAAATGCCAATGCAACTCAAAACAGACTTACCATTACCATTAATGTAAAGTTTGAATGTTCTAAACATACCAACCTTAATTTTGAACAAAGCTTTTCAAGCTTTCAAGATTTTGATGCTACCAAAAACTTTTCAGCTCTTGAAAACAATTTAGTAGCCGATATTACTGACCAATTAATTCAGGAAATTTTTAACAAAGCAGCTGTAAACTGGTAAGTAATTGAAAACACTTAAGGAATATATAGCCAATCCTTTTGACTTAGGTCGCGATGAAGCCAATCTACTGGAAACACTGCGTGAAAAATATCCTTATTTTCAAGCACTTCACATTTTAATTGCCAAATGCCATCATAACCAAAATACCTTTGGTTTTAACAAAAATCTTAAACTTGCTGCCTTGTATGCCGGCGATAGAGAAGTACTTTTTAAGTTTATTAAAGCAGAAAAAGAAACCGCTGAATTATTGGCTGAAAACAAGCCATTACTTAAAGAAGAAGAGATTAATGAACATTTTTCAAAACATGAAAGGGATGAAAATCTGTTTGTAAAATTAGAAAATCCTGACGTTGAATTAATTGCTGAAGTTGAAGAAACAATACCATTTGCTGAACCAAGCGAAATAGTACCTGAAATTGAAATAAATGCATCACCGGAAATAATTGCAGGTGATGCTGAAAGTTTGCTTGAAATACAACCTAATGAAATTATAGAAACCGCTGCAGAACCAAACCTACCAGAGATAGCTGTTGAAGAAATAGCCTTCATAGAATTGGAAGAAGAACCGGAAATTGATTTAGTGGATGCTTTACCAGAAACCTTAGAAGTTAAATCGGATGAGCTTGATTTTTATAGGTGGCTAGATAATTTTAGCAGTTCAGAAGTAAAGAACATCAGTGAGCAAACAGTAAATACTATTCCATCATCTGATGATGAACCAAATGAGGAAATGGAAGAGTTAATTCAGTTGCCAGTGGATTTTGAAGAAGAAAATGAACCACAGGAAGCCGTTTACAATCCGGCAGCGTGGGCTGAAATAGCTTACGATATTCAGGCATTTGTGAAAACATCAGATACCGCCGCCGAAAAAAGATCCGAAGAACTAAAACCTTCAAAATATGAGATAGACGATCTTCTTGATCGGTTTATTAAGAAAAACCCAAGCATATCACGAACAAAAACCGAGTTTTATAAGCCTGAAAACATGGCTCGCAAAAGCGAAGAGTTTCATGCAGAAGTAGCAAGCGAGTCGTTAGCACAGCTTTTTTTCAAGCAAGGACAGCTTCATACAGCCTTAGAAATGTATGAAAAATTATTGTTGCAAAATCCGGATAAAAAGGACATTTTTGCAGCCCGAATAAAATCAATAAAAGAAGAACTTATTAATCGATTATAAAAAAATGTTTACACTTATAACCTGGCTTGCAATTGTAGCGTGTGTGCTTTTAATAGCAATAGTACTTATTCAAAATCCTAAAGGTGGTGGATTAGCCGCTAATTTTTCATCTGCCAATCAAATTCTTGGGGTAAATAAAACCACCGAAGGAGTAGAAAAAATTACATGGATATTAGCTATTTCATTATTGGTCCTTTCATTGGCCGGTCCTTTCTTCATTACCAAAAGCGGTGGTTCAGGCAAAGAATCCATGATGAAAGATAATATTGAAAACGCCACTCCGGGATCAGTAGCTCCGGCTCCTGCAGCACCAAACGGTGCTACCCCTCCTCCTGCTCAATAATTTTTTATTAAAAATAGTGAACGAGCCTCGCTTCGGCGGGGCTTTTTTGTTTTTTAAAATTTATCTTTGCACCGCAACATGGATACCCAACCCCTAATACTTATAACCAATGATGATGGCGTAACTGCCCCGGGCATAGCAGCTTTGGTACAAAGTATGAAAACCCTAGGCCATGTAATAGTGGTAGCTCCCGATAGCCCGCAAAGCGGCATGGGCCACGCCATTACCATGAACAAACCCTTGCGCATGGAAAGGGTGTATGTTTTTGACGAAATAGAAGCCTACCAGTGTAGCGGCACTCCTGCCGATTGTGTAAAATTGGCCGTAGATAAAGTAATGCATCGCCGCCCTGATTTATTGGTTTCGGGTATTAATCATGGGTCTAACTCATCCATCAATGTAATATACAGCGGAACCATGAGTGCCGCAGTAGAAGGAGCCATTGAAGGAATAAACGCCATTGGATTTTCACTAAATGACTATAAGTTTGATGCTGATTTTACAGCAGCAGCGCATTATGCCAAACTTATAGCCGCCAAAGTTTTAGAAAATGGATTGCCAGCCGGAACCTTACTTAATGTAAATGTGCCTCAATTAGGTTTGGATGAAATAAAAGGTTTAAAAATTTGCCGACAGGCCAAAGCCAAGTGGGTAGAAGAATTTGATGAACGAACCGATCCGCATAACCGCAAATATTACTGGCTAACCGGTAAGTTTGTTAACAATGACCATGGCGAAGATACTGATGAATGGGCCTTGGCCAATGGATTTGTATCGGTAGTGCCTACCCAATTTGATTTAACAGCGCATCATGATATTGCCACCCTTAACACCTGGAACTTTTGATAAAAAAACTAGATAAACTTTGGCTTGGGGCGCTTATTGGAACACTCATTCCATTAATAGTTCTTTTGGTGCTATACCTTGAAGGAAACATAGCCGATTCCTATTTTTATTTCTTAAAAAAATTATTTACAGACCGTTTGCTTTCGGCCTTTTTAAGAATAGGGTTGATAGGAAACTTAGCCATATTTCTTTTAACCTTTAATACCGGATTTGATAGATTGCCCCGTGGAATCCTTTTGTCTACCATTGTTTATGGTATGTTTATCGTGTACATGTATATTTGGTAAGTTGTTTTGCTACATTTTTTAAATGAAATAATCCTTTTTGTAATGCTAAGAAACGAGGCATATCTCTTTTATTTAACAGATTCCTCCTATCGTCGGAATGACAAATCCACAAATTTCCGAATCTTCAAATCCCCTAATCTCCAAATCCTTTGAAATACTATATTCTTTGTGGTGAAGCCTCCGGCGATTTGCATGGTGCCAATTTAATGAAGGCCATAAAGCAACTGGATTCAAATGCTGAATTTAGAGTTTGGGGCGGTGATTTGATGGAAGCCGAAGGGGCTGTAAATGTAAACCACATAAAGGAAAGGGCTTTTATGGGTTTTGTAGAAGTGATTAAAAACCTGTTTAAAATAAAGCAGTTTATTAGCCTTGCAAAAAACGACATTTTAAAATACAAACCCGACCGATTGGTATTTATTGATTATCCCGGATTTAATTTGCGAATGGCTGAATGGGCGCATAATTTGGGTTTTAAAACCCATTATTATATTTCACCAAAAGTATGGGCATGGAATACCAAACGGGCTTTAAAAATCAAACGCATTATTGATTATCTGTATGTGATTTTTCCATTTGAAGTTGATTTTTATAAGCGCTATGATTATGACGTGCATTACGTTGGAAATCCATTGGTAGATGCTATTGAAGATTTTAAACCGGATGAAAATTTTAAAGCAAACAATCACTTAAATACTAAACCTGTTATTGCTCTTTTGCCGGGAAGCCGCATTCAGGAAATAAACAATATACTGCCTGTAATGCTTGATAGTATTGAGTCTTACAAAGAAAAATATGACATTGCATTAGCTGTTGCCCCAAATTTTAATCTTTCCTTTTTTGACAAATTTGAAAAGACAAAAGGTTTAAAATTTATTGTTGGCAATACCTATAATCTTTTAAAAAATTGCGAAGCATCCTTGGTAACTTCAGGCACTGCCACTTTAGAAACCGCTTTATTAAAAGCCCCCCAAGTAGTTTGCTATAAAACCAGTAACCTCAATGCTACCATTGCCAAAATGGTGATAAAAGTAAAATTTATTTCTTTAGTAAATCTAATAATGAACCGTGAAATTGTGAAAGAACTTCTTCAAGATAACCTTTCCGTTTCCAAGGTTCAAACCGAACTTAATAAAATTTTAATTGAGCCTGGCCGTTCACAGCTTTTGAAAAATTATAATGAACTTAAAACGATTGTTGGCGGTTCAGGGGCTTCCATGCGGGTGGCCAAACTTATTGTAAATCCTGCAACATAATTTTATTAAGAATTAAACCTTAAAAATATTTTCAAATTTTTAGTAACTATATATCAAATAGTTAACTACAAAATCCTTACATAAAAGCAATATCGCTTAGTGTAAATAATACACATATCAAAAAAATGTTACATTTGTCTAAATAATAATTAGCCCATGATCAAAAAATCTCTACTCAATTTCTTTTTTCTATTAGGTTTTTTAGTGTTTTTGGAAAGTTTTGCCAATGCCCAAACCGGCACTATTACAGGAAAAGTTACTGATGAAGCCTCAAACCCGCTTAGTGGTGTAACCGTTAAACTTGTTGGTACAACCTACGCCATTGCTACCGATGCCGGTGGCAATTATAAGTTGGAAATACCATCAGGTAATTATACCATAGAGTTTTCCTATTTAGGATATGTTTCAACCAAAAGAAAAATAAATTTAGAAGCCGGAAAAACTTTAAACATTAACAGTTCCCTCAAAGAAGATTCAAAAACCTTGGATGAAGTGGTAGCTGTGGGTTATGGAACCAAATCCAAACGGGAGGTTACCGGTTCCCAAATTTCGTTGAAAGGAAAAGAATTAACCGATATGCCTTCTCAAAGTTTTGAAAATGGTATTCAGGGAAAAGCGGCTGGTGTTCAAGCTATAACCGGCAGTGGAATGGCAGGTTCAGCAGCTTTAATACGCATTAGAGGTGTGGCTTCTTTAAGTGCAGGAGGCGATCCATTGTATGTAGTAGATGGAATTCCTATTACCCAAGATTATTTTATGAATGGTAATTCCGGAGGGTTTAATAATAATCCTTTGGCTACCATTAACCCTAACGATATAGAAGACATTCAAATTTTGAAAGATGCGGCAGCCACCTCTATTTATGGGTCACGTGGTGCTAACGGTGTTATACTTATTACAACAAAACGGGCTAAGAAAAATGGATTAAGTTTTGATTTTACCGCTCGTACCGGTATTGCATTGCCTACTGTAAAACCGCAAATGCTAAATAACAAAGAGTGGTTGCAACTTTATCAGGAAGCTTGGGAAAATGATGGAAACGTAGGAAAGGCAAAATTACCTAACAATATTTCATGGGAAGATGCCGAGAAAACCAATACCGACTGGATTGATGAAACTATGGGCTTGGGTTTTAAGCAGATGTATAGTTTGGGAACATCCTACCGTCGCAAAAAATTTGCAGTTTATGGAACCTTAAGCTGGGATGATAATGGCAGTTATGTAAAAGGAAATAAATACTCCAGAACCAGTGGCCGTTTAAATTTTGATATTAACCCAATAAAAAATTTAAACATTGCCATTTCTACTTCCTTAAGTAGAGGAACAAACACCCGCGTAGATGCTGCCTGGAGTGGCGGTTTTGGGGCAGCTATGAGTACAGCTTTACCAATTTTTTCAATTTATGATACGGCAGGGGAATATTTAAATTTAGGACCCAATCCCGTTAGAGTAAGAAATTTAAAGGATTGGAAAACCATTGAAAATCGCTCTATCAATAATATAACAGCCAATTATGTTGTAAACAGTAAATTGACTTTTACAGCAGTAGGTTCGGTAGATTTTATGAATTTCAAGGAAGATAGATTTGAAGCAGGTAAGTTGATTAACAAAACAACACCGGGTCAAACAAACCTTTACATGAAAACGGTTTTAAATTCCAATTACAATGTGATTGCCAATTATACTATTTTAAAAAATGTATTGCACGACTTCAAGGCCATGCTTGGAACCGAGTACCAACGGTTTGAAAACAATTCAGAAAACTTTTTTGCTTCCAATGTTACCGGCCCGGGCAACGAAATAGGTTTTCAGCAAATAATGGATTCATCAAAATCAACTACCGGAAAGTATGAAGTTGGTGAAACGATAATTGATGCCTTTAATAGTTATTTTGGCCGATTAGATTACAGCTACAAGAAAAAATACTACGCCCAGTTTACTTTCCGTTCCGATGGGTCATCACGCTTTGGACCTAAAAGACGATTCGGGTATTTTCCGGCTGTTTCTGTTGGATGGATAGTATCAGATGAAGAATTTATGAAGAAATACAAATTTGCAAGTTTTCTTAAATTACGCTCAGGGATAGGATATACAGGTAATGCAAACTTTGCGAGCAATAAATGGTATCAGGCCTGGACCCCAATTTCTACTGGAACTCTTTATAACGGTGCACCTATATCATCAACCAGTTATCACAAAAATCCAAACCTACAATGGGAAAACAGCCGTGTATTCGATATTTCTCTTGAATATGGTTTATTCAAAAATAGAATCAGCGGTGAAATATCCTTTTACAACAAAAAAACTTCGGATGTACTTACCGAACTTGCAGTACCAAGGACCACAGGATTTGGAACGTATTATGGAAATGCAGGTGCTATCCTCAATCAAGGTTTCGAATTCAGCATCAAATCAACCAATTACCGCAAGGGATTATTTTCATGGACCACCGATTTTAACATAGCAAGAAACTATAACAAAGTGCTCAATCTTGGTATTTATAGCCAAGAAGCCATAAGCGGCGGAACCAATGATACCCGCGTGGTAGTTGGAGCTCCGGTAGGAACCAACTTTTTGGTTCGCTACAGCCACATTGATAAACAAACCGGAAAACCAGTTTACTTAGATATTAATGGGAACGAAACTTTCTTGTGGAACACCGATAATCGTGTAAATGTAGGCTCGGTATTGCCAAAAGCAGTTGGTGGCATTACCAATGACTTTAGATATGGTAGCTGGAATTTAAATTTCTTATTGGTTTATAAAATTGGCGGTAATATTTACAATTCCTCTCAAAAGCGACAGGATGGTGTGATGAATGATATTGGAGGCGGCTACTGGAACCGCACTACCGAATCGTTTGACAGATGGCAAAAACCTGGTGATGATGCCAGTTTACCAAGGATGTCTTTGGTTCCTGAAACCTATGGCCTGTCAGATGCGTGGAACAACAATTCCACTCGCTGGCTTTATGACGGCTCCTATTTAAGGTTAAGAAATGTAACCATTGGTTACAATCTTCCTAAAAAATGGTTTAAAGATAAGATTAGTAATTTCAGAGTTACAGCCAATGGCACCAATCTACTAACATTTAGCAAAGTGAAAAATATTGACCCCGAAATAGCCCGCGATTTTGAAAATGCATCCGATAGAAACATGAGCTCAAATATTGTTTGGCTTACTGCTCCGCAAGAAAAAACATATAATTTAACCATTAACATTACTTTTTAATACGATGAAAAATAAATTCAATACTCTCCTGGTTTGCTTACTTACAGCAAGTTTATTTTCATGTACCAAACTTGAGTTTACGCCAGAAAACTCAGTATCAGTTGACCAGATTTTTAAAACCAAAGAGGATTTTAAAGGTGTGTTAAACGGTGTCTATGATAAATTTGCCAACCAAATGAATGGCAACATTCCGATGATGAGTGAATTGCTTGCCGATAATATTGACCCTGTAAATTTATCTACCGAATACGGTGTGGTGTATAAGAGAGCTACGTTTAAATTTAGAACCGGTGATTGCTTAGATCTTTACTCTGTTATTTACCATACCAATGTTGTTATCGAAAAACTAAAAACCGAAGATGTTGGTTTTACAGATGCCGAGAAAAAAGAATTGGATGGCGAAGCTCGATGTATAAGAGCCTGGGCACATTGGGAAATGTGCAAACTTTATGCGCAACCTTATGGATATACAACTGACAATTCACATCTAGGAATTCCATTGCGGGTAGATAGTGACTACAAAGTGGTTCTTAGAAATTCGGTAAAAGAAATTTATGACTTTGTAATAAGTGAACTAAAAGCAGTAGAACCGAATTTGGCCGATGTAAAACCTTATAATGCCACCAAATGGTGTGCAAAAGCTTTGTTGGCAAAGGTTTATTTTCAAATGCATGATTATACCAATGCGTTGCTTTATGCCGATGATGTGATAAAAAACAGTGGATTTCAATTAAGTGATAGCATCAACCGTTTTGCACCCGGTGCTGAAAAAGAAATTATATTTGCTATTAACAGTACTTTGGGAAACAATAAATCAAATTCCTTGTCAGGCAATTACAGAAGTGACAATAATCCAAATCCTTCGTTCAAAGCGGTAAAAGCTTTGGCTTTAATGTCGGCTGGAAGTGATTCAGACAAACGGGCCAAATTATATAAAGTTAATAAGCCAAATACACCAAACGAAACATGGGCATTTACCAAATTTAACCGAGATGTGTTTAACATTCCCTTATTGCACATGACTGATATGGTGCTGACCCGTGCCGAATGCTACGCCATAAAAGGGGAGAAACAAAAGGCCTATGATGACTTAATGCTTATCAGAAAACGGGCTTACAATGAAGGAAACAGAACGTTTGATATGAATATAAGCACACTTCAAGATTCGGTTCAATACGAACGCAGAATTGAAATGGCTGCCGAAGGAGACAGACTTCATCAATTAAAGCGTTTGGGCTCAGAAGGTAAAAGCATTTTAATTCGTAATGCTCCTTGGAATTGCCCCGGAATGATATTGCAATTTCCAAACAGTTTTACCACCTTAGGCTTTGTATTTAATGAAGAAGGAGGATGTAATTAATTTTAAAAACTAAAACAGATTATGAAAAAAATAATGATACTGATAGCAAGCTTCTCAATGCTGATGGCTTGTAAAAAAGACCGGCCTGAATTGCAACCACCGGCCAGTAAAATGGCGGGGATACAGGATGATTGGCAACTTTCTAAGGTGATACAATTTGATGAAATAACACAAAGAGAATTGGATGTAAGCTCCGTGTATATTGGGACCGACCCCATGAAAGTAAATTTTAAAGTTACCCCTACCGACACTGTTTATTCGGTAATAGCAGGTACATCTGCCAATTATTTGGGAACAGCCGGCAAATGGAAATTTGATAATACAGAATACCCAACCAAGGTAATAATTAACTATGACGGAAATGAGTATAATTTGCCGCTGTTAAGAACCATCCGCGAAGGTGACCCAACGCTTGAAATAAAGTATACCAAGGTGTGCCGTGGACGAAATGTGGTAAGTTATAAATATATTTTTACTCGAATTTAAGAATACCAATAGCATGAAAAAAAGAATATTAATTGTTTTATTAATCGCTTTTAACTCCGCAGCTTTTGCACAAAAAGCTTATTTGGCAGAAGTAGGTTCACTGGCTCCACTCGAAAATTTTAAGCCCGACAAACCTTGTAAAATCGTGGTAAACCTAAACCTTACCAAAAATGAATTGGGGATAGTGGAAATAGCTAAAACCGAGGATATGTACATGTGGACCTGGAGTCCGTTTGAATTTGTATTGCCACATCCCAAAGCCAATGGCGAAGTAGATCCTGCATGGAAAAACTCAAACCCATTATTAAAAATGACTAAAGAGGGTGATGGTATATACAGTTATGTACTAACCCCCACCGAGTTTTACGAAGTATCGGCCCAAAAAGTATATGACAATGACTTTAAATTATTAGTAAAACCAAAAGATGGCGGTGGATATGGTGACCCTGACAAAAAAACGGAGGACTTAACCATCGAGGTAGATTTACCGGTTACGGTGGTTAAACTTTCTTCGTTTCCGGAAGGAGCCGGCCCCAAAAAAGACACGCTGCTTTTTTCGGATGGTGACCCATTTTCGGTTATATACGACCATAAGGTAGAAACCAAACCTTCTTTGGATTCAGCTAAAGAGTTTTACCTGTATCCTATCGGAAAAGGAACCGACGGACTTACCTACAAACTATCGGTAAACGCGAAGCAGGTGGTAAACTAT
>CAMDGU010000040.1 GCA_945897885.1 Chitinophaga pinensis
TGGCGAATTTCGGTATTTTTATTCAATTTAGGATTGGGTTTGCCACTAAAACTCAAAGTCACAAAATTTCACTGAACTCGTCAAACCTAAATTTGAATTATAGTTTTTTTAAAGAAGTTTTTAAATTTTTTTACCCTACCATCGAATTAAAGCACTTGCCCAGGTAAATCCACTTCCAAAAGCAGCCAAGCAGATAAGGTCACCTTCTTTTACTTTACCCTCTTGCCAAGCTTCGGATAAAGCTATAGGAACTGAAGCCGCGGTGGTATTTCCATATCGCATAATGTTATTATAAACTTGGTCATCACTTAGTTTCATCGTTTTTTGAATAAACTGTGATATGCGCAAATTGGCCTGATGCGGAATTAACAAATTAATATCAGATGGGGTGTACCCATTTTTATTTAAGGCTTCCATTATAACTTCAGGAAAACGTGTAACGGCATGTTTAAATACATTACTTCCGTTCATAATTGGAAATATTTGTTCGGGTAAATATTCCATTCGGTTGATGCTTCTGGAACTCGGTTCCATCACTACCAATTCTTCGGCAAATTTTCCCTGACTATGCAAATGGGTTGATAAAATTCCTTGACCCGGTTTGTCAGTAGCTCTTAAAACGGCAGCTCCGGCTCCATCACCAAATATTACTGAAACATTTCTGCCGCGAGTTGTTTTATCTAATCCTGTGCTGTGTATTTCCGAACCTATTACTAACACGGTTTTGTACATGCCACTTTTTATAAATTGGTCGGCCACACTTAGTCCATATACAAATCCTGAACACTGATTGCGAATATCCAAAGCCCCAATGGTATCAATGCCTAACTGCTCTTGAACCATTACTCCTCCACCCGGAAAACTATAGTCGGGTGAAAGGGTGCAAAAAATTATAAAGTCAACATCTGCAGGTTTTAAGTCCGCATTTTCCAAAGCTTTTAAAGCAGCACGGGTTCCCATATTGGAAGTGCTGTCTTTTTCGATGTCGGCCCAATGTCTTGAATTAATACCGGTTCGTTCCACTATCCACTCATCGGTGGTGTCCATTATTTTTTCAAGATCTTTATTGGTTACCTTTCTTTCAGGAATAAAATGACCTAAGCCTGCAATGTATGAATTTGGCATATTTTTTTAGTATTGTTCAAAAGCAAACCTACAAAAAAAATAATGGGAAAGCATGAAAGGAGGACTATTAAAAAAATCACTAAATAAGAAAGGCTATTTAGCCACTGGAGTTGCTTCCTTTTTGTTGATGCTAAAACGAACAGAAAACATATTGCTGTAAAGGGAGGCAGATACATCGCCAATATCAGTTAGAGCGTAATCCAGCATCAAACTGCCAAGTTTTAATCCAATACCAATATTTGGTTGAAGCTTTAAAGTTTTTTGATTGTTGATGTCAAGTTCGCGTTGAAATTTGCCAACTCCTGCTCGAATAAAAATAGATTTTTTATAATCAGCTTCAATTCCCAAAGTTGGGTCAAGATTAAAATATTTAGAACTTACCAAAACATTTCGCTGTCCATCGGTATTTATTCCAAAATTGGTTTCAGCCCTAAATCCCATTTTTTTATTTATTTCAAATAATTTACCAGCCCCAAAAATAAATTGTGGTAAAGTTATTTCAAGTGAGTTTTTAGGGATTTCGTTTTCAGTTTGTTTAAAAATATCTTTTTCAGCATCGGTAAATGAGAATTTCCAGGCATTAAATGTACTAGTAATATCGCGGGCCATTAAACCAAATTGCCAATTGTTTTTGCTTTTATATTGCAAGGAAGCATCCAACCCAAAACCCCATGCTGTAGTAAATTGTCCTGCCTTGCGATGAATTATTTTGGCATTTCCTCCTAGAGTTAAACCTTCAATTTTTGTTTTTTGAGCATAACTGAACAAAAAAGCATAATCACTGGCCGAAAAACTGGTAACCCGGTTATAATCTATCTGACCGTTTCGTATCAAATCCAATGTGTTTGGAATTCCATCAACACTAAATCGAACAACCGAAACACCCAAAGCCCGCTTATCATCCAATTTGACAGCAAATGAACCATAATCATAATTGGCAATACCTGCCAAATATGCTGAGTGCATAAAAGAAAGCTGGATATTATCTTTGATGCCTACAATTCCTGAAGGATTCCAGTATCCTGAAGTTACATCATCGCCAGAAGCCACCACAGAATTGGCCATTCCGAAGGCTCTGGCACCAACACCAATGTTTAAAAAATCGTTACTGTATTTTGGTGCAGTTTGCGCAAAAGTACCTATCGAAATTAAAGTAAGAAATTTAGTTAGTAGGGATTTTTTCATTCTAATAGTTTCTGCAGTTCGCTAATTTTTAATTTTACTTCAGGTACAAAAGTATTCAATAATACGAGTAAAAACTCTTTTTGAGTAGTATCAAATTCTCCTATTCCTGTACTTTGATATATACGGTTTAACGCATAAATAACATTATCAGTATCTTTGTATGTAAAAATATAGCGATGTTTTATAAATCTGCTAAAACCTTCGAACCAAATTTCAAAGTCATCAATGTTATTTTTGGTAAAGAAAAATTCCCATTCTTTCTTACCACAATAAGCCAAATCTGAATATAAGTCATTTACTTTCGATTCATTTTCGCTTACCAAAACATGGTCAATGGCTAGTTCAATAAAAATATGAGCTAAAAACCAATCCCGTTTTATTTCTAATTTACTTTCACGCATTACCAAGGCCAATTCATGATTTTTTTCTTTAAACCAATCCCAGTTATGAAAAATATCATCTGCCTTAAAGTGGTTTTGAATTCCATCTACTAAGTTTATATAATTTAGATTTTCAGGATATAATGCAATAGTGCTCTTTTCTGAAATCCGCCGGCTTTTGGTAAATATTCGCAGCAAATCAGGAAACAACAATCCGGTGTTGTGCCAATTATTATTGGGTTTGTGATAGAAATGGTAATGAGCAAAAAAATTCAAATTGTCTTCAGTTTGATTAGATGGATATTTGGTAATGCAAAAGCAAATCTAACTTTTTAACGAAACAATGAAACCAACATTAGGAAATTACCGCTGGATGCCGTTGTACTAAATAGGTATTTCCTATACCTTTGAACTTTAAATCAACAAAATATTGATAAATGAAAAAAATAATCTTTAGTCTTAGTCTTATGTTTTCTTGTTTTTTATCATTTTCACAGCTTACCATACCTGTAGATGCTGAAACTAAGCAAGCTTTAATAATGGAAGTTGTGGATGTTCCGGGAGCTACAAAAGCAGAATTGTATGACAGAGCGATGTCTTGGATTACAAAATTTTATCCCAATCCTACAGGAATGGTTCAGTCAAAAAATCCTGAAACGGGTGAAATAATTGGTAAGGCACAGTTCCGAATATCCAGTAAAGACAAAAAAGGTGTTGAATCTTTTGACGGAATGGTGGCATATACTTTAACCCTAAATTTTAAAGATGGTAAATTTAAATATGAAATTTCACGTATCCATTGGAAACAGGCTTCGTATTATGATGTTTCAAAATGGATGGATACAAAAGATCAGTATTATAAAGAAGTGTATCAAGGGTATCTTCAGCAAACCACTACTTATTTTGATACCATGAAAACCGACCTTAAAAAGGCCGTGAAAACCCCACCGGCTAAAAAGAAAGATGATTGGTAGTTTTAACTTTAACCTTTCTACTTTATCCTTTTTACTTCATTTCTATTTCAAGCTTTCCAGCTATAGCTGCATGTATCGCATTGAATAGGTAAATTCCTGATGAAGGAAGGAATAAAACCTAATTTTAATAAAACTTTTCCTACCAGTAAATTACTAGGTTTGGTGTCGTTATTCATAGCAATATGATAACTGTGGTGGCTACAATTTGGGCAATTGATCCGTGACATAATAAAATCTTTATACCTTATAGACAGATTTGTGAATGGATAACCTGTCACGGAAATATCATTAATTATAATTTTTTAAAATCTTTTACAATTTCACCCGCTACTACCTCTCCCGAAATAAGACTGGGCGGTACTCCGGGACCGGGAACAGTAAGTTGGCCAGTATAATACAAGTTTTTTAATTTTGGACTCTTCATGCTTGGTTTTAAGTTGGCAGTTTGGGTTAGGGTATTTGCTAATCCATAAGCATTTCCCTTAAAGGCATGATAATCTTCCTGAAAATTAGCAACGGAATAACTTCGGTAAAAAACAATGGAATCTTTGATTTTTTGACCAATGTGATTTTCAAATCGTTCCAAAATCATATCGAAATAGTGTTGACGAAGCTCTTCGGTATCCCCTGTTAATCCTGCCGCTGTTGGAATAAGAAAAAACAAATTTTCTGACCCTTCCGGCGCTACGGATTTGTCTGTTACACTGGGGCAAGAAGCATAAAACAATGGATTATCCGGCCATTTGGGATTGGTATATATTTCGCCGCCATGTTTTTTAAAATCGGTGTCAAAAAAAAGCGTGTGATGCCCAATGTTATTAATTGTGGTGCTGATACCCACGTAATACAATAAACTGGAGGGGGCCATAATTCGTTTATCCCAATAAGATGCTGAATATTGACGGTATTCTTTTGGTAATAAATGCTGTTCGGTATGGTTATAATCGGCTCCAGAAACAACAACATCAGCTTCAAATTCACCTTTTATTGTTTTAACTTTTCTGATGGAGTCGTTCACAAAGTCAAACCCGGTTACCTCATGACCCAGCTTTACTTCAACTCCTAATTCTTTGGCAACAGAAAGCATGCCTTCAACAATTTTAAACATTCCACCTTGAGGATACCAGGTTCCAAGTTTAATGTCAGCATAATTCATGAGGCTATACAATGCCGGTATTTTTTCGGGTAAGGCTCCTAAAAATAGAACAGGAAACTCCATTAATTCCTGAAGCTTTGGATTTTTAAAGAAAGAGGCCACATGAGTTTTCATGGATTTTAATACATCCATTTTCATCAAACCTTTTAAAAGTCTAATGTCTGCAAATTCGGTAAGACTGCGACCCGGTTTATAAACTAATTCTTTTATACCAACCTCATATTTGTATCCGGCTTCAGCCATAAAAGCATCTAATTGCTTGCCTGATCCTGGTTCAATCGTTTCAAAAAAATCTTTTAATTTATCATAATCAGCAGCAATTTCCCAGGTTTCGTTTTCCCAAACAACGCTGTAGGAAGGGTCAAGCCTTTCTAAGGTGTAGTAATCAGAAACTTTTTTGCCAAAAGATTCAAAAAAATGCTCAAATACATCAGGCATCCAATACCAACTTGGACCCATATCAAATACAAATCCATCGGAAGTAAATTGTCGGGCACGGCCACCCGGACTGTCATTTTTTTCAAGTATGGTAACTTTATAACCTTGTTTGGCCAAAAAACAGGCTGAAGATAAACCCGCAAAACCACTCCCTATAACAACTGCTTTTTTTGTCATCTTATAATTATACAAACATAAAATTAGTTGTAATAGTTTAGGTAAATTAAAAATTAAAGTATTTTAGTGGTTTTTAAAGCCATGCAGCGCAAAACTTTTTTAGCCCAAGCCGGTATCCTTTTAACAGGATTGCCAATGACCGGTTTATCAAATTCTTTTACAGGCCCAATGAAATCTGATACCCTATTAAAACTTGAAGATAAAAGCAATGAAAATCCAGTAGTGGATGAAACGTATTGGAAAATAGTACGCAGCATGTTTAATTATCCAAAAGATTTCATAAATCTTGAAAACGGTTATTTTAGTCCACAACCTTTCAGTACAGAGCAGTTTCATCAGGCTAAAGAACATGATATAAATAATAGGACAAGTTGGTTTATGCGTCGCGAACAACGAGATGCAATTGAACAAACCCGCATAAATCTTGCTGAATTTTTGGGTTGTGATACCGAAGAATTAGTACTTACCCGCAATACCACCGAAGGTTTAAATACTGTTATTTCAGGTTTCCCGTGGCAAAAAGGTGATGAAGTAATTATAGGAAATCAGGATTATGGAAGCATGGTGGCTGCGTTTAAACAACAGGAAAAACGTGCCGGTATAGTTATAAAAATTGCCCAGATTCCTTTAGTACCAAAATCGGATGAGGAAGTGGTAAATGCTTATATGTCATTGGTAACCAGCAAAACCAAAGTAATTCATCTTACACATATGATTAATTTAAGCGGACAATTATTGCCTGCCAAAAAAATTATTGACGCAGCTCATACCAAAGGTATAGAAGTAATTGTAGATGCAGCCCATAGTATAGCCCATATTGATTTTAAACCTGCCGAGTTGGAGGCAGATTATTTGGCAGCCAGTTTGCACAAATGGCTTTGCTGCCCGCTTGGTGCAGGTTTTTTGATGATGAGTAAAAAGCACATTATTAAAATTTGGCCTTTGATGGCTGATGATGAATTTTCTGCCGATAACATCCGAAAATTTGAACATCAAGGCACAAAACCTCCTCAAACCGTTATAGCTATTAGCGAAGCTATAAAATTTCATAATGCTATTGGTAGCAAACTAAAACAAGACCGATTGCAATACCTTAGAAATTATTGGGTTTCAAAAGTTCAGGATATAAGCAATGTCAATATGAATACTCCAAATACAAATGACCGAAGTGGAGCTATTGCTAATATTGGCGTTAAAGGATATACCCCTCAACAATTGGCTGATAAACTTTTAAAAGATTATAAAATATTTACAGTGGCAATAGACCATCGTTACATAAAGGGAGTAAGGGTTACACCGCATCTTTACACATCGCTTGACGATTTGGATAAGTTTGTGGAAGCTATAAAATCAATAGCGAGTTAGTCTTCCAAAAGTCCTTCCGACTCGAAATAATCAATGATGTGCTGTCGCAAAAATGTTTCTTGTTGAAACACATCAATAAACGGAAGTTTTTTTGTGGATTTCCAGTGAGGCCAACCATCAGCATCAATTCCTTCCAGTTCATAATAGCCTGAGCTGCTCAACAAACGGCAAACGGCAATATGCATCAATTCTACTTTTTCTTCCTTCGTAAATTTTTCACGGGGAAGTCCGTATTCACGCATCCCTATTAAAAACAGGATAGCATTCACATCCGGTGTTTTATTAAAATCCTGTTGAATTTTTTGAATTATCTTTTGCCATTTGGCCACCATTTCCGATTGCATACCAAGTGCAAAAATAGGCCACAATAACTTTCCCGAAGTTTAAAACTTTGGGAAAGTTTAAATTTGCACGCATGTTTGGAAAAATTAAAGAAATAATGGAGGCCAAAGGAAAGGCCGAAGAAATGAAAAAACGCCTGGAAAGCATGATAGTAACCGGCGAATCGTATAATGCCGAAGTAGTTGTTACCGCCACCGGAGGACGAAAAATTACTAAAATTGATATTAACCAGGGGGTGTTAAATGTAAGAGGAAAGCAGGAAATTGAACATCTTGTAATAACAGCAGTAAATAATGCCCTCGATCAAGCCGACCGTCTGATGGCTGAAGAAATGAAAAATATTATGCCCAATATTCCTGGGTTAGGGATGTAATATTTTCTAGGTAAGTCAGTTCTCCAAATACCCTTCAATTCCCTTAGCTGCCAAATACCCACCTGTCCAGGCCGCCTGAAAATTATAGCCTCCGGTAATGGCATCAATATTTAAGACTTCACCGGCAAAGAATAATCCCGGATGCAGTTTACTTTGAAAGGTTTTAAAATCTATTTCGTTTAAAGCAATACCTCCTGCCGTTACAAATTCATCTTTAAATGTGCTCTTTCCGTTTATGTTTAATTGAGTTGAAGTTAAGGCTGTAGCTATTTTTTCTAAAATAAGATTGGTTAAATCGGCCAGCATCCGCTCTTCATTTCCCACTGCGTTTAAAATAAGGCTTTGCCATAATCGGGTGGGGAGTTCAGGATTTAAGGTAGCCAGTTTTTTCTTGGGATGTTGCTTTTTCATCAGTTGCAACCATTCAAAAGCCTGATGTTTATTCCAGCCGGGTTTCCAGTTAATAGTGATGGTAAATTTATACTCTTTTTCGTTGAGCCATCTTGCTCCCCAGGCACTCAACCGTAAAATTGCAGGACCGCTTAATCCCCAGTGGGTTATTAAAACCGGGCCTGTAGCCTCAAACTTGCTGTCTGCTATTTTTACTTCTGCATTTTGCACCGCCACACCTGCAAGGTTTTGAAATAAAGGTGATAAACAATTAAATGTAAACAAGGATGGAACAGGAGCTACTCGTGTATGATTTGTATTTGTGGTTATACTATTCCAAAAATTTGGGCTGCTTCCGGTGGCTATTACCAAAGTATCTGCAAAAAAAACACCTTTATCGGTGGTTAGTTTCCATTGGTTGTTTTCAAATTCAAAATGGGTAACGCCGCAGCGGGTTTTTAATACCACACCTTTTAAAACAGTAGCTTTCCAAAGGCAATCAATAATGGTTTGTGATGAGTCGGTGGTAGGAAACATCCGTCCGTCGGCTTCTGTTTTTAGAGGTACACCATTCTTTTCAAACCACTCAATTGTGCTTTGTGTATCAAAGGTATAAAACGGGCCTAATAATTCTTTGGTTCCACGGGGATAACTCTTTACCAACTCTTTGGGCTCAGCGCTGGCATGGGTTACATTGCAGCGTCCACCCCCTGATATTTTAACTTTTTGAAGAACATTATCTGCCCTTTCAAAAATGGTTATCTGGTTGGATTTAAATTTTTCGGCAAGTTGTGCAGCGCAAAAAAAACCGGCTGCCCCACCGCCTATAATGGCAATATTTTTGTCCAACTATTTTTGTTATTAAAACGAGATGGTGGTTTCCCAACTGATATTTCTCACTGTTCCACTATTATTGGTAGGTCCCACGGGTTGTCCAACAAAATCATACATATTCAGTCCACGGTTGATATTGGTTAGCCCTACTTTGATAACAGATTGAAAACCGTATAGCTTTTTGCTATATTGATAACCAACTACCGCAAAAACTTCTCCACCATTAAGAGCTACCGTTCTTGCTGCAGGCCTGTATTGATGATAGGGGCTGTAAACCCATGATTGTATAAGTATGGAAGGTTGAACTCCAAATACCGCAGCATGGGTGTGTTTGTCTTTTTGCAAATCCTTTAATACCAATTGGGCGGCATCCATATAAAACAAACTGAATTTGTTGTATTCAATATCTTTATTGCCTTTAAACCGAGAACCCCGAATGGCTGCTGAAATTTCCGTTTGAAAATGAAACCCGTTTCTAAGTTTGTATTTGTAATACAGGCCACCTGTAAAACCAAAATTTGGGGAAGGAGAAGTAAGAGCTGTGCCTGAAAGCAAACTAATGGCCGGTCCGGCTTTAAGCCCCACACGGTATTTATCACCTTCTAAATAGGTTTGTCCGATAGCCTGATTCAACATTACCAAGCTAACTAAAAGCAATACTAAATTTCTAACTTCCTTCAATGGTTTTTCCTTTAAGTGCCATAGCAATGGCTTTGTCCATAAGTCGTTCGGCAAACGTTTTTGTAAAATCATTAAGTTCGTCATGAGCCTTTAAAATTTCGTCTTTATTATCATTGTTAGTGGCTTTAATCAGTAAGTCAAGGAAATGCTGGGTTTGCTCAATTTCTGTTGTCGATAGCTCCGTTTTATTTTTTTCTATAAAACGTTGGGTTACGTAAATTAATTGTTGTGCTTCTGTTCTGGCTTCCTGCAAAGAACGATAATTCATATCTTCTTTGGCATTTTGCAAAGAATCCAATAACATGGTTTCCAATTCTTCATCTGTTAAGCCATATTGCGGTTTTACATCTATTTTTTGCTCTACACCCGAACGCAATTCTTTGGCCGAAACCTTTAAAATTCCATCGGCATCCAGCATAAAAGCGATTTCAATTTTTGGTAATCCTGCCGGCATGGCTGGAACCCCTGTTAAATTGAATTCACCCAATTTACGGTTAAACGCAATATTATCTCGTTCGCCCTGATAAATGCTGATTCGGAGGTTAGTTTGTCCGTCTTTTGAGGTGGTATATTGGCGGGCAGCCCGTTGTGGAACTTTACTGTTTCGTGGAATAATTACATCCATTAATCCTCCCAAAGTTTCAATTCCAAGTGATAATGGAGTTACATCCAAAAGTAATATATCCTTACGGTTTCCTGCTATAATATCCGCTTCAATTGCAGCGCCTAAAGCCACCACTTCATCCGGATTAAGGCTATCGTCTAACACTGTTTTTTCGAAGCATTTTTTTACCGATTCTTTAACCAAATCAACCCGTGTACTTCCACCAACCATGATGACTTCGTCGATATCCGAATTTTTCAAATCCGCATCTTTCATTGCCTGACGGCACGATTCAATGGTTTTAGAAATAATAGGTTCAATTAATTGCTCAAATTTTTTACGGTTAATTTTTAACTCAATGCTTGTACTTTCGTGTTTCAAAAAACTTTCAAAACTATTATTAACCGAAAGTTGCTTTTTGGCATCTTCAGCCATCAATCGTAAATTTTGAAGCAAAAAAGGATTGTTTTTTATAAGGTCGCGCAGTTCTAATTTATTATCAAGCCAATAGTCTACTATGGTTTTATCAAAATCATCCCCCCCCAAGTGTGTATCTCCATGCGTAGAAAGAACTTCAAAAATTCCGTTGTGTATTCGTAAAATTGAAATATCAAAGGTTCCACCACCTAAATCATAAACTGCAATGGTTTTTTCTTCCTCTTGATTTAACCCCAAACCATAAGCCAAACTTGCAGCCGTTGGCTCGTTCACAATTCGTAATACATCCAGCCCTGCTAATTTACCTGCATCGCGAGTTGCTTGTCGCTGGGCATCATTAAAATATGCAGGAACAGTGATTACAGCTTTGCTAATAGTGGCATTCAAAGCTTTTTCGGCACGTTGTTTTAGTTCCTTTAAAATAAACGAAGACAATTCAATAGGGGTATAAAATTTATCACCCGATTGAATTTTTACAAGGCTTTCGGTATCGTTATCAATAATTTTATAATTAAATAAGGCTGCACTTTCGGTTACATCGTTAAACGATTTTCCCATGAGCCGTTTAACCGAAAAGATTGTATTTGCCGCATCCAGGGTTAAAAAAGCTTTGGCATTATTTCCCACCACTATTTCTCCATTTGGGCTGAGGTAAATAATGGAAGGTACAATTACTTCTTTATCATTACCTGGTATAGCTTTCGGTTTTCCTGTTGATTCGTCAATTACGGCTACCAAACTATTAGTGGTTCCCAAATCTATTCCTACAATGTAGACTTCTTTTTTTAGGGTTCCCGATTTTAAATTGATTGGTATAATTGCCATAAGTGTGGTGCAAAGATAAGCTGATTTACGATTTTGGATTTACGATTTTAGATTTGTTAAGTATTTACGATAAAACAACAATTTATAGTCAATAACGTTTGATATTTGCAATCAAATCAAAGTTTAGAGAATATATCTGATATCCCATGAAAAACATTTGGCTCATTCTTTTTCTTACACTTCCGTTTGCAGGCTTTAGTCAGGTAAATGATGAGGAATTGGCTGCCGAATTTTTAGGTAACAAGGAATACGACAAGGCTGTATTTCTTTATGAAAAGCTTTTAAAAAAGGATAATTCATCGCCTTATTATTACCAAAATTTATTGACATGTTATTTGGAACTTAAAGCATTTGAAGATGCCGAAAAGATGGTGAAACGTCAAGCTAAGAAGTTTCCTTATAATTATATTTACAAAGTAGATCAAGGGTTTTTATTGCAAAAACAGGATAAAACTAAAGATGCTTTTGAGGTTTACAACGCACTGTTGGCCACTCTTGATAAATATCCGGACGGCACTTTACAATTAGCAACGGCTTTTTTACGCCGCGATTTGCCTGACCTCTCAATTAGCGCCTATCTTAGGGCCCGAAAAGTTTTAAATTCGGAATATGCTTTTTCTGAAAATTTACTCGACCTCTATATTTTAACTAAGCGAAACAAGGAACTTATTATTGAGTGTTTTGAGTTAATTAAAGAATCGGACCAAAACCTTGAAAAGGCAAAGGTGTATTTGTACAGGGTTTTTGAAAACCCGACGGATATTGATTTTTTAAAGCAAAATTGCGTTCAAAACATCCAAAAATTCCCAAATCGCCCGGTTTTTGATGATTTATTTATTTGGACCTTTGTCCAAAACCGCGATTTTGCCGGAGCATTTCGCCAAAGTTTGGCTATCGACAAGCGTGAAAAGGGCGAAGGTCGCCGCTTAATTGATTTGGCCGAAATATGTTTGAGCAATCAGGATTTTGAAACAGCCGTGAGTTGTTATAAAAATGTGATTTCATACGGCGAAACGGGAACCTATTTTGTAAATGCCAGCTATGGAATGTTGGAAACAAAATATCAGGTAATTACTTCGGGGATAAACGACAGTAATCAATATATTAATACCACAGTAGATGAGTTTAATGCTTTTTTAACCAAGTTTGGCAAAACAAGCAATACATCAGTTTGTGTAAAGCAATTAGCCGATTTGTACATGTTTTATCAGCATGATATTGCCAAAGCCATTTCGTTTTTGGAAGAAATAAATACTATACCCGGGGTTCAACCTCGCTTTGCCGCCGAGTCAAAACTTCAGTTGGGTGATGCCTATCTTGTAAGCGGTGATATTTGGGAAGCTCAATTATTATACAGCCAGGTAGATAAAGACTTTAAGGAAGACCCATTAGGGCAGGAAGCGAAATTTAGAAATGCGCGTTTATCTTATTTTAATGCCGATTTTGAATGGGCCAAAGAGCAATTGGATATTCTAAAAACAGCCACATCGCAACTTATTTCAAACGATGCCATTGAACTTAGTTTGATGATTCAGGAAAATACAGGATTGGATACTACGACCGATGCATTAGAGGAATTTGCAAAAGCTGATTTACTTATTTTCCAAAACAATCTTAACAAAGCTTTAGAAATTTTAAACCTTTTCCCGTTCAAATTTCCAAAGCATGATTTGGATGATGATATTCTTTTTGCAAAGGCTCGTATAATGGAAAAGAAAAGGGATTTACCGCAAGCCATAAAACTTTATGAGGCTATTGTTTCAAAATATGGCGACGATATTTTAGCGGATAATGCCTTGTATAATCTGGCTCGTATTTATGATTTTAAGTTAAAGGAAAAACAGAAAGCCAAAGACACTTACGAAAAGTTAATCTTTGATTATAACAGCAGCTTATTTTCATTAGAAGCCCGCAAAAGGCACAAAATTTTGAAAGATGAGTTGGGAAGTTAAAAGGAGAATTTAGAATTTAGATTTTTAGATTATACAACGAATAGCCGTCAATATTTTCTATTATATAACTTCTATCAACCTGATTTAAAATCCTATTTCTATCCTTGCCAAATAATTGGTACCTGCCTGAGGGTAAACAAAATTAAAATCTCTTCTTGAATTGTCAATTATTCCGCTAAATGAATACCCGTTTGACGTGTAATATTGATTGCCAATATTATTTACCATCATTGCTAAATTGCAATTTTTGAAGCTTTTTGCAGGGATATTGTATTGAACAATGATATCATTTATAAGATAAGGATTAATACTTCGGCTGGTAGTTTGGGTATTATCTAAATATTGGCGGCCAACATATTTTGTTAAAAACAAAACAGATAACTGTTTATTGGCCTTTACTGTAAATTGTGACCCAATAATTCGGTTTGGAGACAAAGCCAAATCTGTATTTTTCCACTCAATAGCCTTTTGTCCGCCGTTGGTCCAGTCTTCTACATACTCTGTAAATTTCTTTATTTTATTCAAACTTAAAGTTATATTCATGCTCCAGTTTATCCAAGAGGCTATATCTACCGAGCCTTCAATTTCAATACCGGCACGGTAGCTTTTAGGAATATTAATTCTGGAATAACCACCTACATCATTAATTTTTCCTGATAGCGCCAGTTGATTTTTATACCCCATATAGTAACCGGTAAAAGAATATTTCCAGTCGCCATGGCTGCTTTTAAAAGCCGCTTCAATGTTATTCATAAACTCGGGTTTAGGGCGGCTGTTTGTGCTCGAATTAACAAAGTCATCCCTTATTGGTTCATGACTTCCCCGGCCATAAGTAAGGTAAATTATCTGATTGCTTTTGGGCTGATATTGCAAGCCGGCTTTGGGATTAAAAAATAAGTAGTTGGTATTTTGCTGCTCATTTATTCCAGTATTAGTTGGTCCAAACCATGAGTAATAAACATGCCTTAATTGCAAATCAGTAAAGGCCGAAAGTTCTTTTGTAAATCGGTGTTGCACTTTCCAATACACATTGGCATCGGTTTTTTTGCTGCTGTTGTCATAGTAATTAAATGCCCCTTTTTCCATATTCATAAATTCATGCCAAATAACTTTACCAAAATGGTTTCCATTATAAATGTTCACTGCCCCACCAAAGGTTTGATCAGTTCTGACTCCATTGATATTGTATGAAAATACTATTCCCGCAAAATTATTATCCAACCAGCGTTGTCTTATTAAATTGGCTTGATAGCGGTTGTTACCATATGAAACAACGGGGGTGTCCATATAGTCTGTCAAATTGGTTTTGGTTTCAAAATTTTCATAATAGCCCTTACCTAATGTACCGTGTAGCACCATATTAAAATTTTGATTTTTTCTTAAACTGCGGTTATAAACTAACTGGAAATGGCTTTGTTTATAATTGTCGGTTTCGTTTTTATAGGTATAATAATTGTATTTTGAAGGGTCACCATTTCTTAGTTGGGTGGCTTTGGTGCTGTCGTACCACAAAAAATTTATTAATGAATCCACGCCTAATGAATCTCCATTAAATTTTACCATAGGAACACCATTCCATGCCTGATAGGTTTTTTCGCTTCCCGAAAATACATTTACCTGAAACAAGCTTTTTTGGGTTTTGTGCCCCGTACTAAAATACCAAGATTGCAAATCAGAGGCGGCACGGTTTATATAACCATCGCTTTGTATCCATGATATGCGACCTTCGGCATACCAGTCATTTTTCGTTCGGCCGGTTCCCAGTTTTAGGGATTGGCGGTTGGTGTTAAAACTTCCGAAAGAGTAGCTCATTTTAGCAAAAGGTGCTTCCGAAAATTTATCGGTTTTAACATTTATACCGGCACCAAAAGCAGCGGCACCATTGGTAGAGGTTCCAACTCCGCGCTGAACCTGAATATTTTCAACTCCGCTGGCAAAATCGGGCATATTTACCCAAAAAACGCCTTGAGATTCAGCATCATTTAGCGGCACCCCATTTACCGTCACGTTTATTCGGGTGGGGTCAATACCGCGAATACGAATTCCTGTATATCCAATTCCTGCCCCGGCATCACTGGTGGTTACCGTTGACGGGGTGTTTTGAAGCAGTATAGGTAAATCCTGTCCAAAGTTTCGGGCTGCTATTTCTTTTTTTGAAACCTGGGTAAACGTAGCCGTGCTTAAAGACCCCGAGCGGGTTGCAGTTACCGTTACTTCTTCTCCGTCATATACTAAAGGTTTTAAATAAATATCAAATTGCAATGGAGCATTGGATAAGGTTGTAAAAACAGGTTTATATCCATCTTTACTCACCAAAAGATGAAAAGCCGCCGAACCTGAAAAACTAAAAGAAAACGTGCCATTGGCATCGGTAGTTGCTTTTAAATTTTTAAAGCTTTGAGATATAAAATCAATCTCAACAGTGGCTCCTGCCAGTTTTGACGAATCGGTTAAATTGTAAACTGTAACGGTGGTATTGGTTTGAGCCAACACGTTCCATCCCAAAAGGACGAGTAAAAGAGTTAATAGTTTTTGCATTCTTTAAATTTTTAAAATTAGTTTTTTAAAAAAATGGGAACACAGATACCAAGTGGTAAAGCAGATAATAATTAAATCTAAAAAAATCTGCGTTATCAGCGTTCTAATTTATCTTTTAAAGAAGCGCAAGGTCTGAGTGCTGACCTTAAAGTATCCCTTCGCCGGCATTATCCGTATCAGGTTCATTGGGTATAATCTCAGCCTGATGTATAACATCAAGCACCCCTTAAAAAGATGAGGCAAAAATAGTATTAAGTAGGATATGATTTGAAAATTTTATTTCCTGCTACCAAAAAGACGCAGTAACAATAGGAATAAATTTATAAAGTCAAGGTAAAGGCATAAAGCACCCATAATGGCTTCTTTTTTATCATCATCGGTTCCTTCGTTTCCAATAATGTTCATTTCCTTTATTTTTTGGGTATCGTAAGCTATAAGCCCTGTAAATATTAGTATTCCGGCATAAGTAGTAATCCAGTATAAGGTTGAGCTATTCATAAAATAATTAGCGATAGAAGCTATTATTAAACCTACCAAAGCCATCATCATTATGCGGCCAAAGCTTGTTAAATCGGTTTTGGTGTAATAGCCTATGATGCTCATTACAGCAAAGGTTCCTGCAGTGATAAAAAAGGTGGAAGCTATAGAACCCATGGTAAAAACCAAAAACAACATCGAAAACACAAATCCGGTAATAACAGAATAAAGAAGAAAAGATCCAATGGCAGTATTGGCCGACATTTTATTTATCCGGGCTGATAAAAAAACGACGATACCAATCTGCAATCCAAATAAAATCCAAAATCCATAACTGTTTGAAAAAATTAAGGATAGTAATTCGGGGCTTTGAGCGGTATAAAAGGCTACCAAGCCTGTAAGTCCAAGAGCAAAAGCCATCCAACCGTATACTTTGGTAATAAAGCGGGATTGTTCCACAAGGATTTGGTCGGAGTCTAAAATGATATCTTTTTGCATTTTTATTAATTTTTATGCAAAATAAGATAAAGTTTTTGATTGTTTTATTTGCTTTCTAAAAAATCATATCACACCATTAAATTTTGATTTGATTAATATTCGACCTCTTTCTGAACCAATCTAAAACCAAGCCAGGTAGTGAAGAGAGTATTGTAACAAACGAAAATAAAACAGCTAGAGTTACAGCAACCGAATTTTCCATTCCAACCTGAGTGGCGAGCAAACCAAAAACAAACTCTCTGGCACCTAATCCACCTAAAAAAACTGGTACCGCTGTGGCTATTGTGGAAAGTAGGAAAATGCAGGCTAAATCTATCCAATTAGTTTGACCGAATGAATAGGCAAGAACATACAGTGCCAATATTTGAATTACTTGTATTAAAGCTGACCATATCATACCTCTAGTGAATAAATTTTTAAAGTATTTAAAAATAATATTGAATATTAAGATTGATACACCATAAAGGATGGGTGCTACAATCCAAAAGAAATGTTTGTACCTAATATCAAATGTAGATATGGAAAGAATAACAGCAATTAAGATAAAGATAACAACCATTCCTATAGCCCGTTCTAAAATGAGTGCTAAAAATGCCTTTTTGCCATCCGCATTATAATCATTTTTATAAATTAATAATTTATATCCGTCTCCTCCAATGCCACCGGGTAAAAACAGGTTGTAGGCCATACCGATTAAGTAAAGTTTGAAATTCTCAAAAGTGCTAATTTCTATTCCTGCTTTTTTAACAATTAAATTTAGGCGGAGTGTTGAAACATATTGAGAGAAAATATAAAGAATAAGAGCAAAGAAGACAGAGAAAGGATTACTATTTTTTATGCTTTCAGATATTTCTTCCTTGCCGAAAAATACAAAAATATACCATAATGCAAATCCACTGGCTACAAATTTTAAGACATAGAATACTATTTTAAGATTTTTCTTATTCGAAATTTTAGAAAGAAGTTTAGACACAATAAATTTCCCTCACGTTATATATTTTTTTATTCTGACTTTCATAATAAGTGCGGGTTTGCAGTTCAGCAATTATTCCAATGGTGATAAGTTGAATTCCTCCCAATAAAAGGATAACCCCAAGAATTAACATTGGCCTTCCCCAAATATCTTCACCTATAATTTTTTTTATCAGAAAATATAAATTAATAAAAGCCCCAAATCCAAATACCAGAAATCCTAAACTCCCAAAAAGATGCATAGGTTTCATAAGATATTTTTTCATAAATATCATTAACATCAAATCACTTAGAACTTTAAAAGTTCTGTTTAGCCCATATTTACTTTTTCCTGCCACCCTTGGTGAATGATTTACCGTAACCTGTAATATTCTGGCACCCTGTAAATGAGCCAATATTGGTATGAATCTATGCAATTCACCATAAAGATTTAAGTTTTTTGCAATCCTGCTTTTAAATACTTTCAAGGTACAGCCATAATCTTTTATTCTTACTTCGGTAGTATACCTGATAATCCAATTTGCAATTTTACTTGGGATTTTTCTAATAAACATACCATCCTGACGATTCAATCGTTCTCCGGTAACTAGATCTACATTTTTTTCTTTTAACATATTTAACATGCCGGGTATATCAGCGGGATCATTTTGCAAATCACCATCTATAGTGGCAATATATTCTCCTTCAGAAAAATCGATTCCTGCCTGCATAGCGCTGCTCTGACCGAAATTTTTCATCAACTCAATTACTTTTATATTTAAACCTTGATACTTTTTAATTTCTTCGATAGTCCTATCAGTAGAACCGTCATCAACAAAAATCACTTCAAAATCAATATTTATAATAGAAGCTTTTATTTTATCCAGCAAGGGTCGCATGTTTGCTTCCTCATTCATGACCGGTATAACAATTGAAATGGTGTATTTATACATTTATTTAAGGGATCTTGGAAATTCATTGTTAAATTTAACCAAAGCAAATGGCATGTTTCCAAAACGCCTTACAAACGAATAGTAATAGGTTGTGTTTAAGGAATCAGTAATTAATGTTTTAGGTATTAAATAAAATTCATCCTTTTGGTATTGTGAAGGTTTAGTTTTTATTTTTAGAAGTTCAAACCTTGCAAGTGTGATATAAAAGGTAGAATTATGGTGCAAATTTGAACAATACATTGACAAAGATTTGCCTTTTGTAATGTTAGCTATTTCATGAGCTTCGTTTTTTTCTCTTGTGTATTCCGAAGTCTTGATTCGTTCGGGAATTATAATAATATCCATTCCGAGTCTGATAGTGCACAATAAAAAAATCATAAGCATCAGACCGTCACTTTTTTTATAAAACGTAAAAAAGAGTAATATTAAAGCTAAGGCAAATACTAAAAGTAATTCTAAAGTATAAAATTGCAGATAACTTTGATAATAATAGGCCGCCAAAATAATTATAAATGGAAATAAATATGCCGGAATTTTAAACGCCCCGTTAATCCAATCAGATAAATTATTTTTCTTAATTTGAAAAAGAGCAACAAAAATAATTGTAAAAAAAAGAGGATATAACATAAGCACATATCGTGCTCTATTATCCGGAGAAAGCCAATAAACCAATACATTAGTCAGAAACAACAAAAAACAAAATCGGAGGAAAGTATTTTTCTTTACAACATCCCTTAAATCCTTATCTATAAAAATAAATAGTAATAAACTCCATGGTGAAGTATCAATTATGAATTGGAATGGGAAACTTATAATATGTTTAACTCCTTCCCAGAATGATTTTTGTATAACGGTTCGTTTACTTGATTCTTCCCATAGATTATTTATGAAATCTAAAATGGGAAATTCCTGCGAAAAAGCATAAAGATATAATGCTGTAGGTAAAATGAACCATAAAGATGCTAAAACATGCTTTAGGGAAAAAAATTGTTTCCAAGCTTTAAAAAAAAATGCAGCTGTTAAAAGAGTAAAACCTTGAAATACTATAGCAGGAATACCCTTTAACATAAAACCCACGAAGCATAATAAGTAGGTAATTGAAAAAAGTATTGCCCATTTTTTATCAGAAGCCAGCAAATAAGCGAGCATAAAGCTTGAAAAAATAATAACCGAAAATAAGGCATCAATATGCCCGAGAAGGGAAGAATAAAACAAAATATTACCTGCGGTTAAAACTGCCATAGAAGTGAAAAATGATGGAAGAAATTGCCGGGTTATTTTAAAATTAAAATAATAGACTAGTAAACCTAGCAAAAGAAAAGAAATAATAGCGGGTAACCTTACCACCCACTCCTTAAACCCGAATACTTTAAAAAATGGAATAAGTATCCAATTGTATAATGGTGGTTTGTTTAAATAGGTCTCCCCGTTAATTGTTGGTATCCAATTATCGCTTATTATCATTTCTAAAGTGCATAATGCTCTGGTAGGTTCGTCAGCATAAAGCGGTTGTAAGGCACTATTAAAAAAATAAACAACAACTAAAAAAAGAACTGCAATTATTGGTAGAAAATAATTCTTTGCGGTCAAATGATTTTTTAGATAATTAAAAAAGGTTAAGTTTTCTTCAATAGATAATTAAAGTTCTGAACAATACTAACCAATATGCAAAGCACGGATAAAGAGTTAACATAAGTATTAAATTAAGTTTACCTTATTGTTAGCTATACTAACAAATTATAGGGCCTTTAGAATTTTCTAATAGTTGTTTTCAAAACTATTTCAATTTGTAATAGTTGGTTATAAAAATCCGAAAAATGCTTAAACCAAAATATTTGAGAATAATAATAATAAGATAATTCCGATAAATATTAAAATTTGTAGTTTGCGAACAGTTTAAGAATAGTTTTGGCAAAACAAAAATTACAAATAATTGGGACTACGGATTGCATTGATTTTATAGATGCAGAAATAGAAAACCTGCCCTGTAAAATTGATACCGGAGCAGCTTTATCAGCTATACATGCTGATAGAATAAGAATTATTGAAAAAAATGGAATAGAATATTTGTCCTTTAAATTGCTGGATAAAAAGCATCCAAATTTTAATAATAAGGATATACTAACAACAGACTTTAAAGAAAAACGCATTAAAAGCAGTTTTGGTGAAGCCGAAAACAGATACCAAATAAAGTTAAGAATACGGGTGTTTGGTAAGGTATATAACTCATCATTTACATTAACTAACCGTAAGCAAATGACCTACCCTGTTTTACTGGGTAAAAAATTTTTGAAGGGAAAATTTTTGGTCAATGTGGCACAACACAATCTTTCTTTTAAAAGTAAAAAATAAAATGAACATCGGGATATTATCACGAAATGGGAATTTAGTTTCTACCCGCCGTCTGGTTGAGGCCGCAATAGAGCGGGGTCATAATGCCCGGGTTATTAATTTTACAAAATGCTATGTAGCTATAGAGCATTTTAATTCCAAAATATTTTTGGGAGATCATGAATTGGAGCCATTGGATGCCATTATCCCAAGAATTGGAGCTTCGGTAACCTTTTATGGAGCCAATATCATCCGACAATTTGAGGTAAAAAAAATATTTACTACTACTACATCGGTTGGATTGATGCGAAGTCGTGATAAACTAAGAAGTTTGCAAATACTAGCAAGTTCCGATGTAAATATCCCCAAAACTGCCTTTGCCAAATACCCGGGGGATATAAAAAACCTCATAAAAATAGTAGGTGGAGCACCATTGGTGGTAAAGCTATTGGAAAGCACACAAGGAAAAGGTGTGGTATTAGCTGAAACAGCCAAAGCAGCAGAGTCTGTTATTGAAGCATTTTATGATTTGGATGAAAATATTATTGTTCAGGAATTTATAAAGGAAGCCAAGGCCGAAGATATAAGGGCATTTGTGGTAGACGGAGAAGTAGTAGGAGCGATGAAACGAAAGGGCAAAGAGGGAGAGTTTAGAAGCAATTTGCATAAGGGAGGAACGGCATCCATTGTCCAATTAACAGAGGAGGAACGGCATGCTGCATTAGCTGCTGCAAAAGCTATGAACTTGGGTGTAGCTGGTGTAGATATGCTGCGGAGTGATAGAGGTCCTTTGGTTATTGAAGTAAATTCATCGCCGGGATTGGAAGGTATAGAAAGAGCTACAGGGATAAATGTGGCCGGAAAAATAATAGAATATATTGAACGCAATTACAAAGAAGGGGCTCCTGATTTGAAACAAGGATAAGATTATTTACGATTTTTTTAACATCAAATAAAGCATAGAACTTTAAAGTCAATGGCACATTTAACCAAAAATTACAGCCAATTTTTTATGGATTTGGCCCCAAATAATAATTCGGAATGGTTTAATGAAAACCGAAAACGCTATGAAAAAGATGTAAAAATTCCTTTTCATAACTTGGTAGCCGATTTGATAACACAACTTGCCAAAATTGATAAAAATTTGGAAGGAATAAAGCCATCGGATTGCATTTTTAGAATTAACAGGGACATTAGGTTTAGTAAAGACAAAACGCCTTACAAGCTGCAAATGTCTGCGGCTATTGCTCCTGGAGGAAGAAAAAACATGACGTATCCGGGTTTTTATTTTGAAGCTACTCCTGATGGAATAAATATATATGGTGGTGTGTATATGGCCGAAAAACCTCAATTGGATGCGATCCGAAATTTAATTGCATCAAACCTTAAAAAATTTGAAAACCTAATTACAGAAAAGGATTTTAAAGAAAAATACAACGGTGAAATATTGGGCGAAAAGCAGGTAAGACTTGCTCCTGAATTGCGAGAAGCTGCGGAAAAGCAACCTTTAATTTTTAATAAGCAGTTTTATTATAGGGGGTCGTTAGATGAAACTTTTTTATTTAAAGACAATTTGATAGAAATACTTTGCGATTATTTTAAGGCAGCTCAGCCTTTAGGTGCGTTTCTTTCCAAAGTGTTATAGCCAGTGTATGGATCAAAAGCAATCCAATAGTATCTCAAAGGTCATTGGCCTTGTTTTTATGTTTTTTGGATTTTGCATTTTGTGTATTGGTGTTCCATTATTAATAGCTCCAAATAAAGAAAGTTTTGAATTAAGTTTAGCCATTTTGTTAATAGCTGGAGGAGCGCTGATGTTGGTAGGAGGGTATCAAGCAATACGAAACGCCAAACAAAAGGACACGGCCGTTAATGACTATGAAGAAAGTGTAAAACAGCAACATAGGAATGTTCAAAACCTACAACCATTATCAAATTCATCTGATGATGGCACAGAAATAATTACCTCAAGTACTTATACTCCTGATATTATTTCAATTTGGCATTATTCAAAAGAGGAATGGAAACTAATGGCTAAAGAAGAAACGGCAAGAAGACTAAAAGAAGGGATTTGGGTATCATTGCTCGTAGGTCTTTTAGGGAGCTGGGTGCTTCATTCATCTAGAGGAGTGAATTATATTACAGGCCTTTTTATTTCGCTTTGTGTAGGAGTTTTTATTTCACTTCTTAAGGTTCTTGTTTCAAATGCTATTTTCAGGCTTAAAAAAAACAATTCCATCACTATTACCACGAATGCTTTAATAATTAATGGAAAATTTAAAACAATTAACGACAACGATATTAAACTGGAATATGTAAAATCTTTAAAAATCAAAGAAAATCATTTCATCGAATTCTCACTACAGTGGCTTACCCGCAGAGGTGTAACCAATGATCAACTTAGAATTTTTGTACCTATTCAATACAAAAGTGACATTAATAAAGTGTTGGAATATTACGAATCTAAAGGAGTGAAAATAGAAAATACTTAATTCAAATGTTTTAATCCTTCAATTAGTTATTTTTGACTTTTTAATATGGCACAACCTAAACCTACCAAGCAAAAAAAGGAATTAAATAAACCTAAGCAACCTAATTCT
>CAMDGU010000041.1 GCA_945897885.1 Chitinophaga pinensis
GGGTGTTATATTGAGTGAGAATATTTCAAATCACTGAGTGTATAAAACCTGTCAGGTCTATTAATAACGCTTATTTTTGCGGCAACGGATGCAAAAAATTTTAATTCTTTTTTTTGTCTTAACTTTCATTTCCTGCAAGCAGCGGGAAAATGAAACGCTTAACATCCCTGCTGAAAAGCTAACGTTTACTGAACATATTGCCCCCATACTTTATAAAAACTGTGTGGTGTGCCACCGCAGCGATGGCATAGCCCCCTTTAGTTTGATTACCTACAAAGAGGTGTGGCGAAAGAAGAAAACAATCGTAAATGTAACTCAAAGGGGATTTATGCCGCCATGGCCGGCTGACCCTAATTATAGCCATTTTGTAGGGGAACGAATATTGACCAAAGAAGAAAAATTAATGCTGAAACTTTGGGTAAAAAACGGAGCCAAGGAAGGTCCGGCAGCGGCTTTGCCTAAAGATCCAAAATTCCCCAACGGGTCGCTTTTGGGCACACCGGATTTAACGTTGTATCTTGACAGTGTGTATTTGGAAGCCCACGGGCAAGATAAATTTTTAACCGTTAAAATTCCGTTTAGTATTGGTAAAGATACCTTTGTAAGAGCCGTGGAATTTGTGCCCGGTATAGGAAACAATGTTCACCACATGAACGGGCATTTACTCAATTATTCGTCTTTAAAAAAAGCAAACGTGTTTGACGGAACACGAGTGGCCGATGGGCAAGCTACTGATTTTGATGAACAGGTGCTAAAACTAATACTCAAAAACGATGACGGCACCGAGCCTGACCGAATTCACTCGGCTGTAAATTATTTGCCAGGCGTATATCCCGTTCTTTATCCTTCGGGTATAGGTGGGTTTAAACTCAGTAAAATTGGAGCGTTTGTAGCCAGTGATATTCATTACGGGCCCAGTCATAAAACGATGATAGATAAATCCAGAATCAATGTGTTTTATGCTGCCAAACCACCAACTCGCCCTACCTTTGAACTTATGCTGGGCACCAACGGCCAATCGGAAATTATTCCACCATTGGTCATTCCACCCAATCGCGTTATTACTTGCCGCACCAAGGGCGTTGTACCCGATGATATTTCGGTATTGACCATCAATCCGCACATGCACTTATTGGGAACTTCGTTCAAAGCCTTTGGGTTAACGCTTCAAGGTGATACCATAAAATTAATAAGTATTCCCCGCTGGGATTTTCGCTGGCAATATTTTTATACCTTTCAAAAACCTGTGAAATTGCCCAAAGGTACTACCATTATAGTGGAAGGAGTGTTTGATAATACAGTAAATAATCCCAATAACCCCAACAATCCACCCAAAACTGTATCGGATAAAAAAGCCAGTATGAGAACCAGTGATGAAATGTTTCAGTTTATTATTACCTGGATGCCTTATAAAAGGGGTGATGAGCGGATTGTACTAGGGAAGTGAAAGGTATAAGTTATAAGTTTAAAAAAGTTTTGTCATTCCGTCGATAGGAGGAATCTTGATATTCATTAGCAGAGATGTCTCGTGCCTCGGCATGAAAAACTACCATGATTAGCACTTTCTTTGACTTGTCAATCCGTCGATAGGAGGAATCTTGATATTCATTAGCAGAGATGCCTCGTGCCTCGGCATGCCAAACTACCATGATTAGCACTTTCTTTGACTTGTCATTCCGACGATAGGAGGAATCTTGATATTCATTAGCAGAGATGCCTCGTGCCTCGGCATGCCAAACTACCGTGATTAGCACTTTCTTTGACTTGTCATTCCGACGATAGGAGGAATCTTGTTATAGAAGAGATGTCTCGTTCCTATATGTGATAAATGTGAACCTATTCCCCAACTTTTAATTTTTGACCCTCACGGATGCTTTCTACACTTTTTAAACCATTCCAGTCCATCAATTGTGAGGTGTTAATACCATAGGTTTTACAAATCCTATATGCGGTTTCGCCTTTGACCACAGTATGCACTTTGGCTTTGGTTTCAGCCTTTTCGCGTTCCTTTTTTGGATCAGTATTTTTTGCTAATCCGGCTTTTGCTGCAGCTTCTTTTGTTAGATAAATTTTATCACCCACTTTTAGCCCATCGGTAGATACAATCCCATTCCATTCCAAAAGGTCTTCCATAAAAACATGGTATTTTTCTGAAATGCGGTAAAGGTTATCACCGGCCTTTAAGGTGTAATATCCTGAATTGATAATCTTCTCTTCGGCAGCAGCTTCTTTTTCAAGCGCATTTTTAGCTTCAGTCTCCTTTATTTTTTTTTCATTTTCAGCGGCATCTTTCTTTTCTTTTTCCTGTCTTTCCAATTCTTCCTTACTAATAGTTACAGGCTTGTCGTCTCGTTTTTTTTGTAGGTAAAGTATGGTGCCCACCGCTACTTCTTCTCCAGGTTCAATTTTATTTTTTTTGTAAAGCTGTTTTAATTTGATGCCATAAATTTGAGATAGGTCGTGTATGTTTTCGCCTTCCTGCACAATGTGGTAAGGTTCAGAACCTTTTCTTTTTTTAGGTTTTAAATACACCATATCTCCCGGTTCAATGGCTGTGCCTTTAGGCAAATCGTTATACCGATAAATAAGTTTTGAATCAATGTCATTCTTTTGAGCAATACCATTAATGGATTCGCCTTCCTGAGCGTAAATCAAAGGAATATTATTGTTTTTTACCTCAAATTCAGGAACCACACCCGCCGGCATAGGAGCTAAATCATATTGATGCAAATTGTATCGTTCAATTAATCCGGTAATAAGCGTGTTGTACTTTGGATTGGTAGCATATCCGGCTTTTTTAAGTCCGTCAGCCCATGAACTGTAATCCGTTCTTTCAAGTTTAAAACACTCGCTGTAGCGCCAGTTTTCTCTTAAAAAATTAGAATGGTCCTTATAACTTTCCTGCACCGATTCATAAGCTCTGAAACATTCTCCTACAGCATCATCATCAGCTATTATTGTTTTGCCGGTCCAGGTACTTTTACATTTTATACCAAAATGATTGTTGGCTTCACGAGCAAGGCGGCTGTTACCGTTTTGCGATTCAAGGATTCCTTGAGCCAACGTAATACTTGCAGGCACACCGCTTCTATACATTTCAGCTATAGCGATATCTTTATATTTGACAATGTATTGGTCAGAACTCATTTTTGAGGGTTGTGCAAAAACGATAGCTGAAATTAGAAGGAATAAAAAAGTAAACGGTGTTTTCATGCAACGTACAATACTGCAAAGGTAAGTTAGGTGAATTGTCATAAACTTTTGAATTTTACACACTGTTCTAAATAACAACGTATTTAATACCCATATTTGTATATTAAAATGGAAAAGTTTAAAGTAAAAGTAATCATGGCTATGTTTTATTTGATACCTGTGCTATCAAGCCATGCTCAAGAGTTAAAACCATCCAATTGGGAAATTAAATTTTCGAGAACGGGTGTAGCTGAGAATGATACAGTAACCCTTTACTTTATTGGTAAAATTCCTGAGAATCAAGGGGTGTATTCTACCAAGTTTGAATGTGATTATGGTCCATCAGCAGCCAGAGTGATTTTTGAAAATCCGGGTAAAAATTATACGGTAATTGATTCATCCGTTTCGGTGGGTGATGTGGCAGAATTTGATGATATTTTTGGTTGTACTCTTAAAAAATTTAAGAAGGTTGCCATCATTAAACAGATCATTAAAATAAGTAACAAAAAGGCTCTAATTAAAGGAAAACTGGAGTATCAAGCCTGCACGAATGAAATGTGTTTGCAGTACTACATGTATTTTGAAACCAAGGGCACAAGGGTGCTAAAAGTTGAAAATGGGAAGTAATAGATTGAAGGATTTTGGCGTTATTTGCAATAGATTTATGATTCGCTTCAAATTTTTAATACTAGGCTTAGTAGCCATGGTAAATATGGCATGTTCTCAATTGCCAAATAATTCTCAGAAGTTGGTTGCTGTGGATGATAAAACACCTAAGCCTGTGAAATGGTCGGTTGTGTTTAATGTAAAGGAAGCCAAAGTTGGTGATGTTGTGGAACTTGTTTTGACAGGTAAAGTGCCCGAACACCAGCACATGTATGCCAATGATTTTCAGTGCGACCCTACACCCTACACTTTAAAACTTACAGAGAATGCTTCCTTTAAAAAAATAGGTGAACCGGTTTCAGTGGGTTTTAGAAAATACAAAGACGATATTTTTGAATGTGAAGTAAAAGATTTTGAAAACAAAGCGGAGATTCACCAAAAAATAAAAATTCTAAGTGAAACGTTTAACCTTGAGGCCTTAATAGACTATCAAACTTGCACGGAATCTATGTGTTTGCCTCACAAGGATATTTTAAAAATACCTTCTTTAAAAGTTCTTCCCGGCGAAATAAAAGAAAATACCACAACCGAGGCAATTTCAGATACAGTAGTTCCTTCTCAATTAGCACCCGAAGAAGTTAAACCTGACACAGCAACTAATATAACAGAGCCACAAAAAGATGATAATAATTTGGAAGATAAAAGTCTTTGGGGATTATTTTTACTGGGTATGGGAGGAGGCTTGCTGGCATTACTTACGCCATGTGTTTTTCCAATGATACCGATGACAGTAGCTTATTTTACCAAACAAAAGGATAAAGTAAAAGGCCGCAAAATGGCCATGTTTTATGGCTTAAGTATTTTGGTTATTTCGCTTGTTTTAGGTTTGGCATTGGCTGCATTGTTTGGAGAGGCTTTTACCAATCAGCTCAGTACGCACTGGCTCCCTAATATTATTTTCTTTTTAATTTTTGTAGTTTTTGCAGCATCCTTTTTAGGAATGTTTGAGATAGTATTACCAAGTTCATTTGTAAATAAAATGGATCAACAGGGCGACCGAGGTGGTTATGTCGGGATATTTTTTATAGCCTTTACTTTGGTTTTAGTTTCATTTAGCTGCACGGTTCCCATAGTAGGTTCGGTTGCTATACTAGCGGCTCAAGGTGAGTTTATACGCCCATTATTTGCCATGTTAGGTTTTGGGATGATGTTTGCCATGCCATTTACCTTATTTGCTTTTTTTCCGCAGTGGTTGAGTAGTTTACCCAAATCTGGTGGTTGGCTTAATTCGGTAAAAGTGGTTTTAGGTATTATTGAAATTGCTTTAGCTTTAAAATTTTTATCACAGGCCGATGTCGTTTACCATTGGCGAATATTGGACAGAGATGTTTTTATTGCTATTTGGATAAGCTTGGCCATTATGCTGGGGCTTTACTTTTTGGGAAAATTAAGATTTTCTCATGATAGTGAATTGACGCATGTATCGGTTCCTCGATTTACTTTTGGTTTTATGTCCTTTGCCTTTGCCTTTTATTTAATACCTGGATTATGGGGAGCTCCGTTGCGTCATTTGTCGGGTGTTTTACCCCCAATGGGAACTCAGGATTATGTGGTATTAGGTGGTGGCGTTGTTTCTGAAAAAGAGGAAAACACGGCACGTTTTTCTGATATTCTGCATTTACCACACGGACTAAATGGATACTTTTATTTTACCGAAGGCATAGAAGCGGCGAAAAAGGCAAACAAGCCAATTTTTTTAGACTTTACAGGGCATGCCTGTGCTAATTGCCGCCGGATGGAAGAATATGTTTGGATTAAACCTGAAATCTTAAAGCGTTTAAAAGAAGATTTTATTATTGTTTCATTGTATGTGGATGAACGAACCGAATTGAAAGAAAGTGAATGGGTAACAAAAAAAGATGGAACTGTATTAAAATCCTTGGGAGAACAAAATTTTGAATTACAGGTTACAAAATTTAATACTGCCGGTCAGCCTTACTATTACATCATTGATGCTAACGTGAAAATATTAAGTGTTTATAATGGTTACGACCCTGATGTTTCAAAATTTGTAACCTTTTTGGATGAAGGAAAAGGCAAGTTCGGCAAATAATCTCAAAATCTCTTTACTTATATCTCACAAATGATAAAATCCCATTTTACAGAAGCATACGAAATTTTAGGAAAATTTTTGGCTGACCAAGCCAATTTTGATACCATAGAAAAGGCAGGAAACATAATGGTTGAAAGTCTTAAAAATGGAGGAAAAATAATAAGTTGTGGTAATGGTGGCAGTCTTTGCGATGCCATGCATTTTGCCGAAGAACTAACCGGACGGTACCGCGATAACAGACCGGCAATAGCAGCTATTGCTATGAGTGATGCTTCGCATATGGCTTGTGTTGGAAATGATTATGGCTATGAGTTTGTATTTAGCCGATACCTAGAAGCAGTTGGAAGGGAAGGGGATGTTTTATTAGGAATTAGTACCAGTGGTAATTCTGCCAATGTTTTAAAAGCAATGGAAGTGGCCAGAGCAAAGGGAATCAAAGTGGTAGGACTTACAGGAAAAGACGGTGGTAAAATGGCAGGAAAATGTGATGCCGAGATACGGGCACCTTATAGTAAATATGCAGATAGGGCTCAGGAAATTCACATCAAAGTAATTCATTCATTAATTGATCATATTGAACGAAATTTATTCTAAATCATTTTGGATATTTTTTTAAAACATTATTTGTGAATTGAAAAAATAGTATCTTTGAACTACAAAATGAAACGAATAGTATTTTTAGTACTCAGTTTATACTTCTTATCCATAAGTGGTATGGCTGCGCAAATTCATTTTTGCGGCGAAGAGTTTGAAACAGTTTCTTTTGGTTTTGAAGAGTCGACTAAGTGCTGCTGTGAATCGGATTCAAAATGCAATAATTGTTGTAAAAACGAGCAGGTGAAACCTGTTATTTCCAACCACTTTAATGCAAAGGTTCAAACGGTTAATCCAATTACTTTTATTGCCATTCAGGTTTTAACCTATCCTGAATTAATAATCAATCAGCCTTTATTAAAGGGAGATGCTATTTCAAGCCTTCCTTTTAAGGAATATAGTGTACCGGTTTTTATAAAAAACTGTACCTACAGACTATAGAATTCCGTAGCATATCTTCATTCTATTTTATCAAATTTCTTTGATAAAAATTAACCTTAAAAATTATTCACGGGTAATTTTAATTAGTAATCACTTAGTCCGTGTGCTAAGAGAAATATTTTCAAAATTTTAATAACAAACAAAATGAAAAAGATAATAATAATGGCTGTTACAATGTTAACATTAGCCGGAAGCGTTTTCGCATATAATAAATTGTCAAATGCAGGTTGCTGCTGTGCAACCGAGTGCACATGTGTTGAATGTACCTGTACCGAAGGAAATTGCAAATGCGATGCATCAAATTGTGAAGCAACATGCTGCCAGGAAGAAAAAGCCTGCTGCGATAAATAATTAATTGATAGATCCCTGCAAGTTGATTAAACATTAATTTGCAGGGATTTTTTTTATATTTTTTAATAAAGATTTATGCATAAAAAACAGTTTAAAATTATTTTTACGATCCTGGCAGGTGCTATGCTTTTTAGTATAAGCAGTTGCAACAAAGAAGACACTAAGCCCGATCCATTGCCAAAAACAAAGGGTATTCTAACGCTTCAGTTTTCTAATACATTTGATGGAACCCTGTTAACAAAAAATGCCGCTACATTCTATACCAATGCAGCAGGTAATGAGTTTAACGTGTCAACGTTTCGTTATTATATTTCAAATGTGGAGCTTACAAAAATTGACGGATCAAAAGTTTACTATCCTGTTTACAAGCTTATTGATGCTTTTGAAGAATCTTCTCAAAAACTAACATTGCTGGAGGTGCCAAACGGAGATTATAAAGCTATTTCCTATTTTATTGGTATCGATAGTACACGGAATCATAGTGGTCCACAGGAAGGAGATTTAAGTGCTACAACAGGAATGCTTTGGACATGGGCCAGCGGGTATTTATTTTTAAAATTAGAGGGCTTTTATAAAGATGGCGCTTCACAAACTTCCTACAGATACCATATTGGTACAGATGAATTTTTAAATAAAGTTACCTCACCAATATCCTATTCAATTCAAGGGACACAAAAAAATGCATTTATGGTTTGTAATCTTGCTGAATTTTTCAAAAATCCGACTACATTTGACATAAAATCCGACGACGATATTCAGTCATTTCCGAATGAAAAGAAGGAGGCTGGTGAATTGGCCGCCAACATGGCTGATATGATTACTGTTTTAAAAATTGAATAAACTAATGAAAAATACCTTGATTAAAGCCGCATTTTTAGTTGCCGCTACCACTTTGTTTCTTTATTCATGCAAGCAGGTTGATCAAGAACCAACTCCCGCAGGTGCCACTCCTTATCCTTTTGGGGTCCCTAGTTTTTTTAGTCTTCCCATAATTCCTGCCGATAATCCTATGACCGTGGAAGGAGTTTCATTGGGTAAGCGATTATTTTATGATGATGTATTAAGTGGTAATAATACTCAAAATTGTGGCAGTTGTCATAATCCAACATTTGCCTTTACGGATAATGGATTGCAGTTTAGCACTGGTATTGATAAAAAGATGGGAGACCGAAACAGTATGCCTTTAATAAATTTAGCATGGGAAAAGGATTTCTTTTGGGATGGAAGGGCAAAAACTTTGGAAGAACAAGCTCTTGGTCCTGTGGAAAATCCAATAGAAATGCATGAGCAATGGCCCAATGCCGTTTCTGAATTAATGGCTAATTCTGAATATCCGGCTTTGTTTGAAAAGGCATTTGGAACAAGAGTTATAACTAAGGAATTGGTAGCCAAGGCTATTGCTCAATTTGAACGAACAATGATTAGCTCTAATTCAACCTTCGATATTGATTATTTAATTCCTTCACGAACATTGGATGTGATTAAAAATCCTCAAAATGCTATCGAAAGAGGAATGAAAATTTTTTACGAACACGGAGATTGCTGGCATTGTCATGGAACAGTTGGTGATTACTTATTTACTGACCGCGATTTTCATAATAATGGATTAGATTCAATAATTATAGATAAAGGCCTAGAAAATGTTACAAAAAACCCAATGGATAGAGGTAAATTTAAAACGCCAACGTTGCGAAATGTAGAATTTTCTGCCCCTTACATGCACGACGGTCGTTTTAAAACCTTAGAAGAAGTAATTGAACATTATAATAGTGGGGTTAAAAAATCTACAACCTTAGATCCTAATATGAAGGAGTTGGCAAAAGGATTGAATTTAAGTGCCGGTGATAAGCAAGATTTATTACAATTTTTAGTATCCTTGTCAGACAAAACATTTATTAATAATCCAAAATTTAAAGAACAATAAAATATCATGAAAAAAATAATTTTAAGTTTAGCAATCCTTATTGCTTTTGTAGCTTGTAGTAGTATTTCCAACAGTAAAACAGAGTCGTTTAAAGTTTGGGGCAATTGTGGAATGTGCAAAAAAACGATTGAAAAGGCCTTGGATGCAAAGGGTATAAAGGGCGATTGGAATAAAAAGACCAAAATCATCAGTGTTACGTATGATTCACTAAAATATACCAATCAGCAAGTGCATGAGGTGATTTGTGCCTCAGGATATGACACCGAAAAATGTAAAGGCGATGATAATGCTTATAATAATTTGCACGAATGCTGCAAATATGAGCGAAGGGATTAATAGCCTAAAAAAATCTTAAAAAAAAGGGGGTAATATCAACCCCCTTTTTTAGTTTTGAAGATTCGTTAGCAGGTGAAATAAATTATGAAAAAGGGGATACTTTGGTTTGTAGCAGTTTTAGGAATTATAGCCGTAGGTTTATACTATTGGTTTTATTTAACACCGGATAAAAATGTAAGTGCATTTTACCTAATTCCGAAGGATGCGATGTATGTGGTAGAAACCGGCACCCCTATTGAAAGTTGGAATCGGTTATCTAAAAGTGATGTTTGGAAATTTTTAAAGAAACAGGAATACTTTGGTGACATTGGAAAAAATGCCGATTACTTAGATTCACTAATAAATGACAATTCAACCCTTTTCAGTCTTTTTGGAAACCGGGATTTGCTTATTTCCACTCATAAAACAAAGGCCAAGGATTACGATTTTTTGTTTTTGGTAAATCTTAAAAAAGGTTCTAAAATTGGATTTATTGAAGAAACATTGGAGCAAATTTTAAAGTCTTCTGGATTACGAGTAGAAACAAAGGAATTTAAAAATAAGAGCATTTTAAGTGCTTATAATCGAGCTACCAAGGAAACTCTCTACTTTTCAATTGTTCAAAATTACTTGTTGTGTTCCTACACCAATCAACTAATTGAAAGTTCGATAATGGAGGTGGAAGAACCCCGATTGGGCCGAGATGAAAAATTCTTAAACATTTATCAGGAAACGCCGGAAGATGGATTGGCCAAGCTTTATATAAATTATAGCTATTTAGATGATTTTATGGCGTGTTATACCGACCAGCCCAATCCTATGATTAAGGATTTAAGCAAGGTGATGAATTACAGTGGCCTGAAAGTAGAAGTGGAAGACGAGTTTGCCGGATTAGAAGGATACACCAATATTAGCGATTCGTTAGATTCGTATCTTAAAGCATTGATGCTTTCGGGCAAGGGAGATATTAAAGCTCACGAAATATTGCCATCCCGAACCGCTATTTATCATACCTTAGGTTTTAAAAGCGGTGAAGAATTTTATAAAAATTTGGTGGATGTACTTCAAACGGATGAGAAAACCTGGGGGGAATTTGAAAGTAATAAAAACACTGTAGAGCGATTTTTAAAAATAGACTTGGAAAGAGATATGCTAAGCTGGGTGGGAGATGAAGTAGCCTATGTAGAAAATGAACCGTCAAAATATACCGAACACTTAGACGATATCATGGTGGTGATGAAAGCCAACAGTATTAACTATGCCAAAGAACGCTTGGATTTTATTGCTGATCAGGTTAAGAAACGTTCGCCGGCAAAATTCAAGAAAGTAGATTATAAAGATTACACCATTAAGTTTTTGGATATAAAGGGTGTTTTTAAAATGTTTTTTGGAAAGCTTTTTTCAAAGCTTGAAAAACCTTACTACACTATTGTTGGGGATTATGTGGTTTTTAGCAATAACCCGCGAACCATTATTAGTTTGATAGAAGATTATGAATCAAAAAATACCTTAAGCAATGATGAAAAGTTTAAAGATTTTTTGGATAAGTTTAATCAAGAGTCAACTGTATTTTCATATATAGCCTCTAACAGGGCCTTTCCTTTGTTTGTTAAAAAACTGGATGCTATCACAAAAGCAGGCGTTGCCAAAAATGAGGTTTATTTTCGTTCATTCTGTGATTTAGGGTTTCAGTTATCAGAAAGGGATGATAAATTTTTTACAAAGGTGAGGATGAATTTTTTGGAGTATAAACCTGATACAGGAGTTATTGCAATTGATAGTTTGGCTGATGCCGAAGAAGATGCAGCAGCTATGCTGGATTCAATGGATGATGTGCAACGTTTTTTGATGACCAAGTTTGAGCACAATGTTATCCGAGATTTTTATGGCAATAGTGATAATTTACGATTTGAGGCAGAAACCAAACGAGGTGACTTGCATGGCAGATATCGCGAGTTTTATGAAACAGGTGAACTAAAGGTATATGGCCGCTACCGCAGAGGTGAAAAACGAGGCGTGTGGCACTATTACAATAAAGATGCAACCTTACAACGTAAGGAACGATTTGGAATTGTAGGAAAAATGATAGGGAAGTTGGAAGATGAGCTGGAATAAACCTGAGGTTTATTTTTTAGACTTTACAGCTTCTTCAAATACCGATTGAAGCACCGGTATATATATATTATAATCAAAATCGGATAGTGCTACTTGCCTTCCCTTTTGACCAATAGAATTAAATGATTCGTAATTTTCATAGCGATTAATAATGGCCTCGGTAAGTTGTTTTGTATTATCGGGCTCAATAAGAAAGGAATTTTCGTTATGGTTTAAATACGTTTCAATATCACCTACTCGGGTGCAGATAGTAGGTATGCCGGTTGCTAAATATTCACCTAATTTGGTAGGAAAACCAAAATGCGAATAGTCATGATTGGTACGATTCATCACCAATAAATCACATTTTTTCAACCATTGTGGAACTTGTTCGTAGGTAATTTGACCTGATTTTTCAACCTGCCCGTTTAGTTGATTTTTTCTTAATTCTAAATTGGTTTCTTTTTTAGTGGGATTAAACCCGATTAGTTTTAGTTTTAGGTTTGGTATTATCAGTGAAGCATCCTTAAATCCTTTAATAATACCGTTAACACCGTCTTTAGAACCAAATGAACCAAGGTATCCTACAGTGAATGAAGGTGATGAGTTATTTAAATCAATCGTTTCAAATCGTTTTAAGTCCACTACAATTGGAACTTTTGTAATTTTTGATTTGGGAAGAAATCGACTGTAATGGGAAGCCAATTTATCAGATATTACAATAAGATGGGTGCAAACGTACTTAAAAATATAGGGGTCTAACCGGTCGAAGTAGCTAATTACTTTTTGTAAAATAGTTACTGTTTTTGTCTTTTCATCCAATTCCGTTTTTTCAAGAATTAAAGGGATTTTTAAAAGTTTGGCTAAAAGGTATATATGACCAAAAAAAAGTAATCGTGGACTATAGATTAAGATAACATCAAAGTGATTCCGTTTTTTTATAAGTAATATAGATGAACTGATTATTGCTTTGGTATAGGATAGAAACCGAATAATTAAATAGGAGCTTCTAAGTACCGAACCACTTAAATAATTAAAGTATATACCATCAAAAAAGCCCTTACTTTTTTTATTAATCTTGTTTGAATTAAAAATGGTAGAACTTAAAAAAAGCAGAAAAACCTGATTCCCATTCTCTTTAAGTCCATTGGCTAATGCCTTAAGCCTTGAGTTGGCTCCATTGCCTTCCTGAAAATCAATATTTGAAAACCAAGCTATTCTCAAGTTGCGGAAATATCATTATAATTTAGAAAGATTTCTTAATTCGTAGATGCGCTCAATAATATCAACTACTTTTAATCCTTCCAGTGCATTGGTATCAATTTGACTTTTACCATTTAATGTATCAATTACATTTTGAATAACGTAATGGTGGTTGGCAGCACTGCCTTTAAAAGGGCCATAATCATTAGGTGGATTGGTTTCGGGCAAAATAGGCAAGGTATACTCTTTGATATGGCAATATTCCACTTCATTAAGATATTGGCCTCCAAGTTTTATGCTTCCTTTGGAACCAATGGCTGTAATACTGCTTTCCATATTGGTATCCCAAACAGAAGTTGAAAAGTTAATACATCCCATTCCACCATTCACAAATTCAAAATTTACAACTCCTGAATCTTCAAACTCTGTTAAATTTTTGTGGGTGGCATTTTTAAACGTAGCGTGAATATTTTTAATATCGCCAAATATCCAGTACATAATATCTACAAAGTGCGAAAATTGGGTAAATAAGGTTCCTCCGTCCATTTTTAAAGTTCCTTTCCAATCACCGGGTTTATAGTAGCGTTCATCACGGTTCCAATAACAATTAACCTGCACCATAAGTACCTGCCCCAGAATGTCAGTATCTACTATTTCCTTAAGCCATTTGGAAGGAGGGCTGTACCTGTTTTGCTTAACCACAAATACATTTCGTGATTGTTGCAGCGATTTAAAAATAACTTTTTCGCAATCTACCTTTGATAAACCCATAGGTTTTTCAATCACCACATGTTTGCCATGTTCAAGCGCAAAAAGTGCAATTTCGGTATGAAGGCCATTGGGTGCTGCAATATTTATTACATCCACTTCCGGTTCATTCAAAATCATTTCTTTATAATCGGTATAGAAATGCGGATGAAGCCCTAGTTCATGAAGTTTTAATTCTCTAGCAGGAAGGATATCGCAGCAGGCTATTGTTTCAGAATCCGGATGTTCGTGTGCAATTTTTGAATGACGTAAACCAATATGTCCCATGCCAATAACAGCAAATTTAATTTTTCTCATTTGATGCTTCAGTATGTTTAAAAATTTTATATTTAAGAATAATATAGAGGCCAATTAATAAAATGAGAATATAAGACAGATATAAATAGCCTTCAAATCCTTTTTGTATGCAATAAAACATACCAATATTAATAATTACCTGAACCAAAGCATACAGAAAAGATACCGCAAGGTGAGGTAATTTAGTGGCATGCACCAAGTCTTGAAACAAATGCATGCGATGGGCTTGAAAAATATTTTGGCCCCTTATTAATCGATTAAAAATAGTAAGTCCTGTTTCCACTCCATATACTGCCAGCATGGATAAATAGATGACATTATTGGTGTGCATTATAAGGTATAAAACATAAAAAACACAAATCAACCCTAAAGAAACGCTGCCTACATCTCCCGCAAATAATATGGCCTTGGTTCTAAAATTGTAAAATCCAAAAATGAGTACAGCTATTATTAATACTACAATAAAATTAGGTTCAAAGATCTTTTCTATTTTATAGTGAAAACATAGAACAGTTTCAAAGAATACCAATACATATAATCCAGTAATTGCATTAATACCATCCATAAAATTAAAAGCATTTACAGCGGCCACCGCAATAATAGCAATGATAATAATTATGAATGGCGAAAATTTATAATCGTCATTAATGTCCATCATTATTAACCCAACAGATACAAAGTGGATTATTAATCTGAAAAATGGATTAGACCCTTTAAAATCATCATAAAAACTTACTATAGAAACCAACATGACCCCAAGCAAAAGATAGTGAATACTAAATCCATGATGAAACCCATAAAATACTACATAAAAAATGATTGAAATAGGGATAAGGACTCCCCCTCCTCTAAATGTTATGTTTTTATGTGAACTACGTTTGTTTGGAACATCATATAATTTCAGTTTGCGTGCAATAGGAAAATAGGCCAGCATGGCAATTATTTGCAGAGGAATAATGAAAAATATTTTATAGCTTAATTCCATTCGATACTTAGGGCAAATCTAATTAAAATCCTTTGGCCTTGGGTAAATCTTTGAACCAACTTCTGTAAAGAGTATTGTTTGGCATCAGAATAACCAAAGCGGTCAAAATTAAAATTTTCAAATCGGTGGCAAACGAAATATTTTTTCCATACCAAATTTCAAGTTCACATTTATAGGGGCCAATTACTTCCTGATAATATTGTTCAGGAGGCATTATTGTTTGTGAATACAATTTTTCCTCATCTCTAAAAACAACCGAGCCGATACCTGTAATGCCGGGTTTGTTTAAATAAATTTTGTCCTTTATTTCTTTTGGCGTGGCAATAAAGTTTTTATCAACCAATGGCCTTGGGCCTATAAAACTCATATCACCCTTAAGTACGTTAAAAAGTTGAGGCAGTTCATTAATTTTAGTCATTCTTAAAAACCCACCCATTGGTGTAATTCGCGGGTCTTTTCTTAGGGTAATTGTTCCTGTCCCAATATTGGGACTGTCTTTTAGCATGGTTGCAAATTTCCAAATATCAAAATAATTGCATTTGTAGCCAATTCGCTTTTGAAAATAAAAAATATAACCTTCACCCGTAAGTTTTAATAAAATAACAATGGGAATAAGTATGGGTGATAGAATTGCAATGGCAAGTAAAGAGAAAATAATATCAAAAAGACGCTTAATTGGTTTATACATTACAATTCTTCCTCAAACACATCATCAAGAATTAAAATAAAGCCCGGCAAAATAGGCGTTTTAATTTCGTCTCCCCCGGTAAATAAACGTGAAGGCTGATACTGATTATTTACTAAAGTATAAATAAGAACGGTTTGTTCCTCAGGATGAATTACCCAGTATTCTTTAACCCCTGATTCTTCATAAACCTCATATTTATTTTGAAGCTCTTTTTTGTTATTGCCTTTTGAAAGTATTTCAATAACAATATCCGGAGCTCCAATGCATCCGGCATCATCTAATTTGGTGGGGTCGCAAATAACGCTAATATCAGGCTTAACCACCGTAATTATATCTTCGTTTTTTTTTGACTTTACCGGCAAACGAACATCAAATGGAGCATCATATACCTGACAAGGCTTTCCCTTTAAAAAATTGTATAATTTGCTTGCTATATCGATTGACACTTTTTGATGAATCCTTTTAGGTGCCGGGCTCATTCTAAAAATTTTGCCCTTAATGAGTTCTACCTGCTCATCCAATCGCCATTTAAGATAATCGGCATAAGTATATTTTTCATAGGAGTAATTAGGTTCTTCGGCTTTCATATTTCTATTTCAAAGATAGAATAAATTACAGTATTTGTGGTTTAAGGTTTAATGGTTTAGGGTTTAGTTTTATTATTGTTAACACTAAACCCTAAACTTTTTCTAAACTTTAAACTTATTATTTACATCCTTTGGTCCAGTCCTTTTCCCGTTTCAATATGACTAAATCCGGGTAACAGTTTTTTTATTTCTGCAACTATTGTTGATTTGTTGAGGTTTCCTTTTTCAAATACTTCCTTTAAAGCTTTGATGGAATTTAAGGTTTCGTTTAAATTTTTCTTTTCAGGAGTTATTATTCCCAAACTTTCAAAGGACTTTAAATCCGGATTTTCATTCTCGGTATAAAATTCTTCATAAGGTTTTTCGCCCGAGGTATTTGACTCAAAGAAATAAACGGGATATGTTTTGCCATCCAATTTTTGACTTTTTTTAATGGCATCGTCTTCTGTTTCGCATATAGCAGGTTTTAAACCCATAGCTTCAATAAACCGAAGGGTAATTTCCTTGAAATACGTTTGGTCTTTATCAAAATCAAATTTTGGAAAAAAAATCTGGCCGGATTGCCCTAAAATGGTTGATAATAAACAAATTTGCCCCGATTCTTCAGGAGATACAAAAAAGCGACGTATATCAGAAGGGCAGGAGAGGGGTTGGTTTTTCATAACCCTTTCAATATACCCGGCTAACAAACTTCCATTGGAGAAAGCCACATTGGCAAAACGGGCTGTATTAATTTTGAAAGTATCCGAATACGATATAATCAAATTCTCCATCAGTTTTTTGGAAGCTCCCATTATGTTTACGGGATTGGCAGCTTTATCTGTGCTTACGCAAAAAAAATGTTCGGGTTTATTTTGTGCCAAAAGCGCTAGTAATTTCTCAGCTTTGAATACATTATTATCCAGCATGGCTTCAATGGAATATGCATCCTTTTCACTGCGAACATGCTTATGGGCGGCAAAATTGGCCACAATATGCCAGGGGCCTTCATTCAAAAACAGTTTTTCAAAAACAGGGTCGCCAAAGTTTACGGGATAGGTTACAAACGATTCGGGAATATTCAAACCTTTGGAGCTTCTTACATCTCGCACCAGCTCGGTCAATCCGTTTTCATTGGTATCTATTACAAATAATTTAGCAGGTTTAAAAGCCAGCATGGCTTTGATGTAACTGCTGCCTATAGTTCCAGCACCGCCTATTACCATTACATTTTTTCCATTAATGGCTTGCGACATTTTTTGGTGATTGGATACTAAATCCTGTTTAAAGAAACTTTCATTTCTTAGAGTAATATGTTGGTTAATAAAGTTGGGTATGTTTAGGGAGAGCAAGGGAGGTTGAGGTTGAGGTTAAGGTTGAGGTTGAGCTTAAGGTTGAGGTTAAGGTTGAGGTTAAGGTTGAGGTTGAGGTTGAGGTTAAGGTTAAGGTTGAGGTTGAGGTTGAGGTTGAGGTTGAGGTTAAGGTTGAGGTTAAGGGATGAAAATATATCTTTTGCGGACTGTATGCCTAAAAAGTAGCAACTTTTAAGGAATGTGTTCCTGGTAAGTTGTTTATTTGGGTCTAAGGCTTAGCGTTTAGGGTTTAGAGTTTAGCGTTTAGGGTTTAGAGTTTAGAGTTTAGGGTTTAGATTTTAGGGAATTAAATATTAATAGAATTCAGCCTCGATGAATTGTACTAATTAAAATGCGTGTTATTAAGTATGATGTTAAAAATTATTGGCTTTGTAGTGTCAAGTTTTATTTAATTTATTTCGGCTTAAGAAAACTCGTTCTTAAAAAGTTTTTTACATTTACGGGCCAGTTCTTGTCCATGCAAGGTTTTTCGATGGTAAGGTAAAAGACGGAACCAACAATCAGGATAGCTGGAAGCAAGAGGATTATTTGCAAACTAAAATCAGTCAGGAAACCTAAATTGGTTTTTATTCCCCCTGTAAATTTTACAATCAAATAAAAAAAAGCGTAGTGCAAAAGGTATAGACTATAACACATTCCTCCAATGATATAGATGACCGGTCGTGTATAAAACCAGTTTGATAGTTTGCCTTTAAAAACAGAGAAAAACAATCCAAGAATTGAAATATTGAACAAAATATTATTGTACCAAACTGCTTGAGGTTTATAAAAAACAAACATACAAAGCATTGCTAACAAACCTATCACATCAAAAAATACAGTTTTCTTACTTAAAAAGGTATTTCCATAAACGAGGTAAAACCACGCAAAAAAAACACCCAAGGAAAAATTACTTAGGTAGGCCAGTATTGAGCTTGATAAATGACCTGTTTGATTAAAATAGAAATAACTTTTTAAATATACTGATAGCCCAACGAGGGTTGCGATAAAAATAATTCTTAGAATAATGTGCCGTAATTTAAATAAACCAATCAGGATCAAAGGCAATAAAATATAAAATTGAGCTTCGGTTTCAAGACTCCAAGTAACGGGATTTATCGGATTGCCTACCCCATATATAAAAACATGGGAATACAAAAGACCACTCAAAAAATGGGGAAGCAATTCTTTCAATTCGCCATGCAGGATAAATTTGTGCACAAACAGAAATAAAAGTAAAGTAATAATAAAAGGGGGCTCAAGCCGGGTTAAGCGCCTGTAAAAATAATCGCCAAGTTTTACTTTTTTCTCGTTTTGAAGAAAGTGTTTTAAAAAAGGGAGAGCAAGTATAAAACCACTGATAGCAAAAAATACTTTAACTCCCATATCCAGACGAATCACCCACCAACCTATTTCTAAAGGGCCATCTACTCCCGTAATTTCCTTCCATTGCTGCCACCCCATCCCGATTTGTTTCATATAAGAAGTGTTCATGTGATAGATCATCACCGTTATAATGGAAAAAAAACGCAAGCCATCTATCTCCGGAATAAATGACTTTGAATTGGTTGAACGCCGAAAGAGCTTTAAAAGATCCAAACGAGAAATTATTATTTATAAAAATTTAATACAGGCTCAGGATTCCAACCCAATTCTAATCTGGCTTTTTTATCTGAAAAGGTAAGTTCAGACTGGATTTTTTTTAGCCTGTCAGTGTTTATTGGACTTTTGTTTCCAATCTTATCACCGATTTTAGCCAAAATATGTGCAAAAGTCAGGGGTATTTTAAAGGACGTTCCTTTATTACAAGCATTTGAAATTGCTCGCTCCAATTCATCAAAAGTGGGGTGATACCCATCGGTAAGGTTATAAATACCGGATTTGTTATTTAAATCTGGTATTAATTTAGCAACGTCATTTGCAAGAACCATTGATTTTTTGACTTTTGCACTACCAATAGAAAAATAGTATCCACGCTGAATGGCCTTAATCATGGAGCCTAAATTTCCTGGAGGGTTATCGCCCACAATTAATGGTAAACGAAGGATATAATAGTCAATTCCTCTCGGTTTACACCATTCAGTTATCAATCTTTCAGCTTCAATTTTGCTTGCTCCATATGGGTCAGCAGCATTTAAAGGCGCATGTTCGTCAATTTCTTTCCCTTCAGATAAGCCATAAACGGCTACACTGCTTATAAATACGAATTTTTTAAGTTGAGTGAGATTGCCTAAGGCACTTAAAATATTTTGGGTTCCCTTGACATTTACTTCATAAAAATTTCGTTTTTCATTTTCTGTTTTAGGCACTGTGTGGGCTTTACCTGCAGCGTGTATTACCATATTAATTGCCGGGAGATTGGGTATTTCAAAGGCCAAATCACATTGAATATCGTTCGTTGAAGATTTTCCCAGCGTTAAAACCGGAATGTTATTTTTATTGAGGCTATTCTTGATTTTTTTTCCTAAAAAACCATTTGCCCCAGTAATAAGTATTTTCATTATGATTATTACTTTTATGATTGTTTTATTCTGATCTAAGTTAGATTAAAATCACTTAGATGAGTGTACATTTTCAATTACTTTTAACATTTTATCTGCTAAAAAATTTGATGTAAATTCCTTTTCAGCCAATTTTCTTCCATTTTCCCCCATCAATTTTACTAAATTATCATTTTTAGATAGTTTTATCAGGGCTTGTACTAATTCTGATTCATTATCCGCGTTAACAGTAATACCACACATATTATCTTCTAATAAATCTTTTATCCATCCCTTTGTGTTTTGTATGACTGGAATACCTGCTGCCAGAGCTTCGAACAATTTATTAGGAGAAGAAGTATCTAATATTGCAGTATCTTTTAATGGTACAATTGAAACCATAGAATGTTTGATAAATTTAACCAAGTCCATTTTTGTCATTAAATCTAAAATAATAAAATTGTTTAATTGCATTTTCAATTTAATTTCCAATAATTCATCTTTCTTCTGACCATCACCTATTAAAACAATAACAATTTCGTTGTTATTTAATTCCTTTAATTTAATAGCTGCACGCAGCAATAAAAATGAGTTATTCACAAGCCCTATATTTCCTGTATAAATTGCTATTTTTTTATCTTTGTAAAAAATTGGAGGCAAACTTTCAATGTTTTTGCTGAACATTTTCATATCTACGCTATTAGAAATAGACGTAAGTTTTTTGTAGCCAAATCGTTTCTCAATGTTTTTTACCATACCTGGCGAAAGACAAACAATATGTGAAGCATTTTTATAACAAATTAATTCAAACCAATAGGCAATTTTTTTTACAATAGAATTGGATATAATACCTAGTTCAATTGCACCATCAGGCCATAAATCTCTAGTTTCAAAAATCAATTTTCTTCTCCTTATAATTTTTGCAACAAGTCCCGGAATACCAACGGTGATTGGTCCTGATGACGCTATAACGATATCAGCCTCAACAGTCAATGCGTACCAAGAGGATAAAGTAAAATATTTTATAAATGACCAAATTCTTCTCAATTTGATTTGCTTATTGTCAATATAAATATTTAATACTTTTACATGGATTCCATCAAAATATTGGTCTTCAATTAATTTTCTCGCCTTTAAATCCGATTTTGAATAAATACTTGTAATAATGGTTACCTCGTGTCCTTTCTTTACCCAATCTTTTGCAAATTCATACACACGAGTTCCCCAAGATCCTTTCGGAGTGGAAAAATATTGATAAAAATAAACTATTTTCAAGTTTTTAAAATTTCAAGTAAGTGATTGACAATACGATCTGAGGTTTTGCCATCCCATAAGTCAGGTATGCCTCCTTTTTTCCATTCCCCCCTGAACAACTTTTCAAGTGCGGGTTTTAAGGCTCTTGGGTTTGTACCAATCAATTCATTGGTTCCTACAATGCAAGTTTCTGGTCTTTCGGTCGAATTCCTTAGAGTTATGCATGGGACCCCCATCACCGTAGTTTCTTCTGTTATCCCACCCGAATCAGTAATGACCGCTTTAGCGTTTTTAACGAGATAATTAAATTCGAGATAACTTAATGGTTCTGTTAAAATTAAATTAGGAAATGAGAGTGTTAATGCTGATAAATTCTTTCTGGTGCGAGGATGTACAGGAAAAACAACAGGTAGTTTGTTTGCATTTTCAATTATCTCATATAATAGGATTGCGAGAGTATTTTCATCATCTACATTTCCTGGTCTGTGAAGCGTTAGCACAAAATATTTACTTGACTTTAAGCCATGAACATCATACAACTCAGGTTTTTTAAACCTGTTCATTTGCTTTAATAATGTATCAATCATGGTGTTTCCTACGAAATAAATATTGGAAACATTAAAACCTAAAGCTATTAAATTTTCTGAAGCCTGAATGGTAGTTGTAAAAAAATAGTTGCTTATGCTATCTGTTACCACCCGGTTTATTTCTTCGGGCATGCTCCAATCCCCAGAGCGGATTCCTGCTTCAACATGGGCTACTTTTATATTTAATTTACGAGCCACAAGTGCGCATGCCATCGTTGAAGTTACATCCCCAACTACCAAAACTAAGTCAGTTGGATTTTCAATCAATTCCTTTTCAAATTTAATCATAATGGCAGCAGTTTGTTCAGCTTGTGATCCACCGCCGCATTCCAGATTAATATCCGGTTCAGGTATTTCAAGTTCCCTAAAAAAGGACCGACTCATCTTTTCATCAAAATGCTGACCGGTATGCACCAGTCGATAAATAATATTAGGGCATTTTATTTTTGCTAAATTAAGTGAATGGATAATAGGAGCAATTTTCATAAAGTTTGGTCTTGCCCCTGCTATAATTAATATTTTCATTTAAGATTCGAAACAATAATTTGTGGTTTTCCTGATTTTGTTGGCGCAATATAGTCAACTTCTTCGAATTCAATTTTGAAATCAGCCTCTCCAAGATGTTGGTGAACTTTCGATTCAATTTGTGTGAGCACAAAATATGAGAAATTCATTCCTTTTATAAATTTAATTTTAACACCTTCAAGTTTTTCCTGAATTACACAAAACTGTATAATTTCAGGATAATGTTCAATGATTCCCGTAAAGGAGTGAACAGTGAGGGTCTTCCCAAGCTTTGTCTTTACCAAATCCGTATCTCTCCCAATCACCTTTTCCAGAATTGGGAAATTAAGTTTACACTTCGGAGGATATTTTTTTTGATCCAGTTTTATAGCCAAATCCCCAATTTTATATCGTATTAATGGCATCCCAAAACCATTCAGATTAGTCACAACTACATTGCCAAATGCGCCATCCGGAACTTCATTCCCATCATCATCTAAAATTTCTAAAAATACATGTGATGAGAGTTGGTACATAAAGCTTAAATCCATTTGTGCCCCTATCATCATGCCTTCCGTTGTGCCATAGGTTTCATGAACCTTCGTATTAAATACTTGTTCAATTTTTTTTCTGTAATGATCAAACATTTTATCCCCCCATGAAATAACAGTTTTCATTTCAACATTCAACTTGTTTTTTTCGGCTATTTGTGCAAAGACATAAAGGGAAGAAGCATATCCAGCCAAAACTGTTCTTTTATTTTGTTTTGCTTTTTTCAATGCTTTTAAAACATCATTCTCAGAATGAGAGAATGCCAGCACGTAAGTTGTATTAAATAAAATATCTTTAATTTTTTTGAAAATTGACCGTTCAAAACTCAAACCCGTTTGGAT
>CAMDGU010000042.1 GCA_945897885.1 Chitinophaga pinensis
ACTATAACAAGACATATTTTTGTTGCACCACGTCCAGTTCCTGATTTTGAATTTAACTCACCAATTTGTGATGGAGATGCAGTACTTTTCAATGATAAGAGTAAAGTTTCTTCAGGTGGACTGTCTTACAAGTGGGATTTCAATACCGGTAATCCAGCTGATACCTCTACAATTAATACAACAGTATTTAAATTCCCTACTTTTGGTTCGTATGATGTTAATTTGACAACTACAACAATTCCATATGGCTACAAAGAAACTAAGACTTATACTGTTGTGGTAACAGAAATACCAAAAATTGATTTTAAAGTATTGAATGCTTGTGAAAAGGTAGCTGTTTCATTTACAAATAACACGACTATAAGCGCAGGTACAGTTACTTATGCATGGGATTTTGGTGATCCAACTACAACTTTGGATAAGAGTACTCAAAAAAGCCCTAAATACACATACACTAATGCAGGAGCATATAAGGTAACACTTAGAGCATCTGCCAGTGGTTGTACTTCAGAACTGAGCAAAAATGCAAACCAATTTGCAGTTCCAGTAGCTAAATATAACATTCCTAGTTTGCTTTGTGATAACTCAGATGTTCAGTTTACCAATGCTTCTACAATAAAGATGGGTAATATGGGATATACCTGGGATTTTGGTGATAAAGGAATTTCTAACTTTGCTAATCCAATTCATCAATTTGCCACAGGTACTGCCAAAACTGTAAAGATGGTTGCTGTATCTGAATTTGGTTGTAAAGATTCTACAACTAAAACCTTTACATTATTGCAAGCTCCAATTGCTGAATTTACTTGGGGTGCAGCTTGTAACTTAACAAATACAAACTTTACATTTACAGGATCAAAACCAGCCGGAGCATTGACAACATTCAATTGGAATTTTGCAGGAGAAGGATCAACCACGCTTGAAAATCCATCTAAATTATTTAGTGTAACCGGCAGAAAGAATGTGACATTAACACTAGTTTCTAATAACGGTTGTGCCTCTACAAAAACCAAAGAAGTTAACGTAAAACTTCAATCAAAAGCTGATTTTAATAGTGGGGATATTTGTGAAGATGATGATGCGGTATTTACCAATAAATCGATTGTATCACAAGGTAACTTACAATACAACTGGAAATTTGGTGATGCAACTACATCTAAATTACAATCTCCACGTCACCGTTATACTATTGGTACTTCATCACAAACCTTTAACGTAACCCTAGTGGCTATCGTTCCAGGAGGATGTTCTGACTCAATTAGCAAGCAAATTTCTGTAAACAAAAAACCTGTATCGGACTTTACCTATACTACAAGTGGCCGTCAGGTTACTTTTAAATCAAACCAAGCGGGTAATACACTTTATCAGTGGAGATTTGGTGATGGAGGAAACTCAACATCAGCTAATACTGTATACAACTACCTTGATTTTGGTTCAGGAAAATACCAAGCATGTTTAGCAGTAATAAATGCTGATAAGTGTTTCTCTGAAACATGTAAATTGGTTCAAATTTCAAGTGGAGTAGATAAATTAACTAAGCTAAGCGGCGTTAAGGTTTATCCTAATCCAAACAAAGGAAACTTTACTGTAACTATTGAAGATCCAAAATCGGATATAGCGATAGGTGTTTACAACCTATTAGGTGAAGTGGTTAAAACTATTGAAACCAACTCATTGAAATCTACTTATTCAGTAGACTTAAATGTAGCTAACGGTGTTTACCTAGTGAAAGTAACTAACGGTGGATTAACTTCTACTCAGAAAGTAACTATCAACAAGTAAGAATAACATTGTAAATTTGAAGCCTCCCTTGGAAACAGGGGAGGCTTTTTTTATTATGAAATGCCCAAAAGAATAAAATTCTCATTATCCTTAATAATAAAATGGGCATTATGGCCTTGATTTTAAAAATAAATGTAATATTCATATGAAATTTGTAAAAACAGATATACGCGACCGCATTGGATATATTATCTTAAATCGGCTTGAAAAGCGAAATGCATTAAATGCAGAGTTTGTTGAGGAACTAAAAGTGTCAATAAAGAGCTTTGAAAGGAATGCTGATATTAGAGCTTTAATTTTGGAATCTTCGGGAGATGTGTTTTGTGCAGGAGCAGATTTGGCTTATTTGCAAAACCTTCAAAATTTTACCTATGAAGAAAATTTGGCTGATAGCCAAAGTTTGGCTGAATTGTTTAAACTAATCTATGCATTTCCAAAACCAACACTGTCAATTGTAAATGGAGCAGCATTGGCCGGAGGTTGTGGTTTGGCAGTTGTATGTGATTTTTGCTTTGGTACTCCTGATTCAACATTTGGATATACAGAAGTAAAAATTGGCTTTATACCGGCTATTGTATTGGTTTTTTTGCGAAAGAAAATTGGTGAAGCCGCAAGTAAAAAAATGCTATTTACGGGCGAAATATTCAGTTCAGAAAAGGCTCTTGAATACGGTTTAATAACTGAAATAGTTGATGCAGATAAAATTAAGGATTATGCCCATAATTGGGTGATGAATTTGATTGAGAAATCGAGCGGTAATTCTATTTCAATGATTAAGCAAATGTATAATTCAATAGATAGTTTATCATTGGATGAAGCCATTGAGTATGCCTGTGAAATGAATGCCAAGACACGAGAAACAGAGGATTGCAGGAAAGGAATTTCTTCTTTTTTAACAAAACAAAGGATTATCTGGTAATATGATTTTTACTGATACCCATGCGCATGTTTATTCTGAGGAGTTTATAAATGAATATCAAGTTTGTTTTGCACGAACTTTGGAGAATAAAGTTTCCCGTGTTTTTGTTCCAAATGTAGATGTGGATTCTATTACGTCATTAAACGCAGTTTGCGGTGCTTATAAAGAATATTATTATCCAATGATGGGTTTGCACCCTTGCAGCGTTAAGGAGGATTATAAAGACCAGTTGGGTGTAATTTATGATGAATTGGTTTCTGCCAAATATTATGCAGTTGGGGAAATAGGAATGGATTTGTATTGGGATAAAACAACCTTAGGAATTCAAAGAGAAGCTTTTATTGAGCAAGCAAAATGGGCTATTAAATTTGATTTACCTGTTTCAATTCATTCAAGGGTCGCTACCAAAGAACTTATTACTATTATTAAAGAAGAAAAGCTTTCAGAATTGCGTGGAATTTTTCATTGCTTTTCGGGTGATGCTGAAGAAGCAAAAGAATTGATAACAATGGGTTTTTATTTAGGAATAGGTGGTGTGGTTACTTATAAGAATTCAACATTACCAGAAGTGTTAAAAGAGGTTGGTAAAGAGAAATTAGTTTTAGAAACGGATGCACCTTATCTTCCGCCAACTCCTCATCGTGGAAAGCGAAATGAGACAAGTTATATTCCCTTAATAGCTGAAAAATTGGCTAAAATATTTGAAGTTTCGGTCTCTGAAATAGCTGAAATTACAACAAACAATTCAAAAAAAGTATTTGGGATATAGTGTATTTTTGCACTCTTAATTTTTACATGGAGACTTGTCCGAGTGGTTTAAGGAGCAAGCCTGGAAAGTTTGTATATGGGTAACTGTATCGAGAGTTCGAATCTCTCAGTCTCCGCTAAGTTTATCTATAAATCCCCTATGCAGGAAATAACCGATGAAATATCTAAACTCTATGTTTCCTGCTTTAATAAAAAACCCTTAACTATTTCGCGTTTGCCGCAAAGTGGCAGTGATAGGCAGTATTTTCGAATTGAAGGTGAGACAAAATCAGTAATAGCTACTGTAAACTCAAACCAAAAGGAGAACGAAACTTTTTGTTATTTTTCAAAACATTTCAAAGCTTTAAATTTTCCGGTTCCTGAAATTTTTGCAATAAATAACGACAAAACTATTTATCTGCAATCGGATTTTGGACATGTTTCATTACTAAATGTGATTGAAGAAAAAGGTAAAACCGAAGAGGTTTATGATTTATTAAAGCAATCCTTAAAAAACTTGGCAATACTGCAAATTAGCGGTGATAGAGGGTTGAATTATGATCAATGTATCACCTCTAAAGAATTTGGAAAACAGGCCATTCTTTCAGATTTACTTTACTTCAAATACTATTTTTTAGATACTTTAAAAATACCTTATGACAAGGAAAAGTTGATTGAAGACTTTGACGCTTTGAGCAATTATCTTTCGCGGGTAGATTACAAGTTTTTCATGTACCGAGATTTTCAAAGTCGAAATGTGATGGTGCAAAATGATAAAGTGTTTTTTATCGATTATCAAGGTGGTATGAAAGGCGCTTTGCAGTATGATGTGGCTTCATTTCTATGGCAAGCAAAAGCTGAACTGAGCGATGAATGGAAAGATGGTTTGCTGGATTATTACATGGATTGTGTTGATGAAATACTTCCGACTCCAATTGATAGAAACCGATTCGTGAGTCAATACAATGGCTATGTTTTAATACGGCTTTTGCAAGTTTTGGGTGCCTATGGGTTCAGAGGGATTTTTGAACGCAAAGCCCATTTTTTGGATAGTATTCCATTGGCACTTCAAAACCTTCATAATTTTTTAAATCATAAAATGGTTGGGATTTCTGTTCCTGAATTTGAAAGACTTTTAACCATAATTGTAAGTGATGAAATGGTTAGCAGGTTTACCAATATCAAAGCTAATGCCCAAACGCCATTAGTTATAAAAATAAATAGCTTTTCTTATAAAAAAACTGGTTATCCAAGGGATGAATCAGATAATGGCGGTGGTTTTGTATTTGATTGCCGTGGCATTTTAAATCCCGGAAGGTTGGAAGAATTTAAGATTCAAACGGGCCGAGATAAACCTGTTAAAGATTTTTTGGAGCAAAAAACAGAGATGCCCGGGTTTATGAATAACATTTATAATTTGGTTGATATTTCTGTTTCTGATTATTTGAAACGAGGATTTTCATCTTTAATGATAAATTTTGGTTGCACCGGCGGACAGCATCGCAGTGTATATGCCGCTGATGCTTTGGCTCGTCATCTAAGGAATAAATTCAATGTGAACATTGAGATTAATCATATTGAACAAGGAATTAAGGAAAAGCGAGGATTTTGAAGGGTTTCGCACAGAGTTATGTAAAAATTTGAGTTATAAAACTATGTGACACCTATGTAACTATGTTGCTATGTGGTTCAAAAAAAAATTAGACAAATGAAAGCAATGATCTTAGCAGCCGGACTTGGCACTCGGCTTAAACCATTTACTGATTACCATCCAAAAGCTTTGGTTAAAGTTAATGGCAAATCCTTATTGCAACGAAATGTTGAGTATTTAAAATCGTTTGGAATTACTGAAATCGTAGTAAATGTTCATCATTTTGCTTCCCAAATTTTAGAAACTATTAGTAATAATAATGGCTGGGGAACTAAAATAACCATAAGCGATGAAACCAATGAAGTACTTGAAACCGGCGGAGGTTTAAAAAAAGCAGCCTGGTTTTTTCAAGATTCGGACGAACCTTTTATTTTGCTTAACGTAGATATTTTAACAGATTTAGATTTTAAAAAACTTTTGGAATACCACCTTTCGAACAAAGCTCTGGTAACATTAGCAGTAAGCAACCGTGATACTTCCCGTTACTTTTTGTTTGATGAAAATAACACTTTATGTGGCTGGGAAAATATAAAAACCAACCAAAAAATTATTACTCGTCCTAATTCTCATCTTACCCGAAAAGCTTTTAGCGGGTTACATATTATTTCTCCTGAAATTTTTAAGCATATCACTCAAACCGGCAAATTTTCGATGGTAGACGTCTATCTAGAGTTATCAAAAACCCATATTATAAAAGGTTTTGACCAAGGCAATTGTAAATTTTTGGATGTGGGGAAACCTGAAAGTATTGTATTGGCTGAAAAGCAGTTTACCTAGATATTATCTAATAATAGTAACTGTACCAGTCATAGGCCAGCTTACATCATCTACACCAATGGCTTTTATTATCCAGATATAAGCATCCATTTGGCTAAGTTTGCCATTGTAGTAACCGTCCCAGTCCACATTCATATCACTGCTTTCAAATACTTTATCACCCCAACGGTTAAATATTTTTATGTTATAATCACGAATGTAAAGCCCTTTTATGTCAAAGGTTTCATTCAGGTTATCACCGTTTATGGTAAAGGCATTAGCTGCAAAAATTCGTGACCTTACAGGCGCACAATCTTCATTTGAAATACTGAAAATTTGCTTTTTACCATTGATCATATTTTTATAACCAATTACTCTATAGCAGTAGTAAGGGTAACCATTAAGGTCGGTCACATTGTCTACTAAAAGTGAATCATAGGCTGAGGTAAAACCCACTGTAACAAAACTACCATCAGCATTTTTACGTTGAACTTCGTATTCATTTACTCCTTCATTCCAGCCCTGGTAGCTGCTCCAGGTTACAAAAGGTCTTTCGGTAACTGTGGTATCGGCATGAAGTAAAATAGTTTTAGCAAAATTTGTAATCGGGCTTATAAGTTCACAGGTATCAATAGCATAAGTTCGGTAGAAATAGGATTTATCATCCACCAATACTTTTTTATCAGTAAATGAAAATTCATCGGGAGCAAAACTCTTATACCATTTGTAATAAATGCCGTCTTCTGATTTTTCAAGCACATACTCCTGAATTGGTATACGTGGCGACCCGCTTCCTGTCCATTCTATGGTTATTTCTTTATCAAAATCTACCGTAGCTCTTATGGTGCTATTAGGTGGAACAGAATTGGCAAACAGCGGTTTGGCTGCTGTGGTATCGCTCCATGATATTTGGTTGTATCCCCCATTTTCAAAGGCTTTAATTTTATAAAAATGTTCAATTTTACAATACACATTTGTATCGGTATAGTTTAATTGGTTTCCACCAACTGTAGCCAAATAATCGTATTTCCCTTTTTCGCCAATGTCTTCCCTAAATATTTCATACTTGTTTACCTGCCAGCCTTTATAGGCATTCCATGCCAAATCTACCCGCTTAAGAGCACCTGTTGCTTTGGTTTCTACCGTGCAATGTTCTAAAGCTTTAGTAACATCCGATTCAGAACCACAAAGATTTGTAGCTGTAACTTTATAACAATACACATTACTAAGGGTATTTAGTGAGTTAATAATTCTGGAAGTATCATTAATATTGGTAAGGGTAAATATTTTTGAATTGTTTGATTTATAAATGGAGTATTCTTTAAAATCAAAACTTCGATAGCTTGAAAAATCTAAAATTACACTGTTGTCATTTTCAACAGAAACCCGATAGATAAAAGGTGCAATTGGTGGAAGAGTATCGCTTATAAGCAAGCCGCTGTTATTATTTAATGTATCTGTACATCCAAAATTATCTTCAATGGCCAAAGTGATTTTATATAAACCTGATGACATTGGTGGTAACGCAGGATTTGTTTGTTTCGAAATTAATGCGTCGTTCAAAAACCAATGGTATTTTCTGAAGGTAGTATCCGATTGCGATGTGTTGATTAATGAAGGAGTTTGCCCTGCACAATAAAAAGTTTTGCCGGGTTTAAAATCTGCAGCCGTATTTTTTATAACCACTTGATGTGATATTTGAGCCTCGCAGCTATCACTGTTCCAAACTTTAAGTTTAACGGTATAAACCCCTTTCGTTTTAAAAATATGACTAGGCTCAAATCGCATAGAGGTATCACCGTCACCAAAGTTCCATTCACATCGTTTTATGCTACCTTTTAATGGATTGGTTGTGTTCGTAAAGTAAATAGGCTGCTTTATACAAGGCGTTGTAAACTTAAACTGGGGTAAAGGAATAGGGTAAACTTCAATCGTATCAATAGGTGGCAAGGTATATTTGCATCCAAAACTATCCGCAAGCACCAATAATGGAATATATTTTCCCACCCGGGTGTAACTATGACCTGCCTTTACAGTATCTGAAATAATTTCACCATCACCCATATCCCATTCCAGTTTGGAGGTATTGGAAACTGTGGCATCAAAGTTTACAAATAAAGGAGTACAACCAGATTTTCTATCAAATTTGTACTTCCCAACCGGCCCATCTATTAATACTAAATCTTTAAAGGTTATTTTATCTTGGCAGCCCAATTCATCAATTACCGTTAAGGTTACTGAAAATTTACCAGCTACAATGTAAACATGAGAAGGACTAGCAAGAGTAGAGGTGGAGCCATCTCCAAAATCCCAATAATATTTTTCTATTTTTCCAAATTTGCTTTGAGATTTAGAAACAAAGTTAACTCGTAACGGGGGGCAGTTGGCTTCTAGTTTATCAGCTAATAAATCAGCCGTTATTGATTTTTTATTGTTTTCAATTAGGGTGTCTCTTTCGGTTACACAATTGTTTTCATCAATTACCTTAATATTTAATTTATAAATACCCGGTGCTTTGTACCAAAAATCAATGGGTGAACCAGTGAATTTTCTGCCATCGCCTATATCCCAAAAATAATTAAGCTTTTTCTCATCAAAATTTGTTTCATGGATGATAGGTCGTATGGTAAGTTTTGGGTAAGAGCATGTGGCAAGAGTTAAAATCTGTAGATGGTAATTTAAGCCAAATACTTGAACCGTATCTGAACCCAAACCGGTGCAACCATTTGGATCATTCATGGTAAGGTTTACGGCGTAACGCCCTTTTGATAATGGCCCCGGTTTTTTAAGAGTATAATACATGGTGTCTGCAGTAACCGGGAATGAATCCAACCCACTTATTTTCCAAAACTTATTTTTTAGTGAGGTGTCTGAAGTTTTACTTATGAGCGTTAAGGTTAATGGGCCGCAACCTGTTTTGGGTGTAACTTCCATACTAACTTTTGGCCCGGTAATGGTTAAATTTTTACTTATGGAATCTTTGCATCCGCCATTACTCTCCCTTGCAATTAGCCAAACGGTATATTTTCCCGGAACGGTATATATTTTACTTAGGGTAGAGCTATAGTCATCTTTTTTTGTGCCATCACCCCATTTCCAACTGTAAAATGTATAATTATAGGAAGAATTAGAGAATGTTAAGTTAGCAGGAGAACATAAATTTCCAGAAAGAGAAAATCCAATGCCTCTTGAAATAAATTGGGTATTAATGTTTAATGAGTCAACGCAACCCGATTTATAATTGGTACCCCAAATTCTTACCGGCCAAGGGTCACCACTTTTTTGTACCACGATTGTGTCCCTATTTTTTACTACCGAATTATTATTAAAAACCCATTTAATTTCGTCAGCACTATCGGAGGTATTGATATACGTGTAAGGATATCCACTGCACGAATCGAATTTTACCATGTAATTAACAAGTGGTGGCAGTATTCTCAATATTTGTTTAATAGTAAATGTATCATAGCAACCGTTATTTCCGGTAACAAGCGAAATATCGTAGGTTTTTGGTTTTATTCGTATTTTGTGCTTCAATTTTTGACCTGAATCTAACAGACTAGAATCCAGAAACCACTTCCATTCATCAACTTTTACAGAGTTTTTATTTACTGCAGTTAATATTTCAAGATATTCATTATTGCAAAGGGATGTTTTAGGAAATGTAAAAAATGGCTTAGGTTTATCTCCAACTCTTATGGTATCAAAAACAGTGAATGTGCAGCCCGGCTCTGTTGTAATAACCAAAGAAACAAAATATACCCCTGAAATTGTGTAGGTATAATTAAATGTCTGCTGGTTTTGATAGCTTCCATCGCCCAAATCCCAAAATCGCGAAGTTATTGGAATACGAGATTGAGTTAAGTCTGTAAATGTTACATCTAAAGGCTTGCATCCTCTTTTAGGGGTTACACTGATATTAGGTTTAATCGTATCGGTGTATATAGCTTTATCATTTTTTAATGTGTCATAACAAACTCCATTACCGGATACCAACATTATTTTATTGCTGGCCTTCTTTTTTATTTTTATAATTACACCTACGCTGGTTGAAATTAAACTATCGTTTAAATACCAATAACGCATGTTGCCACCAACGGATTTATCAATTAATGTATCGAGCAATCCGGGTTTACAAAGCAAAGTATCGCTAATGGAAAACTTGGCTATGGGTTTGGCTAACACATTTACTGAATTGGGAACAGTTATCGTTTCTTTGCACGATCCATCGGGCAAACTAACAGTAAGTTGAACCGTGTATTTACCGTTAGTCTTATATTTATTGGTAGCCTTGTTTCCTGAACCTTTATTTCCATCACCAAAATCCCAACTGCATACATAATTAAAACCGACTGGTTTGGAAGTATTATAAAATGTTACAATACTGTTTTCACATATGGTAGATGGCTGGTGGTTAAAGGAAGGTTTGGGTTTTGAGATAGTTATATAATTGTTTAACTGGCTCGTAGTATTGCATCCATTAGCAGATTTTACGGTTAATGTAACACTAAAACTCCCCGTATCTGTATAGGTTTTTGAAGGACTTTTTGTAGTAGATTTTGTACCATCCCCAAAATCCCATTCAAACTGGTCTCCGGTTTTTAAACCAGTGGATTTATTCGTGAAGTTAACCGAAAGTGGTTGTGTACAACCGGTTGTTTTATCAGCGCTAAAAATAACTTGCGGTGCCGAATTAGAAGTGATATATTGTTTTTTTATGGCATCACTTTGGCAACCGTTAGCATCCTTTATTAATAAAGTTATGGTATAAACTCCTTCCGTTGTATAGGCATATGCCGGGGGTGATCCGGTAACTACTTTTCCGTTTCCGTAATCCCAAGTCCATTGTGTAATCATTCCGCTGCCGCGGGTACTTTTGTCGGTTAGTCCGGGGTCAAAAGGGGTGCAGCCTTTAGTGGTCTTGGCATCAAAGTCAGCAACTGGATTTTTAAATACTTCTACATATTTACTTCTTGTTATGCTATCTTTTTTCCCTGTATTATCAGTAACAATAAGTTTAATGGAGTAAAGCCCCGGTGAGTAATAAATAGCTTGTGGATCTTTAATGGTACTGGTATTGCCATTTCCCAAATCCCAATAATAGGATAACCCGGTTCCTGTACTTTGGTTGGAATATTTAATTGTGGCTGGAGAACACCCTTTATTGGGCGTGGCACTAAACCCTGCTTTGGGCTGAGCCTTGGCAAAAGGAACAGCCAACACGAAGAATAATAAAAGGTTAAGTATTCTTTTCAAAGCGTTAGGGGACGAATATAAAGTTTATATTTAACTTTACAGCTATTAAGACGCGCCTCTTCTACTCATGGTTGCTTCAATAATGACTTTAAGATGAATTAATTAAAAAGGTTACTTCGATTTTTGCGTATCGGCATGGTTAAATACCTTTTTCAGTAATTCAGAAGTACGCTTTAAAGGGTCTTGTCGAATCTTATTTTCTTCCAGTTCTATTTGGTTAAAAAGTGCTTCCATTGCCTTGTTGGTTAAATAAGCATTTAAGTCAGGATTTATTTTTTGAACCGTTGGAATTTTATTGTAAGCAGTTATAGCATCTGTCCAATATCTGGTGGCACCTACTTTATCAAGCGATTGCTGAATTATTGGGCTGAATTTAACTTTTAATTGGTCACTTGTAGTTCTTTTTAAGTAGGATGTTCCGGCACCATTTCCGCCAGTTACAATGTTTATGGCATCGCTAATTGTCATTGCGCCAATAGCATTAACAAATACAGGTTTTGCTTCAGCTACCGCCATTTCAGCGCCTCTGTTAATACTTTCAATTGCTTTATCGCACATGTTTCCCAAACCAACACTTCTTAGCGTTTGTTCTACCTTTTGAGCCTCAGGCGGAAATAAAATTTTATAAGTGGCATTTTTAAGAAAACCATCCGTTTTTGATAAAAAATCGGTACCCACTCCGGTGCCGTTTTTTAAAGCTTCCTTTAATCCGTTGGCCGCTTCATCCTGAGTAATACCAACATTTAAGGTTTTATAAACTTCATTGGCAGTAGATAATATTTTTCCGGTGTTGCCGCATGAAAACAGAAAAAAGGCTGTAAAAAGGAGAGCTAATATTTTAAGATGTTTCATAGATGATTTTATTAAAGCTTTTGGTTTGCAAAATTAAGACCAAAAATTAAATGCCTTGAGGTTTGTACCTCGGTGCTAAATTTTTAATCATATCGGCAACCATGGCATCCAAATCAAATTCATTTTTCCAGCTCCAGTCATTTCTTGCAAAACTATCCTCTATGCTTTGAGGCCAACTATCTGCAATGGCTTGACGATGGTCAGGTTTATATGTTATATCAAAATTTGGGATATGCTTTTTTATTTTTTCGGCCAGGATAGCAGGAGTAAAACTAAAGCCCGAAATATTGTAGGATGAACGAATTTTAACATCTTCGGCTGCGGCATGAGTTATATCTAATGTAGCTTTAATGGCATCAGGCATGTATAGCATTGGCAAACTGGTGTCTTCTTTTAAAAAGCACTCGTACGTTCCTGTTTTCAAAGCTTCATGAAATATTTCTACAGCATAATCGGTTGTTCCGCCACCGGCATCGGCTTTGTAGCCTATAAGACCGGGATAACGAATACTTCTCACATCCAGTCCATAGCGTTCTTGGTAGTATTCACAATACCTTTCGCCGGTTTGTTTGGTAATACCATATACCGTGTTTGGGTCCATCACACAGTGTTGTGGCGTGTTTAATTTAGGGGTATTTGGTCCAAAAACAGCTATGGAACTTGGCCAAAACACACGTTTCACGTTATATTCTAAAGCGGCATCAAATACATAAAACAAACCGTCCATATTTAAGCGCCATCCTAATTTTGGATTTTTTTCGGCAGTGGCTGATAGTAAGGCTGCCAAATGATAAATTTGAGTGGGTTTATATTTTTTAAGCACTTCAGCTATTTTGGCCGTATCCAACACATCCATTATTTCAAACGGTCCTTCTTGCCAAAAAGCAGTTTCAGGTTGTCTGATATCAGAAGCGATAACATTTGCAGATCCATATAAATTGCGAAGGTTCTCTGTAAGTTCGGTACCTACCTGCCCGCAAGAGCCTATTATCAGCACAGTTTCTTTGCTCATTTAAAGTAAATTTGAAACTGCTAAATTAGAGGTTTTAAGAAAATAAATAATAACCCTTGGACCTGATATTTTGATATTCTTATATTCTTAAAATTAAACCTTTAAAAATTTTAGATACACTGCAATTCCACATTCAATTAATTATTTTTGCGCAACAAAAAAATAGAGGTATGCAATTTGAACTAACCGAAGAACACCTAATGATTCAGCAGGCTGCACGAGAGTTTGCCCAAACTGAATTATTACCCGGAGTAATAGAACGTGACAATGAACAGAAATTTCCAACAGCCCAAATTCGTAAACTTGGTGAATTGGGATTTTTAGGAATGATGGTTTCGCCGGAGTATGGTGGCGGTGGAATGGATACTGTTTCCTATGTTTTGGCAATGGAAGAAATATCCAAAATAGATGCTTCGGCCTCGGTTGTATTGTCGGTTAACAATTCCTTGGTGTGCTGGGGACTAGAAACTTTTGGAAACGAGGAGCAAAAACAAAAATTTTTAAAGCCTTTGGCTCAGGGAATCATTCACGGAGGGTTTTGTTTATCAGAACCGGAAGCCGGTTCTGACGCTACATCACAGCGCACGACTGCTGAAGACAAAGGGGATTATTATTTATTAAACGGAACCAAAAACTGGATAACCAATGGTAACAGTGCCGATACATTTATTGTAATGGCTCAAACCCATTCGGAATTGAAGCATAAAGGAATTAACGCCCTTATTGTAACGAAGGATATGCCAGGTTTTGTGGTAGGAAAAAAAGAAGATAAACTTGGAATACGTGGAAGCGATACCCATTCATTGATGTTTCAGGATGTGAAAGTGCCCAAAGCAAACCGAATAGGGGAAGAAGGGTTTGGATTTAAGTTTGCCATGAAAACCCTAAGTGGTGGCCGTATCGGTATAGCTGCGCAAGCACTGGGAATAGCCAGCGGAGCCTATGAATTGGCTCTTAAATACAGTAAAGAACGCAAAGCCTTTGGTACAGAAATTAAGAACCATCAAGCTATACAATTTAAATTAGCTGATATGGCTACCGAAATAGAAGCTGCCCGTTTGCTTTGCCTTAAAGCAGCTTGGCTTAAAGACCAACATGCAGACTATGACCGTGCCAGTAGTATGGCTAAATTATTTGCCAGTGAAGTAGCCATGAGAACCACAGTGGAAGCGATACAAATACACGGTGGATATGGTTATGTAAAAGAATACCATGTAGAACGCTTGATGCGTGATGCTAAAATTACCCAGATTTATGAAGGAACTTCAGAAGTGCAAAGGGTAGTTATAGCTAGAGATATTTTGAAGTAATTTTTAAAAAGATTGTTTTTTAAACGTCCGAGGTTTTTTAAAGCCTCGGACGTTTTTATTTTTATTACATTTGATAAAAAATAACAACCATGAAACGGATTGCTTTATTAGGATTTATAGTGTTTGTTGTGCCTATTTTGGTGGTCTCATGCATTAATAAATGTGATCAAAATAAAAAAGTTGGTCAATGGACTTATGATAAAATGAACATCCAGGTTTTAGACGTTTTCGATTATGCTCCTGAAATTACAAACGATACAATTGAAACAGATTCGGTATATTTTAGAATCAATTTAAAACAAAAGTTTGCAACCGAAAATCTTTATTACAGACAAAGCGAGTATTCTGCGATGGCTTGTGAACCATTAGATCCAAGACCTACAAATCCTATAAAAAAACTTATTTGCGGTATTGGGAGTTTTTCTAACCTTGATACCGCCATTTCCTCCTCGTTGATAGTAAAAATTTATGAGCAAATTTTCAATTGGCAAAAGGATAGGGATATCATTCTCAGGAATGTTTCAAGCAGCAACAATATTTTATTGGCTAAATTATTAAACCCCCATAACTCAAAACCCATCCAAATAATTATGATGGCGATTAAAGAGAATGGCGATACTTTAAAGACTGTAAGTAAGGAAATAGTGTTGAAATAGAATTTCTTTTATCTCTTGAAAAGTTCAAAACTTTTCCAAAGGTTAACTGAAACCTCAAATGCTTTATTTTTATTACATTTGATAAAAATTAACAACAATGAAACGCATTGCTTTATTAGGGTTTCTTCTCATTGGTTTGCCGGTATTATTTACTGCTTGCAATAAGGATGAATATTGCGGCGGTTATGTTGGGAAATTGTATTTATATACTTGTTCCAAAATTGAAAATTCTATTTTGAGAGAGGACACCATAAAGTACATTGAAAATGATACTGTAAGTGATGATACGATTAGATTCATGGTGAAATTTACTACATCGAGTTATGGGAAAACGGAAATTAAAGAGAGGTATAATCCCTACTCGACTATGGCATCTTGTGGCGATATGGCTTTACCTGCCAATAAAATAAATTCAGGCGCTTTTATACTCAAATCAAATGGCCAATTAATTCATCTTGATAGTATTTCCTCCAGGGCTATTCTAAAAACTGCAGATAGACCCAATTTCCCCAAATTTTATAACTTACCAGCAGATAATTGGCGTCTTTGGAGTGACTTACGTTCAGGTGCCGTTTTAGATAACCTTATTTTTTATTTGCCTACACCTCATTTCTTGAAAAATATGACTTTTTTATCTCAACTTATAAAAGAAAAGGGTGATACTTTAAAAGCAGTTGGTCCAAAAGTGTTTTGTAGGTAATCCTTTTCATCATCTTTGGAAAAGTTTAAAACTTTTCCAAAGGTTAGCTAAAGCCTTTAACATTTTATTTTTTGTACTTTTGATAAAAAATTAAAAGCTATGAAACGAATTGCTTTATTAGGGTTTATTGTTTTTTTAGTGCCTGTTATATTTACGGCATGTGATCCATGCTCTCAATCTTTAAAAGATTATCCAAAATTCAGAACTTACTCAAAAATTGAGAACCAGATATTTAAACCAGATTCGATGAATGTATATTTGGATAATGATACAATAGTAGAGGATACTATTCTGTTAAAAATAGAATTTACTTCAAACTATTTTTCTTCGCTTAAAAAACCAAATTATTGTAAAAATTATTCTTTAATGGCATGTGAGCCGGCTGAACCACGTGAAAGAAACATATTAAAAAAATTCCTTTTTGGCTTGGCGATAAATGAAGATACTCAAAATCTGAATAAAGCATTACTACAATCAATGGAATTTAATATTTATGGTTCACATTATATTTGGCCGAAAGATGAGAAAAATTTTCTTAATTATTTTGTCCATCAGGAACAAGATTACCTTGGGGTCAGTTTTCCTTCTCCGCATAATTCCAAATACATCCAATTCGTTACCTGGGCCATAAAAGAAAATGGAGATACCTTAAAAGCTATTAGCCAAAAGGTTTTTTGTAGGTAAATTGTCTTAACCGCAGATTAAACTGATTTGTGGATTTATATGATATCTTTTCTTCAAATTCATAGTAATCATTTGAATCAAATTAATCAGCGGTCCAACCTTCCCGCCTTAATCTCCTCAACCACGGCCGGATCAAGTAACGTGGTTACATCCCCAATATTTTCAAACTCTCCTTCGGCTATTTTACGAAGTATTCTTCGCATAATTTTTCCGGAACGGGTTTTAGGTAGCCCGTTTACAAATTGTATTTTATCAGGCTTGGCAAATGCCCCAATTTCTTTGGTAACAATGGCTAAAATTTCAGCTCTTAATTTATTTTCATCCTCCGGAGGTTCCAGGCAAATAGCGTAGGCATAAATTCCTTGTCCTTTAATATCATGAGGATAACCTACCACGGCAGTTTCTACCAAACCATGGTGCATGTCAATAGCATTTTCAACCTCGGCAGTTCCTATTCTATGCCCCGAAACATTGAGCACATCATCCACACGGCCTGTTATGCGATAGTGTCCGTCAGCATCACGCAGGCAGCCATCGCCAGTAAAGTAAAGATTGGGATATGCCGCAAAATAATTGGTTCGGCAGCGCTCATGGTCGCCATAGGTGGTTCTTAAAATACCGGGCCAAGGGAATTTTATACAAAGATTTCCGCTGACATCATTGCCCAAAATTTCTTCCCCTTTTTCATCCACCAAAACGGGTTGAATTCCCGGCAAAGGCAACATGGCATAGCAAGGTTTGGTAGGTGTTATCCCGGCAATCGGGCTAATCATAATTCCACCGGTTTCGGTTTGCCACCACGTATCGGCAATCGGACAATCTTTATGGCCAATATTATCCTGATACCAATGCCAGGCTTCTTCATTTATGGGTTCACCCACCGAACCTAATTTGGTAAGGGAACTCAAATTTTTATTTTCTACATAATGATGTCCTGCCTGCATCAGTGAACGAATGGCTGTAGGAGCTGTATATAAAATATTCACCTGATGTTTGCCAACAATATCCCAAAGCCGTCCGGCATCAGGAAAGTTGGGAACTCCCTCAAACATGAGCGAAGTAGCGCCATTTGCCAATGGCCCGTAAATGATATAGCTATGTCCCGTAACCCAGCCAATATCGGCCGTGCAAAAGAAAATTTCATCCGGCTGGTATTGAAAAACATTGGAAAACGTGTAACCTGCATACACCATGTAACCACCGCAAGTATGCACCACACCTTTTGGTTTGCCGGTGCTGCCGCTAGTGTACAGTATAAAAAGTAAATCTTCGGCATCCGTAATTTCCGCAGGGCAATTTGAATTTACCTTGGCAATTTCATTGTGCCACCAAACATCGCGGTCGGCGGTCATATTCACTGCACTTTTGGTTCGGGCTAATACGATAACTTTATCTACTGAAGGACAGGTTTTTAAAGCCTCATCAATAATGGGTTTTAAAGGAATTTGTTTGGCTCCGCGAAAAGCTCCATCGGATGTAATAACCATATTGCATTGGGCATCCTGTATTCTGTCGGAAATACTTTGAGCGCTAAAGCCACCAAAAACTACGGAATGGATAGCACCAATTCTGGCACAAGCCAACACGGCAATCGCCAATTCAAGAACCATGGGCATATAAATGCAAATGCGGTCGCCTTTTTTAGCTCCATTGTTTTTTAGCACATTCGCAAAGCGGCAAACCTCAGTGTGAAGTTGTTTGTAAGTCAGGTTTCGTGAGGGTTCATTAGGGTCATTGGGTTCCCAAATCAGGGCGGTTTTGTTTCCCAAGCTTTCTAAATGGCGGTCGAGGCAATTTTCGGTAATGTTTAACTTTCCTCCCTCAAACCATTTTATGTTAGGGTCTTTAAAATTCCAATTCAAAACGGTGTCCCAAGGCTTTTGCCATTGAAAATGTCCGGCTACCTCAGCCCAAAATGCTTCAGGATTTTCAATGCTGTATTTATAAATTTCTTCGTATTCAGCGAAGGATTGTATTTGGTAGTTCATGGATTATTAAGAAGCAAATATAAATGAAGTATAGGAACGCTTATAATGCTGATTTTTTATGAACAAAAATGATAATTAGCTTAAATCTTAACTATCTGTGTCAACTGTCTTCCCATTATAAAATCCCCTAAACGCATACTTCCCAAAAATAAACAACCCAAATGCAATGGGTGTAAAAATGCCAATGATAATGCACCATTGCAAAATATCATTGACTGTGGAAGTTGATAAAGACAGGCGTTTGTATGCAAAGTAAATTAGAGTACAAATAGCCAAAGGCCCTAAAATCATTAAAATAATTCCCATCCATTTTTTCAATGTTGGCCATAAAAGCGTATTTGATTTATTACTTAAAAACAAAGAACCAATTACAAAACAAACCGATGCCACACCTATAGGATACAACAATCCGGCCAATGGGTCGCCAATAGGATTGTCCTGGGTTTTGGTGTATTCAATAATTAATAATCCTATAAACGGAACTAGTCCGCCAAACACCCCGTTGCCAATATGGTAGGGCAAACTCATAGAAGTATACCGAATTCGGGTAGGGAATAGCTCTACTAAAAAAGCGGCAATTGGCCCATAAACCATCGTGACAAAAAATATTTGAATAAAAACTAAGAACACCATCAGCCAATAGTGAGGATTTCCCACCCGTTTTTCAACCTTGACAATGGGTTTAATAGAAAATTTGCCCGCTGCATACCACGTATCTATTTGTGAATATTTGCAGGTAGCGTCGTCTTTATAAAAATTTAAGGTATCACTTTTTACCACAAAATCGTAGGTCCCTTGTATTCGGGTTATGGTTCGTGAAACCGACGTTTTTTCCTTAATAATTTCTTTTTTTGATGTATTCGTAATGTCTAAAAACTTTTGATAAATGGGCCGGTAACAAACTATTCCCAAAAACATTCCACCCAGCATAATCCATTTTCTCCCAAATTTATCGCTTAATGAGCCGAAAACTATAAAAAATGGTGTAGCAAAAAGTATGGCCCAAAGAATAATGGTTCGCGATTGTTCAAAATCTACTTTGCATGTATTTTCAATAAACGATTGAGCATAAAACTGACCGGTGTACCAAATAACTCCTTGCCCCATTACCGCCCCAAACAAAGCCAGCAATACCATTTTTAAATTATCGCGTTTTGTAAAACTTTCTTTTAATGGATTGGTGGATGTTTTTCCTTCTTTTTTAAGTTCAGTAAACAAAGGTGATTCCTTCATTTTTAAACGAATAATAATGGAAACCAACACCAATAATGCCGAAACCAAAAATGGAATTCGCCAACCCCAGCTATTAAAATTTTCGACACCCATGGCATTGCGGGTAAATAAAATTACTCCCAACGAAAGGAATAAACCCAATGTGGCCGTGGTTTGAATCCAACTGGTAAAAAATCCACGTCTTCCTTCCGGAGCATGTTCAGCAACATAAGTGGCGGCTCCGCCATATTCGCCTCCCAGGGCCAAACCTTGTATTAATCGTAAAATTAAAACCAAAATGGGTGCTGCAATTCCTATGGTGGTATAAGTAGGGATTAATCCTATTAAAAATGTAGAAGCTCCCATTAAAACCAAGGTGAGCAAAAACGTGTATTTGCGCCCGATTATATCGCCCAATCTTCCAAAAACTAAAGCCCCAAACGGGCGAATAATGAACCCTGCTGCAAATATGGCAAGGGTTGATAGAAGTGCTGCTGCACCTTGTTCCTGCGGAAAAAATTGTTTGGAAATAATGGTGGCAAGGCTTCCAAAAATGTAAAAATCATACCATTCGATAAGCGTTCCAACGGATGATGCGGTTATAACTTTCCAGATGCCTTTTGGGGAAACGGGTTTATTCATTTAAATTTTTAAGCTTAAATTGTGGCTTTATATTACAACTTTGATATCCTACAATTTTAGCAATCTTTTATTCAATGTTCGTATCATTTTTCTCACCACTATCGGGTCTTCAAAAAAACTATCACCGGATAAGTTTCTTACAAAAAATGGACTATCGGGCATCGGGTTTTGCATTTTGTAATCGTATACAATTAGTCCTTGTGTGCTTGCACGGTTAATATCATACACAATGGCACCTGTTTTTACTATAAAAATGTGATTGGTGTTTGGTGAGTTTGAAAAAGTTTCTAAAGAGGCTTTTAAATCAGCGGCTTTTATGAAATCAACCTTGCTGAAGGAATAATACTCAGCTATCATTTTTTTAAACAGTTGCTGAGAACTATCTGTGCCTTCTTCAATAAAATAAAGAGTTCCGGCTTTTAGGTTTTGTGAAAATTGCTTTTCGGGTAATGGGGTGGTATCCGTATTCCAGTTTTTAATATCATGGGTTGTTATTCTGTATTCAATTCCAAAACTTAAGGTTCCTGGCAAGGTTGGTTTGCCTAGGCTTATGGATTGCGGTATAGTATGAATGGTTGTAACTGTAAAATTAATAAAAGGTCTTGGTTTAAAAATGGCACCCAATTCAATGGATGGGACGAGTTTTTGGTTTACATCGATACTCGTGTAACTGCTGCCTGAGCTTGTGCTGCCTGATAAACCCGTTTTGCCCATAGCCAAAATATAATTGGCATTAATGCCGGTATACAGCGATGTGTTTTTAAATTTTGGATTCAACCATTCAGCCCCAAGATTTAATCCTAAAGTTTTCCAAAGCAAGTTAGATGATTCTGTTTTGTGACTTAAAGCTACTTCTCTGTAACCTAATCCTGCCGTAAAATTCAGATTACTTTTAAAAGGTATATAGATATTAATACCGGCGTTTAGCGCCGGTTTTCCTGAAAATGAATCGCGCATTACCAAGGGTACCGATTGCTGAAACCCACCTTTTACTCCAAAACCAACTTGTGCTGCACTATAAAAATTTAATATTACCAGCAACCCAACAAGTCCTTTTTTTAGCTTTTTCATTTAATTTTCAAACTTATGATTTTAGTCTTAAAATTAAACCGTTGGTTTTGCTAACTGTTTTACACAATTCATAAAAGGATTTTTAAAGGATATTTATTTACTATTGTAGACTAATTAATTAAAACCATGCTAAAACCAGAAATTATTAAATTTGTGCAACGCGACCTAAAAAAAAGAGGTTGGTATGCAGGAACGGATGATGGGGACTTTGGAAAAAACTCGCAAAATGCCTTAGCAAAAGAAACGCGAATACCTCCAGCCAAAAAGAACTGGGATGTGGAGCAAAAGCTTATAGGATATATCCAGTTACTTTGCTATGATAACCATTTAGACCCTAAAGGTTTTGATGGACAGTGGGGAGCCAATACCGAAAAAGCATATGAAAAACTTAAAGCCCTTTTTGAGCCATCGCCAACCAACCCAAGTTGGAGGCCCGGAGAAATAATCGCTCAAAATCCTAATAATTGGCCATTAGAAACAACAGCAACTTTAGATGCTTTTTATGGCATAGTTGGTGATTATACAAAATTGACCCCTATTACTTTGCCATACCCGATGAAATTATCATGGGATAAACGGAAAGCCATTACAAAATTTACATGTAACAAAAAGGTGGCAGATAGTATTATTCGAGTTTTGACAAAAGTTTTGGCCCATTACGGATTGCCTCAAATACAGTAATTGGGGCTTGACCTTTGGGGCGGATGCCATAACATACGACCTATACGGGGTGGAACCCGCCGCAGCGCACACAGTTGGGGCATTGCCATTGATTTTGATTCTGACCGAAACCAACTTCATTGGGGAAGGGATAAAGCTACCTTTGCCAAACCTGAATATGACTATTGGTGGAAATACTGGGAAGAGGAAGGTTGGGTAAGCTTAGGCCGAATACGCAATTTTGATTGGATGCATGTTCAGGCGGCTCGTTTACCACAGGTATAAAAAACAAACTCATTTCGTTGGAACTATTTAGAGAGGTAACTCATATTTTTTGGGATTTGGACCATACCATTTGGGACTATTCAGCCAATGCAAGACTTACTATTTTTGAATTGTATGAAAAGTATAGTCTTCATGAAAAGACAGAGCACGGTCCTGATATTTTTCATAAAACCTATTGCAAACATAACAATTTGGCTTGGGAAAATTACAGCAAGGGAATTATTGATAAAGCAATTTTAAGGCAACGACGGTTTAAAGATACATTTTCTGAATTAGGCATGGAACCTGAAGGTGTTTATCAAATTTTTGAAACGGAGTTTGTAGAAATTTGCCCTACGAAAGGCCATTTAATGCCGGGTGCTTTAGAAGCGTTAAAACACTTTCATTTACACTTTCATCAACACATTATTACCAATGGGTTTAAAGAAACACAAGCAGTAAAAATGCAAACGTCAGGCATTAACCATTTTTTTAAAACCCTTACCAATTCAGAAGATGCCGGGGTTCAAAAACCGCATCCCGATATTTTTAAAATAGCATTGCAATCAGCAGGAGCGAGCATTGAAAATAGCGTGATGATAGGTGATAATTATGAAGCTGATATTTTAGGGGCTTATAATTTGGGAATTAAATGTGTTTTTTATAATCCCGATTCGGTGAAAATTGAAAATATGCCGGAGGATATTGTTGTGATAA
>CAMDGU010000043.1 GCA_945897885.1 Chitinophaga pinensis
AAAAGAAAACGGCTATAATACGCATTTAGGGATTTTTATCAATTTTAGTAAACACAGTGGCAGCAATCGTTTATTTCTCGTTGATTTGGATAGAAACAAACTCTTGGTGCAGGGGTTATGCTGCCACGGGCGAGGAAAAAATAATTTTAAAGAACGAGTAATATTTTCAAATGAAATTGGAGGAAACTGCTCGTCACAAGGGTTTTACAAAATTGGTTATAAATACAACGGTACTTTTGGAACAGCTTATAAGCTAACAGGACTTTCTCCCACCAATAGCAATGCCTTCGATAGATTTGTAGTATTGCACGGTCACGATTGTGTGCCCAATTCACCGGTTCCTGTTGCCATTTGTCAAAGTTTAGGCTGTCCTACCCTAGCTCCTGAAGTTTTAAAAAAATTAGAGCCCTATTTAGATAGTAGCAAAAAGCCAATTTTGCTTTGGATTTATTAGGTTAGTTAGTCGAGCTTTTTAAAAAAAAAATTAGCCAATAATTATGGTATTACCTCTTAAAATAAGGCAATTATATTTGAGTAGTTTTTGATTTATTGTTATTAAAACAATTCAAATTTTAATTTAATAAAAAATCAATTAGAGGGCTTTGCCCTCTATAACTCCTATTTACTTTTTTCCTTGATGAAAAAAGTAAACAAAAAAATCAAGTCAGAAAGATGCTTCCTCGCGCAATTCTGGGTCGCGGCCCGCCTTTCTGACAAGGCCATCACACGGCTGCAAACTAACAAGACTTTTGTTTAATAGGAAAAGTTTAGGATTAAGGTGCGTAAGGATGCCAAAAATACGGGCGTGGGTAAGCAAGGTGCGGAGGGAGTATATTTTTGGCTTGATTTTTTGTAACTTTTTTATCAAGAAAAAAGTTAATAAAACATATTTTTAAGGTTCAAATACTTTTTTAGGTTTGACTAATTAGTTGAATAAACCTTACGAAAACACCTTATTAGCCAAAATCAATGCTTCATTAAATTTTTCTTTATCCAATCCTAATTTCACATTGTGGCTTTCAAAGTAGTTAACCAATTTTTCAGTAGGCATATTCCCTACCAATTCATCATTAGCCATCGGGCATCCGCCAAATCCTTTTAAAGCCCCGTCAAATCTATTACAACCTGCATTATAAGCGGCTTCTATTTTTTCTTCCCAATCATTAGGACGGGTATGAAAATGGCATCCAAAATTTAACTTTGGAAATTCGTGGGTTATGTGGGTTATCAATTTTGCAATGGTTTCCGGATTAGAAACACCAACCGTATCAGACAATGAAAAATAATTGGCTCCTCGTTCTTTTAACTTTTTTATCCAAGTGGATACTATCTCCTCATTCCACAATTCATTATAAGGATTGCCAAATCCCATAGATAGATAGGCTATAAATTTCTTTTTGTGCTTGTGGCACAATTCAATAATCGACTCTACCGTTTCCAAAGATTCTTCAATAGTTGTGTTCGTATTGCGTTTCTGAAACGTTTCTGATATTGAAAACGGGAACCCCAAATAGGTTATTTCATCAAATTGAATAGCCGATTGAGCACCTCTTACATTGGCCACTATAACCGAAAGTTTGGTTTGTGTCATATTTAGCCTATTTAATACTTCCGCGGTATCGGCCATTTGTGGTATTATTTTAGGATTTACAAAGCTTCCACAGTCTAATGTATCAAAGCCTACTTTGAGTAAAGTATTGAGATAATTAACTTTAGTATCGGTATTTATAAAGTTTGCCAACCCTTGCATGGCATCTCTCGGACATTCGATTAATTTAACCTTCATAAAAACCTTGTATTTTGCGGTCAAAATTACCATTTTTGCCCCTTAGTAGAACATAAAAAAATTATTACACACAAACATCATGTTGGAGCAAGAAAACAACCAGGAGGTATTGAATACTAACGAAGAAGCGGTTGTAACCCAAATCGAAATGGAAGATACTGAAAGTATTGAAAATTCCATTGAACCTACCGAGATTACAGAAGTAGAATCAGTTGAAGAAATTCTATTGGAGGAAGAACCTATTAATTCTGAACCTTCAAATGAACTTGAAGCCATTGAAACAAATGATTCGAGCGAAAGTAACACACCCGAAACAAATGAAGATCAAGTAGTAGAAACTATTTTACCTGATGGAAATGCAGTTGAGCCTTTTGAGGAAATCAAGTTTGAAACAGAGATAGCTACCGAAATTCATCACGATGAAGATGAAGATGAAGAAACTAAAATGATTGATGAAGAAGAGGCTGTTAATATTGATTACTCCTCCTTTTCAAAAGAACAATTATTAAATTTAGCGATTGATGCTCCAAAAATATTGGTGGCCAGAGAAGCCGTTAAACGTATTCAAAACATCCGGCCATTTTTTGACAGTATTTTAAAATTAGAACGTCAGGAGCAACTACAAAAATACCTGGAAGCAGGAAATGAAGAAGAATCCTTTGAATTTCACGATGACGGAAGCAAGGATAAATTTTACAACGCCTTTAAAATTGCACAAGAAGCAAGAGCTGAAGAGAAAAAAAGGATAGAAGATGAAAAGCTTAAAAATCTTGCCATAAAGAACGGCATTATCGAGCGAATTAAAACCTTAACCGAATCAGATGAAACAGTTGAGAGTATTAATGAAATAAAACAATTACAAAATGATTGGAAGGCTATAAGAGTTGTTCCAAAAGCTAATTTACAAGAACTTTATGACAGGTATCATTTTTACCTTGATAAATTTTATGACAATTTTGCCATTAACAGAGAATTAAAGGATCTTGACCGTCAGAAAAATTTAGGAATAAAGATAGATTTGTGCAATAAAGTTGATGCATTGCAAAGTGAAACATCTTTAAAGCGTGCATTTATTATGTTGGCTAAATATCAAGAAGAATTTAAAAATACCGGTCCTGTTCCAAAAGAATTTAGCGAAGAAATTTGGTCACGTTTTAAATCAACACTTGATACAGTATACAAGCAGTTTAAATCTCAATTTGATGAAATAGAATCAAAGCGAATTGAAAATTTAAAACTTAAGGAAGTATTGGTTGAAAAAGCGCGCTTAATAGCCAATCATATTCCAACTAAAGGTGCCGATTGGAAAACCAATTTTGAGGAACTAAATAAATTGATGGAAGAATGGAAAAACATTGGACAAGTACCTAAAGCCCAAAATGAAAGTATTTGGCATAACTTTAGAGAACAATTCAATATATTTTCAAAAAACCGTAACGAGCAGTTTAAAAAAATAAATGCTGAACGCAAAACCAATATCTCAGTTCGTGAGGATATATGCCGCCGAGCAGAAGAATTGAAAGACAATGAAGATTTAAATTATACAACTAATGAGTTTAAAAAACTTCAGGAAGAGTGGAAAAACAGCGGACCTGTGCCTGAAGCTATTTCTCAAACCTTATGGAAAAGGTTTAGAAAAACATGTGATGAATTTTTTGACCGCAAACAACAGTATTTTCAAAATCGCAAAGGTGCTGAAGTAGAAAATCTTGAGAAAAAACAAGCCATTTTGCTTGAAATGGAAGAACTTCAGAAAAATGAAAACGGCGACGAAGTTTTGGCTAAACTAAAAGAAGTTCAAACCCGTTGGAATGAAATTGGTTTTGTACCGCTTAAGAACAAGAAGGATATTGGCGATAAATATCATAATCTATTGGATATTATCTATAAGAAATTCCGTCAAAACAAGGATTCATACAGAAGAGCTCATTTAAATGACCATTATAACCAAATAGCCAATCAGCCGGGTGGTGATAAAAAATTAGGCGATGATGAACGCCGAATTCGTGAAAAAATAAAAGGTCTTAAAACCGAAATAGAAACTTGGGAAAACAATATTGAGTTTTTTGCCCGTAGCAAAAATGCTGATAAATTCAGAAAAGATATTGAAAGTAAAATTGCGAAGGTTAATGGTCAGATTGATGGCCTAAACAAGGAGTTGGTTGCATTAAGATCCGCTAAAACTGAACAAGCCTAATTGCTACAATAAGTTTTTAATGCTCAATATTCACTGAATATTGAGCATTTTTTTTCAATTAAAAATAAAACTAATCCATAGTTTGAACCAACTATTAAATTACATCACCTACCTCTTTAAAAGTACCAATCTTCATGGTATTCATTCACCATTTGTATATAAATTGGTAAAGGATATTATTTATAACCGAAAAATAAAATCGCCGAATTTTAAAGCCATTGAAAATATAAGAAAATCGATGGTAAAAAACTCTTATCCCATGGGTGGAGAAGACTTTGGTGCAGGAAGTTTAAAAAAAGGTTCAAAAAAAACAATTGGTCAATTTGCCACTTCCTCCTCCAAATCAGCTAAATATTCCAAGTTACTTTTTCGATTGGCGCAATGGCACCAACCAAAGTATGCCATAGAACTAGGTACTGCATTAGGAATTAGCACATTATATCAGGCATCAGGATTTAGTAACAATACAACCTTTATTACCTTAGAAGGCAATTCAGAATTAGCGAATCTGGCTCTTCAAAATTTTGATAAAATGGATTCGAAAAAACCGGAACTCATCCTTGGTAATTTTGATGAGACCTTAGAAAAAGCTTTAGAAAAAACGCCTCAATTGGATTGGGTATTTTTTGATGGAAACCACAAGAAAAAACCAACGTTACGTTACTTTAACCAATGTCTAGAAAAAGCATCTGAAAATGCCTTGTTTATTTTTGATGATATAAATTGGTCGAATGAAATGAAGGAGGCTTGGGAGGAAATAAAACAAAGCCCTGATATATACCTTTCAATCGACTTATTTTTCTTAGGATTGGTTTTTGTAAAAAAAAGACCACAAAAAGAAAATTTTGTTATTCGATTTTAGCAGTATTACTTTATTCCTTTAGCATCCAGCGCTGCTCGATAATTTGTTGCATTTTTCAAATGTTCAGCATAACTTTTGGTGAAATAATGGGTATTTGAAAAATCTTCTTTTGCGCAGAAATAAAGATAATCATGCTGTTGAAAATTTAATACAGCCTCCACTCCTGCTTTAGTAGATATGCCAATTGGTCCGGGTGGTAACCCTAAATTTTTATAGGTATTATAAGGAGATTCTGTATCTAGTATTCCCTTTATTCGCTGCATTGTTGTATTCCCTATGGCATACTTTAACGTTGGGTCGGCTTGCAAAGGCATTCCTATTCTTAAACGATTTAAATACACCCCAGCCATTATTGGCAATTCTTCTTTTTTTACCGCTTCCTTCTCAATAATGGAAGCGAGTATATACGCTTCCTTTGAAGATTTTAAACCCGTTTTGGCTAACTTATTAAATCGCTCGGTATTCCAATATATTTGCTGTTCGTTAACAAATTTACGAACCATTTTTTCAGGAGAAATAGCCCAGGGAAAATAGTAGGTATCGGCCCAAAACATAGCCAGCAAACTAACGCTATCTAATCCCAATACTTCCAATTGTTCTTTGTTATTTATAGCGTTTGCAAACCGGGCTGAATCGGCCTCAAACTTTCTTCCTAAAGCTGCATACAATTCATTGGGCAAAATGCTATTTCCAAACCTAAACTCTATATCCTTTTGCTTGCCATATTTCAGCATATTAATAATTTCACGATTGTTCATACCATCTGTTATAATATACTTTCCGGGATATAAAGCTTCAAACTTCATAACCTTTTTAGCCACTTTGAATGAGAATACAGTTTTAATACTTCCATTTTTTTGAAGTTTTAAAAAAAGACTATCCATGGAATCGCCGGTTTTTATATAAATCTCAGATTTATTGGTATTGGCAGAGCTAAAAATCCATAGCATAAATAACACCAGAAGTATAAAAATAGCCGATAAAATATAAAGAAATTTATTTTTCACTGTTACAGATTGAGTGTGTAAAATTACGAATCCCAAAACACAAAAAAAGCGGATGAACTATTGTAGTTTTGCACACAAATGAACATAGCCCTGATAGGATACGGCAAAATGGGAAAAGCTATAGAAGAAATAGCACTAAAATCCGGCCATACCATAGTTAGCAAAATAGATTACAACGATGACATTTTAAAAGGATTGCAAGGGGCCGATGTTGCCATTGAATTTACAAATCCTGAAGCAGCCAAAGGTAATATTTTAAAATGCTTGGAAGCCAAAGTACCTGTAGTTGTTGGCACTACAGGCTGGTATCATGATTTTGACGAAATAAAAAAACTGGCTGAAACTACCGGCAATGCCTTGTTTTATGCTACAAACTTTAGTTTAGGAGTTAATGTTTTTTTTGAACTTAATAAACACCTTGCCAAATTGATGAATCCCCATGAAATGTATGAACCTGAAATGGAAGAAATTCACCATTTACAAAAGAAAGATGCCCCCAGTGGAACTGCTATTACCCTAGCCGAAGGCTTACTTGAAAAACTTGATAGAAAAAAAACGTGGGTTAATCGTGAGCCTGAAAATAATACGCCTGTCAATCCGTTGGAACTAAAAATAATATCCGTTCGCGAAGGAGAAGTTCCCGGAACACATACCATCACTTACCGAAGTGATATTGATGAAATTATAATAACACATCAGGCATACAGCAGAATGGGATTTGCAACAGGAGCAGTTAAGGCTGCAGAATGGATTAACGGCAAAATAGGCGTTTATACGATGGCTGACATGCTTGGATACAACTAATTAATAGATTTACAACACTCTAAATTTAAACGATACAATTAATGAACTTCATAAAAAACCTGATTGAAAAAATCAAAGGATTTCCAAAAAATACCAAAATTTATTTTGCAATATGGTCTGTTATCAACGTCCTTATTTTTCTGCTTTATGTAATAGGTGCCAGTGCTAATATTTTTACAGCCCTTGTATTTTTTATAATGTGGCAAGGTGCTGTTACCTTCTACTATTATTATCGTTATTATATAAAACCGGGCCGTAAATACGGTGAATGGGCCGATGCCATTATGTTTGCGGTATTAGCTGCCACATTCATACGTTCCTTATTTATTGAGGCATACCAAATTCCTACCCCTTCCATGGAAAAATCATTATTGGTAGGTGATTTTCTTTTTGTAAGTAAGGTTAATTATGGTGCTCGTTTACCAATGACACCCCTTTCGGTACCTTTTGCACATCAAACGTTGCCAATTATTGAAAGCAAAGCCTATTCAAGTTCATTGCAATTGCCTTATTACCGCCTTCCGGGATTTCAAACTATTAAAAATGGAGATGTGGTTGTTTTCAATTTTCCTTGTGAATTTGATAATCCTGTAGATAAGAAAACCAATTATATAAAACGTTGTATTGCTATCCCCGGTGATGAAATTAAATTAATAAACGGGAATGTTTATATAAACGGTAAGGTATTTGGAGATCCTCCAAAAAGAGAATACTCCTACAATGTGGTAACTGATGGAACCGGGTTTAATAAAAAACTGCTGGATGAACTTGATATTACCGATAAAGATTTGGTATCTAACATGTATTGGATGACCGATGATATGCGGGAACAGCTTAAAAAAGAAAGCAATTTAAAAAGCATTGATACCGCGATGAAAGCTCAACCAACCCCCGGAGAAACATACCCGCAATGGCAAGGCATTGTTTGGAGCCGTGATAATTTTGGACCTTTATATGTGCCTAAAGCAGGTGTAAAAATACCTATGAACGAAAAAAACTATTGGTTGTATAAAATGCCTATTGAACAGTATGAACATGCCGGAAAGCTTGAGCAAAACGGTGATGGATTTACATTAAACGGCAAGCCAATTACCGAATACACCTTTAAAATGAATTACTATTTTATGATGGGTGATAATCGCCACAACAGCGAAGACTCTCGTTTCTTTGGCTTTGTTCCCGAAGATCATATTGTTGGTAAAGCCTTGTTTGTATGGTTATCGTTAAAATATGACCAACAAATAATCACCAAAGTAGACGGACAGCAAATGGAAACCAAAAAATTCAAGGGCATTCGCTGGAACCGTATTTTTATGGGTATTAAATAACCAAAAAGCCTTGAAAATTATTTTTTATGGCACCCCGCAGTTTGCAGTAGCCTCTCTTGAAAAGATAATAGAGAATGGTTTTGAAGTCGTGGCCGTGGTTACAGCCCCCGATAAACCTGCCGGACGTGGTATGCAGCTTCATCAATCGGATGTTAAAGTTTGTGCCTTAAAACATGCTATTCCTGTTTTACAGCCTGTAAATCTTAAGGCACCTGAATTTATTGCCCAACTGGAAGCCTTGAAACCGGATTTACAAGTTATCATAGCTTTTAGAATGTTGCCTGAAATGGTTTGGAATTTTCCACCCCTTGGCACCATGAACCTTCATGCCTCGCTTCTGCCTAATTACAGAGGTGCAGCTCCTATTAACAGAGCTATAATGAATGGAGAAACCCACACAGGTGTAACGACATTCTTTTTAAAACATGCCATTGATACAGGTAATATTTTGATGCAAAAAGAAGTTGAAATATTAGAAGATGACGATGTTGGAACCCTGCATGATAAATTGATGACCATTGGGGCTGATTTAGTGGTAGAATCGCTTAGAAAAATTGAAGCCGGAGATATTGCAACCACTCCCCAAATTGTTTTGCCAGAGCATAAGCATGCCCCTAAAATATTTACTCAGGATTGTGAGTTGAACTGGAATATGTCGGTTCAATCTATTCATAATCAAATAAGAGGATTATCGCCATATCCTGGGGCTTTAACCAAATATCAGGACAAAATTTTAAAGATTTATAAAGGATATTATTTATTAGAAGAAAATACTAGTCCCGGAATTTTTGAAGTAGACTCCACCAAGCACTTCCGAATATCAGGGAGCAACGGCTGGTACTATCCTACTCTTGTGCAGCCTGAAGGGAAACGAAAAATGCCGGTTCAGGATTTTGTGAATGGGTTAAAAATTTAATTTCAAAAAAAAACATAACAAAAAAGGTACGAGCTGTTAAGTTCGTAACTTTATTATTGTAATATGGTATAGTTATTGGTAATTTTATGAATTCTATAGCCTAGCGTTAAGCCAATTCCCTTATTTTTATTCCTAGCACTTGCTACTATGATGCTATCGAACACCTCTGGCGTGTGATTTTATATCCGGCCTCTGGCCAAGTAATCCATTCATCCATTATAAATTTAAAAACTTTAACTGGCTATCAAAACAAGTACTAATGTATTTATAATACTCTACCTCTGTCACCAATCCTGCTCTTGAAAGATTTTAATGGATATATTCAATTTTCTGCTCTATTACTTTCTTAGAATATAACCCAACAGGTTGGTTGGTATAATCCCAAATATGATAATTGCCATATTGCTTATTGCCATCGGCAAACTTTCTGCAAAGTGCAAGTAACCATTCCCTTCTGCTTTCTTGCAAATTACTTTCTATTTCCTATAAAAAAGTTTAGACGTATAACTTTTAAATCTACCCAAAAGTTCTTTTTAAGTCATCATCTCTGCGTCGACATACCAAATGTGAATGATTGCTGATTATTACATAGGCAAATATATCCAACTTTTCCTTAGATTGTCTGTATGTTAAATTATCAACCAGAATATTTTTATGGGTTTCCCTTACCAATAAATCTAACCAACCCACAATGCTTAGTGTTACAAAGTATAAATCATCAGGTGTTGTTTTTCTGTTTTCGCTTATAAAGCAAAAATAATTATTTAAGATAGTTATTGTTGGTTTTTGAGCCAGAGGCCTAACCAAGAATCAGACTCTAGAGGCGTTGCGATATTAAGCAAACGGGGGCCATGGGGAACTATTTCAAACAAACGCCCCCCTCTCCTAGTAAATGTTTGTCTATATAGGCTAGTGTAAGTTATTACTCTTTCTCAAACCAGGAACCGTTGAAAAACTTTATAAAAATAAATATCAGACTATTTAATAATTAGTCGCTTTACCAAATTACCCGATGACGATTGAATTTGCAAAGAATAAACACCAATGGGCAATACCGGCAATTGAAGATTTAGAGATGTTGCATTCGTAATAGTATTTGCTACTAATACTCTACCGGTGGCATCTATCAAATTTATGGTTACATTTCCTCGAATTTTAGTATCAAGACCAATGAAAACTTGGCTTTGAGCAGGATTCGGGTAAATCACTATTTGGCTTTCATCTAGTTTGTTAATTTTTACTAATGGGTTAGGATTTATCAATCGCTTGGTAGTGTATAATCTGTATTCGCCAGGTGCAAAACTAAATGTTTGCTGATTGGAAGTAATGGTAATGCTATCGCCTTTAAAAAACTCATACCATTTACCGGTTTGCTGAAAATTAACCGAAACACTTTGTGTTGTAACATTAAAATTACCCAAAACTACCACATTCATTGAGGTATGGTTTAAATAAATACTTTTTACCATTCCGTTAAGATTAGCCGTGTAATCGGTTGTTTCAAAAACGTCTTGTGTTGTTTTAAGATTTATCAAACTGCTCCACACGTTGTATAAATTTTTACGTCCTTTATTGGTTTGATAGTTCCAGTAAATTGGTTTTTCTCCCGTTCTTCCATTTTGATCTATACTCACATCATAGCCCAACTCTCCAAATTGCCAAAACATTTTAGGCCCCGGCAGGGTGAAGAAAAAAGCACCGGCTAGTTCCATTCGTTTGATGGCTGTATTTAAATCCTTAACCGAGTAGCTTCCAGAGGTATTGCCATATTTGGCATTTTTTACCATCAGTCGCTCCTCATCGTGGCTTTCCAGATAGGTAACTACGTTGGGTTGGCTCCAGCCGCGGGCTTTATAATTTCCCCAGCTTAAATCACTTGTATAACCCATCGTAGCCTCGTTGTAAGCATTAACTAAATTTCCCCACACCATAAAACCATTGTTTTGCAATACCGTTTCTTCCGAATTATCGGCGAAATGCTCCAAAATCAAAAATGAATTAGGGTCTATTTTTCGGATGGAATCGCCCATTCTTTTAATTAAATTGATTCTACTTTGGTCATATTGCCCCCAAGCCCCCACATCTTCACCAGTATACTTTTGGGTAAATCCTTTTGACAAATCAAATCGATATCCGTCAATTTTAAATTCTTCAATCCAATATTTTAAAACATTATCTACGTAGTATTTGGTGGCTTCACTTTCATGATTAAAATCGTAGCCAACATTATACGGATGTCTTGCAGTTACATTTAGCCATGGATTATCGGCAGCCGGCCTGAAATTAGTAGCATCCCAATATAGCTGGCATAAGCTATTTTGACTAAAGGCATGATTCAAGGCGATATCCAAAACTACAGCTATGTTTTGCTTGTGGCATTCATCTATAAACTTTTTAAAATCATCAGAAGTACCATAAGCTTTATCCAATGCCACAGGGTATGAAACATTATATCCCCAGCTGCTGTTTCCCTCAAATTCCATTACAGGCATCAATTCAATACAATTAATACCAAGCCGTTTTAAATAAGCCAACGTATCTTTTAAAACCTTGTAATTTCTGGCAGCTATAAAATCTCGAATCAATAATTCGTAAACAACCAAATCTGTTTTTTTAGGCCTTACATAGGACGTTGTTTGCCAGTTGAATGCTGGTTTACCAGGCTGAATTAAGGAAAGCAGACCACTCGTTTTATTTACAGGATATTTTTTAAGATTAGGGTAAGTGGATGTTGAAATGTAGCCATCATTATTTTGGTCAATAACAACGTGACTGTAAGGGTCGGCTATCTTAATTTTCCCATCAACACTATATTGAAACAAACTTTCTTCACCTGGAGTAAATCCACCAACATCGAGCCAAAATCGCTTTCCATCAGGTGTTTTTTTAAGTTGATATAAACAGGAAGGTGTCCAGTTATTAAAATCTCCTATGACATAAACATACTCTTTGCCTGGGGCATATAAAGAAAATCTTACTTTGTAATCGGATAGGTAAGTAATTCCATCTTTGGTTCCTGTTGGCAATACACCAATGTTGTTTAGGTCGGGGGTAATTATATAAAGGGTATCATATACAGTAGAAGAACCTTCCGCTTTAAAAACCACAAAACTTACACAGGTGGTATTGATGCCATAGTTGTAGCTTAATTGTGCACCTGTAGTATTTTTAATCGCTATACCATTTATAAAAAAAGTAAGATTAGCATTGGAGGAAGATGCTCCTGTAATAAGGATGCTATCACCAATCTTACCAAACACATAGGAAGACGATTGGGATGTAATGCCTGCCGCAAAACCAGCACTATAAAGCTTAAAAAAAATATCAGAGCCATCCAACTCCCGCCCTACTTTGCTCCCATCTAAATTTCTGAAGACGAATGCTAATTTTAAGGCCGTTTCACCTGAGGGTAAACCATAAAAGCTTCTTATGTGGTACTTTATTTTATATTTATCTCCCCCTAAGGAAGTCATCTTAACCTTTAGGTTACTGGTTCCCCAGGTTCCTTGAACATATTTCCAATCTGTACCCGATGTGCTTTTTGAAGTAATAAGACCGGCATGGGCATAAACATCACCTGTGTATCCTTTCAATGCGGCATTTCCAAGTTTGGCATCATATATAATGGTAACGGTATCATCTTCGTTTGGGAAAACCGGTGATACTTCCAAAATTTGAGTGTAGCCAACACTAATAAAAAATAACAAAACTGCCGTTAATATAAACTTCATAGAAATAATAATATTAATTAAAACAAAACAGGCGACACAAAGGTCGCCTGTCTTATATAAATTTACACTTAAATTAGTTTTTAATTAATTTTTGAACTCCAAATGAACCATCAGTTCCATAAGCATTTACCATATAAACACCATGGTTTAAACCTTCAAGATTTAACTCGATAGTATTTCCGCTAACATTTTTACTTAAAACAATACGACCTGCAAGATCAGTAACTGCGATGTAACTCACCATCCCATTATTTCTGAATGAAACAGAAGTTGTTGAATTAGCAGGGTTTGGATTTACACCAAATTTAATTTCAGGTAATTTAGCTAATGAAGCAGAAACACCGCATGAGTTAAAAACATATGTTTTTAGGACTTTAGCTGTGGTAGCGCCTTTAAAATCTATTACACGATTGTGTCCTCCAACACCATTTGCCTCACCACATCCATCTTTTGTAAAGTCGTAGTTTTCTGCAGGTTGGTCATCATTTGGAGCAGGTTTTTTACCATTCCAATATTTGTAAGCATATTTACCGGCGTACATTTTTAATTTGGTAGTGTAAATATCAGAACCGGTAGTTCTTGGTTGTAATTTAATGGTATCTTTATCCCAGTTTCCAATAGGATTTTCAAGGGCTTCCAAAAAGTTTCCAGATATAAATACCCCAGCAACATCAACGGTTTCGTTGGTCATATCCACGCTAAACGTAACATCAATTAAAGCACCCAATTTTGGAATACCATAAGTAGTATCTCCTGTGATTTTACCAGCTAAGTCCATCGTAAATTTACGGTTAGCTCCTTGTATTACCCATGAACCCTTATTTGTAGCACCCCACTCATATTGACCATCTTTTACTTTATAAATAGCGGTAAAGGTTTTATCATTGGCTACTTTATCTCCATTAGTTCCATCATCGTATGCCTGAAAATCAGCCCATCCACTCATCGCTCCTTTAAATTTAACATCTGTAAACTTTGCGTTTGAGTCAGTTAGCATAAAAGTCACATTTCTTTCAAAAATAGTAGAGGCACAATTTGTACAACTTGAAAAACAAATAACATCAAGAACCAAATCTGTAGTTCCCACTATCAATTCTCTGTTATCGGATCCTGGCTTTTGACAAGCGGAAGGAACACTTTCTACTCCACCTGCCCAATCGTTATTATTTACATACTTATAAGCATAAGTACCAGGAGCTAAGGTTACCTGTAATTCATAAACTTTGTCGTTATTAGGATCTTTAGCTTCAGCCAATGCATCCCCCGGAGACCAATCGGCAGCCATACCTGCTGCTTTTTGATAATCACCCGCTATGTGAACACCATTTGGTGACACCGTTTCATTCTTCATGTTTACCCTAAAGGTAACTTTTGTTTGAGCGAAGGAAAAAGTTCCTATCGAAACTAATCCTAACATAATTAAGTAAGATTTTTTCATGTTTTTTTATTATTTTAAAATTCAAATATACACGTTAAAGTGTAAAAAATACACTAATTTTGAAAAGTTTAAAATTCCATATTCAAACAACTGAATTTCAGTGTAATATTATTTTTAAAACCGATGATAAAAAGCAAAATAAACACATTTGTTAAGTCAATTTCACCTCTATTTATTTTGATTAGTTTCCAATTTTCTTCTGCGCAATCTGTCAAAAGAATTGACCCACCCTTTTGGTGGAAGGGTATGAAAAATGAACATCTCCAACTTTTAATAAACTTTAATAAAGAATTAAAAAGTATTGAATTCATTACCTGTTCTGACAAGGAAATTTCAAAAACATTGAATTTTAAACTCCTATCAAATCAAACATATGCTGTTTTGGATTTTGATATTCCTGCAAATTTCAAAAGTGATAAAATTGCTTTTACACTTAAAAGTGCCTTAGAGAAAAAGGTAAAGCCTATTACATTTAATTATGAATTAAAGGATAAAAATATAAACTTGCCTATTAATGGGATAATCCCAAACGATTTTATTTATCTTCTAATGCCAGACAGATTTGCCAATGGAGATACAACCAATGATTGCAGCATTCAGATGATTGAAAAATCAGACCGAACAAAGTTAAAGACACGACATGGTGGAGATATTCAGGGCATAATAAACCAATTAGATTACATAGAAGATTTAGGAATAACAGCTATTTGGCCCACTCCGGTTTTAGAAAACAACCAACCTAAAGAATCGTACCATGGATATGCCATAACCGACCATTATGCAATTGACCCACGATTTGGTACTTTGGAAACATACAGAAAATTAAAAATAGAAGCTGAAAGAAGAAAAATTAAATTGATAATGGATGTAATTTACAATCATATTGGCAGCAATCATTATTTGTTTGAAAATAAGCCTTCCGAAGATTGGTTTCATAAGTGGGATACATTTACCAGAACGAATTATAAAGCCACAACACTGTTTGATCCTTATGCAGCAGAAAGTGATAAAAAAGCTTTTTCAAATGGATGGTTTGACCATCACATGCCCGACTTAAATCAGCAAAATCCTGAACTTGCTAATTACTTAATACAAAATACGATCTGGTGGATTGAAAATTTTGGGTTAAACGGATTAAGAATAGATACATATACTTACCCTGATCAGGAGTTTATGAAGAAGCTTATTAAAACCGTTTTATCAGAATATCCTAGCATGGGTATATTTGGAGAAACATGGGTACAAGGAAATGCCTTGCAAGGTTACTTTGTAAAAAATAATCCGTGCTTAAAGGATGACCCAATATTGCCGGCAGTTACCGACTTTCAAACCTATTTTGCATTAAGCCACGCTCTAACAAATGATTTTGGATGGACAGAAGGTTTAGCCCGAATTTATCATACACTTTCTGAAGATTACCTTTACAGCAATCCATTTCTAAATGTTACATTTTTGGATAATCATGATTTAAGTCGCTTTTTTTCCATTGTAAATGAAGATAGAGATAAGTTAAAAATGGCCATTGGATTTATGTTAACCACACGGGGAACACCCAGTTTATATTATGGAACCGAAATTTTAATGAAAAATTTCACAAATCCGGATGCACTGGTTCGTGAAGATTTCCCTGGCGGTTGGCCAAAGGATACTGTAAATAAATTTACGCCAAATGGACGAAATGCATTAGAATCTGAAATGTATAATTATATAAAAACCATTGCAAATTTTCGTAAAAATTCAACAGCTCTAACTCTTGGAAAACTGAAACAGTTTATACCTCAAAATGGTATTTATATTTACTTCCGATATTCAGAAGACGGAGAAAAAGTAATGGTAATTATGAATCAAGATACGACTGAACGACTCATAAAGCCAAGTAGATTTGAAGAAATAATTACTATTAAGAATACCGGTACCGATATAGTTTCAAAAAAATCATATACTTTCGATGCTGATATATTAATCAGTCCTAAATCAATTGTAATCTTAGAAATAAAATGAAAATCAATCATATAATCCTTTTACTGTGTTTTACTGCGTTGATTAGTCAATGTAAATCTAAAAAAAATACGATTATTCAAACTAAAACAATCCTGATTTTATATTCAGAAAGCTATTGCGGCGGTGCAGCGCCACCCGAAGAAATGATTGCAGATATGAATATGGTAAAACCACTAAAAAATACGAATATTCAAATTTTTAAATCCAATACTTCAGACTTAAAAACTTTCAAATATAAAACAAATGAAAAAGGTGAAATTACAGTACCGATAAGCTTAGGTAACCAAATTTTTATAAATATTTATACATCCTTAGAAGATTATAACCCTGAAAAATTGATGTATAAATGCTACAAGAATTTTATTTCTCACAACCTAAAAATGGTAGATTTAAATGTGCCCGAAAATGAAATTCAGGTTTTAACCCGCATTGAGTGCAACCCTTGCCAACCAGTAGCTCCTTAAAAAATTATGTTTCCAAAAATAGCAAGTTTTAATACCCCTGATTTTTTAAGAGGATTTATACCAGACCAAATCGTTATCAATTCTTATGGCTTATGTATAGGAATAGGAATTATTGCGGCTTACTTTATTATTCTATACAATACCAAACATTTAGGAATTAATAAAGATAATTTATCGGAACTATTTATGTGGGGATTTGTTGCCGCATTTGTTGGAGGTAAAATTATATTTTACTTAGAAGACCCTTCAAAATATATAGCCAATCCATCTTTAATGCTTAAAAATATGGGAAATGGCTTTGTATTTTACGGCTCCTTATTGTTGGTGGTTCCCACAATTTATTTATGGCTTCGCCAAAAAAAGATTTCATTTTGGCCCTTTATGGATGGTGTAGCTTTTGGTGGCCCAATATTGCATTCTTTTGGTAGGTTGGGTTGCTTTTTGGCTGGTTGTTGTCACGGCAAGGTTTGTACAAATAGTTTTGGTGTTATTTTTTCTGATCCAGATTCAGCTGCTTCTATTAAAAATGTTCCGCTCTATCCTACACAACTTTTTGATATAGGTATCAATTTAATAACCTTACTCATTGTTTATCTCTTTTCTATAAAGCAACAATTTAAAGGTCAATTATTTTTAGTATACATTATGCTCTATGCTATTGGGCGTGCCATCAATGAAAATTTTAGAGGAGATGATGAACGAGGATTTTTATTTGGTGGGTTAATAACATACTCCCAATTCATAGCATTATTTTTAATTACTCTTTCTGCAGTAGCCTGGTATTATCTGGCTAAAAAGGAAAAGGGTACTAACACCTAATTATTCCTGAGCTTATATAATTTCATAGATGAGTCAGGAGTTTGATAAACCATCTCAGTTAAATTTAAATTATTAATAAAGAAATGATGCCCAGTGGTATCAGATTCATTTAATCCTGAAACAATAATATATTCTGCCGGGATTTCAAAGTATTGGTTTAATGTTTTATTCAACCTAAGTTGATTGTATAAATCATTAAGCTTTTGTTTATCAGACTTAAATCTCAAGGGAAACCATGGATAAAATGTTTCATAATTTTCTATAACAATGGTTGAATTAGGAATTCCCGCAAGATTATTAGAATGCCCTAAAAACCAGTTATCGCTAAAAGAAACTGGCCAAACCGTTGAGCCTTTAGGTATTTGTTTTCCAACGTTCATAAAATTATTACTAATGACAGCATATGATTTCACCCGGCCATTGTGTTTTTTAAACGTCAATCCGAAATGAATGCAAACCACTAAAATAGCTGAAATCCACACATAAATTCTATTTAACGACATTGAAACAATCACAATAAGTATTAATAGATAAATCAACATGGCAAATCGAAAGGAAAGCAATCCTGCCCCTGCCTCATTTGGTATGATAAAAAATGCCACAACTAAAATAAGGGTGCATAATTTAGCTGCCAAAATCACTCTATGATTTACTGATTTAGTTTTCAAACCGGATAAACCAATTAGCAATAGTATGATTCCCAAAGGAATCAAAAATCTTGATTCGCCGGGAGTATCAAAGACAACTAAGGGTTCTATCCTCAAAAATAAAATCAGTTTATCTAATAATTCTATTGGTTTTTCATTTGTAACCATGTGAACTTTAGAAATAAAACTGAGACTTAAAAAAATAGTGGGTAAAAAAACAAGAACCAAAGATCCAAGTTTTTTTAAGAAATTTATAAGGTTAATTTTATCAAAATATGATTTAATCAACAGTAATAAGCCTGACAGAATAATAAAAACAGCATAGGTTATGATACTTGAAAACCAAAAAAATAACGAAAAAATTAACAGCCCAAAATAATCTGGTAAGCCTTGCTTCAAGCTAATATCAGAAAGGATTAACCAATAAATAAAGGCATATAAAATAACCAGAGATAGTTGTTGATTGTATAATCCACCATGAAAAAATGAACCAAAAATAAAAGGTAAAACCAAACAACTTAATAACTGATTTTCTGGTTTTAGTTTTAAAATTATTTTATGGAACAATAAAGCCTGGCTAACAACCAGAATTACTAAAAATATTTTATAAGACCAAAGCGGTGTGAAAATTAACATTAGAAAAACAAGTAAAATATGATCGAGCCAGTTTGGAACAATCACCTTATTAAACTCATAAAAATCAGCAAATGGTGTGGTGGAATTAAATAAAAGTTCCTTAATAATTTTGGAATTATACAAATGTGCTGCTCCATCTACAAAGGGATAAACAGGCACACTTAAAATTAAAATTACTGAAACCAACAAAGGAATATAAAACAGCACTGCTGACCAAAATGGGATTGGTTTACTTTGCTTTAAAAACAGAATTAAATTCTTCAAATGAATAAACTATTGAAATGGACGCCCGAATGCAAAGCTATTAATTTGATAGAAACAGGCTAATAAAATTATGCTCTGATTCCTATTTTTTTTTAAAATCAGACATATTTTTTAATACAGAAAAATTAAAACTTGGCTGACCGGGATAATATGAAGCCATACCGTAGGTAAACCGGTATTTCAATAAATTAAATGTCAAGCCCCAAGAAAAACCAGTAACAGCTTTGCGTTGCTCAGGAGAGAGCTCCTTTCGGCGTTGGTAATTATATCCCAAAATAAGATTGAAATTATCCGTAAAAAGCAATTCTCCAGCAAAGTTTAAATGGCGCATCACTTTTTCGGGTACAGGTATTTTTTCAACCTTTTCCTTTTGGGTTTCTAAATCAATTGTTTTATTACGTTTGTTCGGATTGTTATAGGTTAAATCCCACATTTGTAAATCGTGAGCTATTATTGAAAACCTAAGGGGATTGTATTTTAATTTTTTTGATATTCCCAGTTGAATATCCAAAGGCAAGGGTTCTTTGTGCTTTCCGTAATATGGGATAAACTGAATTCCTAAATTTTTAACCAATAAGGAAGCCGTAAATTGTTTTTCCTTATCAAAGTATATACCACCAGCATTAAATGCCCCTGCGGTTGATACATAAGCTTCAAGTGCTGAATAGATAAAATTAAAATTCACTCCATACCAAAATTTATCTTTCCAGTGTTGGCCATAACCTATTTGAAAATTATAATCTTGAGCCGTGTATTCGCGGGTATAATTTCCATTTTGGTCATACCCTTTTATTTTTCCATAGTTAACAAAAAATACATTGGCCGAAAAAGTTCCAATACTATCATAATGTTTGGCATAGCCTGCAAATGCATTATTTATTCCGGCTAAATAATTCATATAGGAAATGGTAGCATAATTGTGCATGCTTTTGTTAAGCAATGCAGGATTTTGATAAGCTAACGAAATATCATTGTCTCTCACAGTAATAAGGCTTCCTCCGGCCGCAGCAACCCGAGCGCTATGGTCTAAATTTAAAAACGGATAAGTAAGTGTGCCACCAATTTGAGATTTTGCCAATTGATTAATCAATAAGCAGGTTAGAATCAAAAATTTATACTTCATCAATATCGGTTGCTTTCTTAAACGTGCTTTTAATTATAATATTTCAATTTTGGTTAAGTTTTTTAACCATCGTTAAAATCGTGGCTACAGCAATGGTTTCATTGGTTTCATCATATACTTCCACGTAAAATTTAACAATTCCTTTTGCCACATCTTCCTCATTTTTACTCTCCTGATCCGTTTTTTCCTTTACTGTAAGTTTCACACCTATGGTGCTTCCTGCGTAAACCGGTTTTGTAAAACGACAATCTTCTAATCCATAATTTAATAATACAGGACCTTTAGCAGGGTCAACAAATAATCCTGCTGCTGCACTTAGTATAAAATAACCATGGGCTACTTTTTCAGTAAATAAAGTTCCTTCCAATGAAGTGGCGTCGGTATGAGCATAAAAATGATCCCAGCTAACATTGGCAAAATTTACAATATCAGCATCCGTAATGGTTCGTTTATGAGTGATAATGGTTTCACCAATTTCCAACTCTTCAAAATATTTTCTAAACAAATGCTTTCCTGGATCTTTATAATCTCCACCGGGCTGATAGGTTCCCAAAATATGAGTTAATGTAGTAGGCGACCCTTGAATGGCGGTTCGTTGCAAATAATGCATCACCCCTCGTTTTCCCCCCATTTCCTCTCCTCCTCCGGCTCTTCCTGGGCCACCATGAACCAACATTGGCAATGGAGAACCATGACCGGTACTTTCTTTGGCACAAGCCTTATTTAAAACCAAAATTCGTCCATGATGTGTTGCAGTACCTAAAACATACTCGCGAGCTATATCATCATTTCCTGTTGTGATACTGCTGCATAAAGAACCTTTTCCCATTTTAGCCAATTCAATGGCTTCATCCATATTTTTATAAGGTAAAATAGTGCTCACAGGCCCAAAGACTTCCACATTATGAGTAGTGGTTTTGGTAAATGGAGAATTGTTAAGTAATAGTATTGGCGACATAAAAGCACCTTTTGCTGTATCCAATCCTTCCCATGGCTTATCAGGAAAACCATATACAATTTCGGATTCAGTTAAAAGTATGTTTAAATTTCTCTTTACATCTTCTCGTTGCTCCATTCCTGCTAAAGGCCCCATCTTAACTCCTTCTTTTCTTGGGTCGCCAACAACGGTTTCAGCCAAGGCTTTTCCTAAAGCAATTTGTACATCTTCCACAAACTTTTCAGGAACAATAATGCGTCTAACAGCAGTGCACTTTTGACCAGCTTTAACAGTTATTTCCTTTCTTACTTCTTTAATAAATATTGCAAACTCTTCCGTTCCGGGAGCTGCATCTTCCCCTAATACCATGCAGTTTAGCGAGTCAGCTTCCATATTAAATGGAACTGCCTCTTCCAACAAGCGAGGATGAGCCTTCAACATTTTACCGGTTTCAGCACTTCCGGTAAATGTAACCACATCTTGGTAAGTTACATGGTCTAATATTCCCCGAGCCGAACCACAAATCAATTGCAGTGAACCTTCTGGCAAAATTCCTGATTTAATTATTTCTTTAGTAACAGCTTCTGTTAAAAAACTGGTTAATGTAGCTGGTTTTACAATAGCCGGCATTCCTGCTAAAAGATTCACAGCTATTTTTTCAAGCATTCCCCAAACCGGAAAATTAAACGCATTGATATGTATAGCTACTCCTTCTTTAGGCACCATAATATGATGACCTATAAACGACCCGCCTTTACTTGACGAAACGGTATCTCCATCTACATAAAAACGCTGATTTGGAAATTGCCTGCGCAAACTGGCATAACTAAATAAATTCCCAATTCCTCCTTCAATATCAATCCAACTGTCAACTCGGGTTGCCCCAGTTTTATAACTTATGGGATAAAATAATTCTTTGCGTTCCTGAAGGTAAAAGGCCAAAGCCTTGAGCATATTTCCCCGTTCATGAAACGTCATTTTGCGCAATGCCGGGCCACCTTTTGTTCTTGCATAATGCATCATTTCTGCTAAGTCTAGCCCTTGACTGCTTGCTGTTGCTATAAATTCTCCCGTGCTGGCATCTACTAGTCTTTGACCTTCCTGTCCTGATATCCATTGCCCTAGTGCATAATTTTGAAGCTGCATTCTATTTATTTGAGATTATAAAAAATTTAAGAGGTACGAAATTAGGATTTTTTAAAAACTAATAGTCTATCAATATTGTGCAAGTTATGAAACTGTTATTCAGAATATAAAAAATGCCGGATTAAAATAACCCGGCATTTTCAAAAAAATAAAAGTTTATTTAGGCAGAAGCGGAATTACCTCTTCCCAGCATCCATCCAATTACACCAGCAACAATGGCTGACATTACTGCACTTGCTAATACATCAACAATTAATGCAGTTGAATTACTGAAATAGGTGGACATAGAATGCATCATTAAATCGAAGTTAAGAGCATACAATAATCCAACAATAGCTCCTTTCATCATACCACCCATAAAATTTGTAACATTTGCCCAACTCAGAATTAAAGACAATACCAATCCCGAAGTCAAATTACCAATTATCACAAGCATCATGTTCATGTCCTTCATGTCAAGTGCTGCACATTGATTCGTGTTCTCTTTCATAAAAGCGTCAAGGGCTATGCCATAAACA
>CAMDGU010000044.1 GCA_945897885.1 Chitinophaga pinensis
ATCACCTCTTCAATAAATTATTAAATGAACCTAAAAAACCTAAAATTTTGCCAAAATTTACTTCATTTTTGCAGAACCAAATCATGTCACAAACCATTAACATTTCAGGATCGTTAACTTTAGAATCCGTTTCTGAATTTTTAGCAAAAAACCAACAAGTTACTATTGACGAGCAAGCTTTTGAAGCCATACAAAAATGCAATGATTACCTGTTGCAAAAAATAAATGTACCGGATTCTGTTTTTTATGGAATTAATACTGGTTTTGGCTCACTTTGCAATACTCAAATAAGTACGGGTGACCTTGTTAAATTACAAGAGAATCTTTTAATGAGTCATGCCTGCGGTATGGGAGAAACCGTGCCGGATGAGGTTGTGAAACTGATGCTTTTGTTTAAGATAAAATCATTAAGTTTAGGCTATAGCGGTGTAAAAAATGACACTGTAGCTCGACTTACAGATTTTTTAAACCTTGGTTTATTTCCCTTGGTTTATAAACAAGGCTCGCTAGGTGCTTCAGGAGATTTAGCTCCTTTGGCACATCTATGTTTACCTCTTATCGGCAAAGGAAAAATCGGAAATAAACCGTCATTAGAAGTTTTAACCAATTACAATTTCTCCCCTTTAACCCTTGGTCCCAAAGAAGGTTTAGCCTTAATAAACGGCACCCAATTTATGACCGCTTATGGAATGTATTCTCTTTTATTAGCAAAAAAACTGAGCCGATGGGCAGATAGAATTGCTGCATTAAGTTTGGAAGCCTTTGATTGCCGCACCGAACCTTTCTTTCCTCAAATTCATGAAATAAGAAAACAAAAAGGGCAAATAGAAACAGCTAAAAATATTTCTTCTTTACTAGCCGATAGTCATATGATGAACGGAGAAAAAAAATCCGTTCAAGACCCCTATTCCTTCCGATGCATCCCTCAAGTTCATGGTGCAACACGCGATGTCTTGGAACAAGTTGAAACTATTTTTACCAACGAAATAAACGCTGTAACCGATAATCCAAATATTTTTATTGATGATGATTTAATCATCTCCGGTGGAAATTTTCATGGTCAGGTTTTGGCCTTACATGCAGATTTCTTAGCAATGGGAATGGCTGAATTAGGAAGTATTTCAGAACGACGGATTTATAAACTCATTTCAGGTGAACGGGGTTTACCGGTATTTTTAACACCCAATCCCGGACTTAATTCCGGCTTTATGATTCCTCAATATACTGCCGCTTCGGTGGTTAGTTTAAATAAACAACTTTGCACCCCGGCCTCGGTGGACAGCATTGTAAGCAGCAACGGGCAGGAAGACCATGTGAGTATGGGTGCCAACGCGATGTTGAAACTTATTCGAGTAGTTGAAAACGTTAGAAAGGTTTTAGCTGTTGAGCTTTTTACCGCCTGTCAGGCTTTGGAATTTAGAGATATCACACAATGCTCATCTACTTCGCAAAAGCTTATAAAAACCGTAAGAGAAAAAATTCCTTTTATAAAGGAGGATATAGAGATGGCGGGGTTTATGAAGGAGGCGGAGATAATACTAGATAAAGATTTTTAATAACCTTTACCTTATTTATTTCTAAATAAACAAAACTAAATATTTAGCTTTGTTTTGTGATTCGCCGTTTAACTTTCATCTTTCTATTTATTCTATTGGCTGTTTCATTACCAGCTCAACCCCCTACTATTCCTGCCTCAAATATTCAATTTACATTTGTTGGTTGTAATGAGTTTATAGCAACATGGAATAATGGAAACGGAAGTAATCGAGTTGTCTTTGTTAGAGAAAGTTCTTCCTTTAGTGATACACCTGTACAATCTGAGTTTTACACCGATAACTCTGTTTTCGGAAAAGGAGAATCCATAAAGAATGATACTTTGCATTATTGTGTATACAACGGAACAGGCAGCACGGTGAGAGTAACCGGACTTAAAAATTTAACCATATATTTTGTGGCTGTATTTGAATATAATAATGGTAGCGGCAATTCTTCATACCTAACCTCAACATTTCCAACAAAAGATACAATAACTAAAAATATTGTTGCAGATTTTACACTTACACCCACATCGCAATGCATTAATGGAAATATTACAACTTTCAAAAACAAATCGTATTGCGATTTATCACCTTTATCATTTACATGGCAATTTGGCGATGGTGATTCTTCAAACTTTAATGAACCAAAACACACCTATAAAACACCTGGCAAAAAAAAGATAACCCTTATTTCCAAAGGACCGGGATGTTATAATTATATAACTTTGAATGATACAATTAATACTCACCCAAAAGCTGCATTTGATTTAGACCCTAATTATTTACCTAGAAATAAAGGGGTTCAATGTTTGCTCAGCAATAAATTTAATTTTAATAACAAAACTACAATGTTGGTGGACATTGGAGGAGTGCCAAGGATAAATTATAAATGGTATATTGAACCCGATGCCTTACCATTCGCCAATGGTTACAAAGCTGAATTGACCTTCACAACGCAAGGAACAAAAACAATAAAATTAGTTTCCCTTGCAAGCAATGGATGTGGTGATTCTACTTATAGAACTTATAATGTTATTTTAGGTGGAATGGATATTTCAAAAGTAAATATTTCACCAAAATCAATGTATTTAAAGGATAATCAATTTACTTTTACCAATAATAGTGCGGGGTTTGTAAAGAATAAATGGTATTTAAGAAAGAAAAATGAAACCACTAATTTTGATTCGGTTTTTGGTAAAAATGTTGTTTATTCATTTAAGCAAGCAGGATGGTACTTTGTGAGCACCAGCAATGATTCTTCCAATAATTGTATCGACACATTTATGCAATTGGTGGAGGTAAAAAATGATCCAGGTTTATTGAATGAAAGTAAAATACAAAGTATTTCGATTTATCCCAATCCATCTAAAAATGGGATTTTTTATATAAAGAATTTACCTAATAATTCTTCCTTATCGATTTATAATATTATTGGAAAAGAAGTTTTAAAATCAGAACCTAAACATTCAAACTCCGAAATTAACTTAACCCAATTTGGAGCAGGAACTTATATTTTATGTTTATGGAATGATGGCAGAAAGTTTGATTATAGGTTGGTAGTTTTAAAACCCTAAAACAACCCATTCAACTCCGCTTCTACTTTATTAATAATCAACCCAAAATCTTCAGGTTTATTTTCAAAGTCGATATCATCAACGTCGATAATAAGTAATGGACCATCTTTATAACTTGAAATCCATGCTTCATAACGTTCATTCAATCTCTTTAAATAATCCAAACGAATGGAATCCTCATATTGTCGGCCTCGTTTTTGAATAAGATTTACTAAAGTTGGAATAGAAGCTCTGAGATAAATCAATAAATCAGGTGGTTTTATCATGCTTTTAATGCTTTCAAAAAGCGCCTTATAGGTATTATAATCGCGTGTACTCATCAAGCCCATACCATGCAGGTTGGGGGCAAAAATATTGGCATCTTCGTAAATGGTGCGGTCTTGTATTACCGATGAATTACCTCTCACTATTTCCATAATGCTATTAAAACGTGTATTCAAAAAATACATTTGCATATTGAACGACCAACGGTGCATATCATCATAAAAATCGCTGATATACGGATTGTCGTCCAAAGCCTCAAAATGAGGTTCCCAATTGTAATGCTTGGCTAACATACGAGTGAGAGTGGTTTTCCCGGCACCAATATTTCCGGCTATGGCTATATGTTTTAATGAGTCACTCATTTGTTTTGTGAATTATTATTGTTTGCGAATTTATAGTTTTTTATGGTTTACAAAAGGGGTTGTGTATTCTTTAATTTATTAATTGCTATTTGTCATGCTAAGGAACGAAGCATCTTAAATGGAAATGAGATTCCTCCAATGTCGGAATGACAATTCTTTTCCTTAATAAAATTTCCTAAACCCTATTATTTCTCTCACTTCTTTCAATGTTTTTGAAGCACTTTCTCTTGCCTTTTCTGCGCCCAATTTAGCCGCTTGGGCAAGTACAGTCTCATTTTTTAAGGCATCTGCTATTTTCTCACGAATGGGTTTTAAAAACACTTCCATATCATAAGCTAATTGCTTTTTCATATCCCCATAACGTATGCTGCAATTGTTATATGCACTATCAAAATTTTCAATAACATCCATGGCACTCACCAGTTTCATAAGGTCAAACAAATTTTGAACTTCGTCAGGTTTCTTCTGATTGGGTTGAGTTGGACCGGCATCTGTTTTGGCCCGCATGATCTTTTTTGTATTCACTGCTTCGTCATCAGCCAAAAAAATAGCATCGGCATCTCCTCCACTTTTACTCATTTTACCTACCCCTGTTAGGCCGGGAACTTTCACCAATTTATCACTATATGAAAAAGCTTGAGCTTCCGGAAAATACTCAACATTATAAAGCCGGTTAAACCGATTTCCAAACGTCCGTGTCATCTCCAAATGTTGTTCCTGGTCCTTTCCTACCGGCACTTTATGGGCTTTATGAATAAGAATATCGGTTGCCATTAAAACCGGATAGGTTAACAATCCTGCATTAACGTTATCAGGGTTTGATCTCACTTTTTCCTTAAAGGATGCTGCCCGCTCCAATTCGCCTTTATAAGCATTCATATTTAGGTAAGTATAAAGCTCTGGAATTTCAGGCACATCGCTTTGAATAAACAATGTACATTTATCTATATCAAGACCAACAGCAATGTTCTCAGCTAATACCTGCCTTACACTATTGTGCAAATCAGCAGGTGTTGGATGGGTAGTCAGTGAATGTATATCTGCAATAAAAAAATAGCAATTATACTCATATTGCATTTTTAAAAAATTTGCAACAGCACCAAAATAATTACCTATATGCAATTTACCGGTTGGCCTTATTCCACTTACTACCGTTTCCATTCTCTTGTTGAAATCGGGCAAAAATAGCCGTCAAGGCTTGAATAAAAAACATTGTTAAAAACTTAATTAATTCTTCATGCAATAGGGTTTATTATTTTATTTTTGGACAGCATATTTTACCCCGAACAAACTTTATCAAATATCCATGAAACCACGCCAGCACCATCATCATAATCCTATAACTAAACTTATACTTAAACAAGTATTTAAAAACAAGCGAATAGGCTTGGATAAAACCAAAGACCTTTCGGATTATGTAATAGCTAAAGGATATTATAATTTTAAAGTTTTAGCCAAACAGAAGTTAAGAGATATTGTATTTATAATTGCCGGGATACTATGCGCTGCCTTTGGGTTAGAAAGTTTTTTAATTCCCAATCATTTTGTGGACGGAGGGGCTACAGGTATTTCGCTATTAATAGCCGGCGAGACTAAAATCCCCCTTTATATTATTCTTACCCTTATCAATATTCCATTTATGATTATGGGTTCAAAAATAATTGGAAAAGCATTTGCAATAAAAACCTCTTTCGCCATTTTAGGACTATCCCTAGCGGTAGCCAATATTCATTTTCCGGAGGTAACCCACGAAAAAGTATTGGTGGCCTTGTTTGGAGGATTTTTTCTTGGTGCAGGTATTGGCCTATCTGTTCGAGGTGGCTCGGTATTGGATGGAACGGAAGTTTTGGCCATCTATTTAAGCCGCAAACTGGGACTAAAGATCACCGATATTATCATACTCCTCAATATTGTTATATTTATGGTAGCAACTTATTTTTTAGGTATTGATGCCGCCTTATACTCCATGATTACTTACTTATCCGCATCCAAAACCTTGGATTTTGTAATTGAAGGGATAGAGGAATATACAGGTGTAACGATTGTTTCAGCCTACAGCGAAGAAATCAGACGGATGATCATTGACGATATGGGTAAAGGAGTTACCGTTTATGTTGGTAAACGAGGATTTGGCACCAATCATATTGACGTAGATATTATTTACACCATTATTACCCGTTTGGAATTAAATAAACTCAATTCAGAACTGGAACGCATAGACCCAAATGCTTTTGTAACCATGAGCAGCGTTAAAGACACCCGCGGTGGTGTGGTGAAGAAACGACCGCTGGGGGATCATTAGTACCTCACATCCCACAAAAACAACCCACAAGCAGCCACCGAAGTTCCTGTAAACTGATTGTTCTTCGCTTCAATGATATTTTTAAAATCTTCAAGGGATATTTTATGTAGGCCCACATCCACCATGGCTCCAACAATGGATCTTACCATGTTTCGTAAAAAACGGTCGGCTTTAATAGTGAAAATCAATAGGTGATTTATTTCCTCCCAGTGGGCTTCCATTAGTTGGCAAAGGGTGGTTTTGTTATCTGCTCCTTTTTTACAAAAACTTGCAAAATCATCGTATTCCTTTAGTATTTCACAGGCTTTGTTCATCCTTTCCACATCCAGTTTTTTACTTACAAAATAACTTTGGTTTATTAAAAACGAATTTTTTTGAAAATGGATAAAGTAACGGTACTCTCGGCTTACCGCATCAAACCGGGCATGAAAATCGTCATCAGCTTTTTTGCACTCTTCTATGGCAATATCAGCAGGTAACACCGAATTAAGTTTATATACCAGTTCACTATCCGGCTTCTCGTCCAGGTTAAAATGAGCAAAATAACATTTGGCATGAACCCCGGTATCGGTTCGTCCACAGCCCATAATATCAATAGGCAAACCTGTTATTTTTTTTAAAGCATTTTCAATCATACTTTGCACAGAGTTGGCATTATCCTGCTTTTGCCATCCATGATAGGCGGTTCCATTGTATGATAGTTTTAAAATATATCGCATTTTGCAGATGGGTTTTGAACCACATAGAAGCATAGAAACATAGAAAAACACATAGACTGGAATCTATGTGAATCTTTAAAGACCTATTTGGCTATGTGGTTGAATTTTAATGCTCCAAAAATAATGCCGAAACGCGATGTAAAGAGTGTTGTTCATTTGAAAATTTTTAGGTTGGTTTGCAGATATGATTCAACGCAAACAAACGCTTTGGTTAGCTCTTATTTCTTTAATATGTTTTTCATCCATATGGATTAATATTCCTTACAGAGATGTGGATGGTAAAATGGATGGCAAAATTGTAGAAGATGTAAAAACCCATATTGGATTTTCATATACTTCGGTTGAAATTGTAGGAAAAGAAAGAACCAAAACAATTTCTAATACGTTTTTGAAATACGATACCCTTTTGTTGGGACTTTGCTCGTTGGCTTCCATCTTTTTATACAAACAAAGAAAACGTCAGTTTCTATTGTCAAAAGTAATTTATGGATTACTAGCTGTAATGGCTATCCTTATGTTTTACTATGGTTGGAGCGTTCGCTATGTAGATATAGAACCCGATGGACAAATTATTATTTCTATCATTTTTCCTATAATTTTAGCCTATGCCAATTTTAGGGCTACCGCCGGAATAAAGCACGACGACAATCTTGTAAAATCCTACGACCGTATACGTTAGCGGGAAATTATGCCGCTTCTTTCTGTCACTGATTTTAAAGCCACAGCCGACCAAAAAACCTTGGTCAATTCCATTTCATTTAATACTGAAGAAGGATTTATTACAGGCATAGTTGGCGAATCAGGCTCGGGAAAAAGTGTGACCTGCATGGGGCTAACACGGCTTTTGCCCGATAGCATTTCTATTAACGGGAAAGTACTTTTTAAAGATTCAGAAGGAAATTCTATAAACCTATTAAAGTGTTCGGATGACCAATTGCGAAGCTTGAGAGGAAAAGAAATAGCTTATATTTTTCAAGAACCCATGACCGCCCTCAATCCTGTGCATACCTGCGGCTATCAGGTGGAAGAAGCCATTGGCGTTCATCAAAAACTTGATAAAACCCAACGCAAACATAAAGTTCTGGAGCTTTTTAAAGAAGTAAAACTACCGGATATTGAACGAATTTACAGTTCCTTTCCTCATCAAATATCAGGCGGGCAAAGGCAACGGGTTATGATTAGTATGGCCTTGTCCAACGACCCACGGTTATTAATAGCGGATGAACCAACCACCGCATTGGATGCCTCGGTTCAAAAAAGTATTATTGATTTATTGGTTAATATGGTTAAAAAACGGGGAATGGCTATGTTGTTTATTTCCCATGATTTAAGCTGTTTAAAAACGGTGGCCGATACCATTTTGGTAATGTACAAGGGCAATTTAGTGGAAACAGGAACCTCCAATGAAATTTTTAACACTCCCCAACACCCATACACCAAAGCCTTAATGAAAACAAGGCCAAGCTATAAGCAAGCCGGAAGCATTTTACCTACTATCCCTGATTTATTGCAAGAAAATAAAGATGGTTCATTTTCTGAAAAAGAGTTTAAAAATTCCATTCGCCATAATATTTCCCAAGGAGAAACAATTCTTGAAATAACCAACTTAGAAAAAACCTATAACCGAAAGAAATTTTTTGGCAAAGCCCAAACTCAATCCCCCATTTTAAACTCCATTAGTTTTGCAGTAAACCAAGGGCAAACTATTGGTCTTGTTGGTGAATCGGGTTGCGGAAAAAGTACATTGGCCAAAATTTTAACGGGTTTAGAAGCTAAAAGCAAGGGTGAAATTAGTTTTAAAAAAAGTAACTCCAATGTATTAGGCAGGCAAATACAGATGGTATTTCAAGACCCGTTTTCATCCTTAAACCCATCCATTACTGCCGGTGAAGCTATTATGGAACCTTTGTTGGTTCATAAAATAGTTAAGAAAAATGAAGCCAAACAAAACGCTTTAAAATTATTAGAACTTACCGGACTAACGGAAGAATTCTTTTACAAATACCCACACCAAATGAGTGGCGGACAAAGGCAACGGGTGTGCATTGCCCGGGCTTTATCGCTTGAACCATCCATTCTCATTTTGGATGAATCAGTAGCAGCTTTGGATGTTTCGGTACAATCCCAAATTTTAAACCTTTTGAAAGACATTCAATTTAAATTGGGACTTACCTATTTATTTATTTCGCACGATTTAAATGTAGTTGGGTATATAGCCGACAGTATAATAGTTTTAAAAAATGGCATTATTGAAGAACAAGGACCTGCACTTCAAATGATTAATAATCCGCAGTCGGATTATACCAAGTTCCTCATTAATTGTATGTACGAATAGCTGTAAATTTGCTTATTAAATGAAATGCCCTTGATAAATATATTTTGCATGATTATTTTTGAGGGCATTCCATGCGACCTATACATAAAAAACAGATAATTACGCATGAAAACCCACTCAACCGACATTACCGTTCGCGGATTTCACATTGATGTATTTGGGCATACTAATAATGCCCGCTATTTGGAGTTTATGGAAATAGCCCGGTGGGATGCCTTACAACCAATTATTGCCTCCGGTTTTTTTGCCAAACGTAACCTAGGTTTTGTGATAGTAAACATCAACATAAACTATCGCGCAGCTTCTTTTATAAATGATATATTAGAAGTAAAAACCATTATGAAACATATTGGCAACAAGAGTATTGTTGTTCATCACGACGTGTTTGATAAAACCAAAGGCCACCCCGTTTGCGATGCCGATGTAACCTTTGTTTTAATGGATTTAAAAACTCGCAAAGCGGTACCCGTGGAAGGTGAGTTGAGAGAAGTTTTTGAAAATATGTAATTTCCATAAGAGACACAATGTACGGCAAATTCCTTCGACCCATTTACATATTAATATTTGAAAAAATATTAGGCTGGAAAATAATTGGTAAAAAACCGGAGTTTAAAAAGTTTGTAATGGTGGTTGCGCCTCACACCAGTAATTGGGATTTTATGATAGGGCTTTGGGCCAGAAGTACTATGCGCTTAAACGCTTGGTTTATAGGCAAAAAAGAATTGTTCGTTTGGCCTTTTGGTTATCTTTTTAGGAGACTTGGAGGTTACCCGGTTGACCGCAAGAAACATACCCATTTGGCAGATCAAATTGTTGAAATATTTAATTCGAGAGAAGAATTTAACATTACCATTTCGCCCGAAGGAACTCGTAAATACAATCCTAAATGGAAAACGGGATTTTATCAAATATCCTTAAAAGCCAACATTCCAATACAAATGGTAGGTTTTGATTACCAAAGAAGAATAGTAGAATTAACAGAACCTTTTTTCCCAACAGGAAATATTGAGGCTGATTTAGAAAGGATGAAGTCTTTTTTTGAAGCTTTTAAGGGGAAATATCCTGAGCAGGGGGTTTTGTAGTTTGTCATATGGAATTCTTGTCATTCCGACGAAGGAGGAATCTAAAGTCCAAACTTATCGTAGAGATTTCTCGTACCTCGAAATGACAAATGTTCGGAATGACAAAGCATAATCTACTTTGCGTATTTTCGTCTCCGCCACCAGGCATTGGCAAATCCAAAGGCTAAAACTGCTGCAATAGGTGCCACCATATTTAATAGCTGCCAGTTTAGCTTTTCTTCCTTCACACGAGCTTTATCCAAAAGTCGAAGTTCTACATCTTTAGTTCTAACTTCTATAAGGTTGGTTTCGTCACACAAATAATCCACACAATTCAGGATGAATTTTTTATTGGCAAAAATCACCGGTTCACCAAATGCTTGACTGGCAAACCTATCAAAACCTAAGGGGTAAATTTCACCTGTACCTTGTTTTACCTGATTGCGAATAACATCCCCATCGGAAATTACAATCATGCTATTTTTATCGATCTTTCCTTTATATGGAATGTTTTGCTTTATGCCATTCACATGTTCATAAAGCGATTTAAAAGAACCTTCTAACAAAACAGCTACAGGTAGATAAGAATTAGTAAATGTACCTGGATTAGGTTTTATACCTACAGATTCAATTGCTACATTAGCCGGATTCCCTGCAGTTTGGGAATACTGCGAAGTTTGTAATAAAACTGTTTTCTTAATATTTGGATTCGTTGTGGTATCTATGCTGCTAGCAAATTGAGTCCAGACGCTACTTATGTTTTTTACAATCGGATGGTTACTATCAGCGGCATTAACCAAAGGGTAATATAACCACTGTTTAAAATCTGGCCGTCCACCTCCACCTTTTAGCATTACAGGAATTCCATGGCATTGAATATCTCTTAAAATATTCAAATTTATTCTTACACCATATCTAAAAAGTAAATCATTAAGATTTAAATCATAATCATAAGTAAAAACTGTTCCATACTTTGCCACACTATCCATTTCAGCATTCAGGCTTTCAACCAACCAAAGTACTTTACCTCCATTCATTACATATTGGTCAATAATAAATTTTTCAATATCCTGAAAATGGTAACGCGGTTTAGCTATAATTATGCCTTTATAAGTATTCAGTTTTTCGATAAGCTTAGCTATCAAAACCTGAGGGCCTCTAACTCCTGAATCTAAAACCGCTCGACCAACTTGCTTTAAGCAATTGGTATCATTAATGTTTAAATTAAATCGGCTCACATTATAATAATCTCCTAGTTCGGTGGCAATATCAGCCACATCCATATCGCCCAATTCACCATGACCGGTAATCATAGCAATTTTAACATCCTTTCCAGCAACACATTTTCTAATAATGTTTCCTATTTCATATTCCAGCAATTCAATGGATTCATTAATATCCATTTCAATACTGTTACCAAATTTTTTCTTTAATAAATTGATAGGGTATTCCTGCCCCTTGTAAAAAACCATTCCACCGGGAATAATATATCTGTCCGTTGGCGCTTCATCAGCCTTTACATCCGGTCTAGAAATTTCAATACCCTTTGATACAAATTGCTTTAAAATTTCATCCTTTTCCTTAATTTCTTTATCCTTTAATACATCTTCAAATTCAAACTCAATATTTGCACCTGCCACCATTCTAAACTCGTTTAGCATATCACGGGTAGCTTCCTTTAACCTCTTATAGTCGGCAGGAATTTCACCATTGAGATAGATGGTAAAAAATGCTACATCATCTACTTTTGATAAAAGTCTTTTGGTAGAAGGAGCTAATGTATAGCGCTTTTCTTTGGTTAAATCAAACCGATAATAAACCACATCAGCCAAAAGATTAACAACAATTAATCCTGCTATAAATAGAAGAAAAGTAGCAGAAATTTTGCCCTTAGTAATTTTGTCTATCCAATTTATTACCTTCTTCATTTTCCTTTTCTTGACATTTTAAAAGTGAATCCTAAGAAAAGTGCGGTAAAACTCAAAAAGTAAACCACATCACGGGTATCAAGCACTCCACGGCTGATACTTTGGTAATGGTAATTTATCCCTACCCACTCCAATAAATAATCAATCGGGCTAAATAAACTCAATTTACTAAGTTGCTCAAATGCTGAAAAACAAAAGAAGCAAAGAAACATACTGAGTATGAACGCTACAATTTGATTTTCGGTAATGGATGACGAAAATAAACCAATAGAAACATAACAACTACCTAATAAAAGTAACCCAATATATGAACCCCAGGTTGCTCCGATATCAATATTACCAAGCGGTGCCCCTAATTGATAAACAGTGTAGTAGTATATTAAAGTTGGGATTAACGAAAATAAAACCAAAACCAATCCTGCCAAATATTTTGCTAAAACAATTTGCAAATCACTTATTGGCTTGGTAACCAACGATTCAAAAGTTCCCATCCGCTTTTCTTCCGAAAACGACCGCATGGTAATAGCAGAAATTAAAAAAATAAAAATCCACGGGGCCATATTAAACAATATGTCCATATTGGAATAACCATAATCTAAGGTATTGCTATCAGGGAAAACCCACATGAACAAACCGATAGCCAAAAGAAAAACCACTATAACAATAATTGCTATCAGTGAACTTAAAAAACTTCGTATTTCTTTTATAAATAAGGGGATCATTGGTTTCTAGTAAGGTGTTGAAATATCTCTTCGAGTTTTTGCTCCTCCTCGTTTTGTTCCAAAATAACATTACCTGAATTTACGGCAAATTTAAAAACCAACTCTCTTAAGTCTGTTCCCTTTGAAGCTGAGAGTTTCCATCTATTTTTGCCATTTTCAGTTACCATATCCACACCAGGAATCGTCTTTAAATAATCCTTATTTACTGAATTCTTAAATTCAACATTTAAAATCAGAGATGATTTAAAACGCTTTTGTAACGTATCTGTAGCATCATCTGCTACTATTTGACCTTTATTTATAATTATAACCCTATCGCACATGGCCTCCACTTCCTGCATAATATGAGTAGAAAGCATGACTGTTCTGTCTTTGCCAAACTCAGTAATTAGGGTTCGTATTTCATTAATTTGATTGGGATCTAATCCAGAAGTGGGTTCATCCAAAATCAAAACCTTTGGATTATGAAGCATAGCTTGTGCAAGACCTACCCGTTGGCGATATCCTTTTGATAAGGCCCCTATTTTTTTATTTTGCTCTGGAGATAGTCCTGTTTTACCAATAATTTCCGCAACCGCCTTTGGCCTGTTTTTCAATTCATAAATACCTGCCACAAAAAGCAAATATTCCATTATATACATGTCCAAATATAACGGATTATGTTCAGGCAAATAACCGATTTGTCTTTTAACCTCCATTGGCATAAGGGAGGTATCAAAGCCGCAAACCTTAGCAATACCCGAAGTAGGTTGTAAAAAACAGGTGAGCATTTTCATAGTTGTAGATTTCCCTGCCCCATTCGGCCCAAGAAAACCTACAATCTCACCCGACTTGATAGAAAAAGTAATGTCGTTAACCGCCTTCTGTTCACCATATATTTTGGTGAGCCCTTGCACTTCAATAGACATTTCTATTTAATAATTTTAATCCGTTTACTATTAGTCTAAGACTACTTTAACTGATTGCGAAGCGGAACTGGTTGTTACTTTCATGTAATAAACACCTCTTGACCATTGGCTAACGTCTAATGAATAATTAGCTAATCCCGGCAAGGCTTTTTGTTCAAACACTTTTTTTCCTGAAATACTATAAATTGCAAAAGAGGCTTCTTTTTCATTAGCCAACCATTCAATATTCAAGGTATTTTTAGCAGGATTAGGTTGCACCTTTAAACCAGCTACTGCAATTTTTTCATTAACATCAATTAAACAAAATTTTGTTTTAATTGACCTATCATCGTTACCGGTACAAGTATTTGCATCTGTAACAGTTACATCATACAAGTTTGCCTTTTTAACCTTAATAATTCGTGTCGTTTCATTCGTGTTCCATCTGTAAGTTACATAGTTACCGGCATCTAAATATATTGAATCAAAATCACAAATTGTAGTATCATTACCTATTTCAGGTTTAGGATTACTAACAGTTACCAAACTTATTGAATCTCTGTATATACATCCATTAGTTCCAGAAACTTGCAACCAATATATACCTGGAAAGAAAACATCCAAATCTTGACTTGAAGAACCATCTTTCCAATTATAAGATACTGCCCCTGAAGGACCTTTTAATTTCCTTCCACCGCTGGCACAAACGCCTCCATCAGGCCCCAAACTAAAGGTTGGGTCAGGCTTTTGTTTTAAAACAATCGTATCTTTATGAATACAGCCAAAACTGTTTTGGGCTTGAAGAATATAAGTTCCAGGTATGCTGGTTACCTTATTGGCCTGGAAAGAACTAATTCCATTCCAGAAATAATTAGTCAAAAATCCAGGACCGACTATAGTGTAATTAATACCTTTACAAATAGCGGTATCGGGACCAAGTGAAAAAGTAGAGGATGGATTATTGAAAATCACTTTTCCATCAGAGAATTTACAACCAAAACTATCTACAACTGCTAATGTATGAGTTCTTTCTTCAGATGCAGCAAAACTGCGATTTTTACCTTGACCTCCATTCCATAAATAGCTTTTCATATTGGCAGGACCCAATAAGGTAACACTTGTATTGTCGCATATTGTAGTATCTTTACCTAAATCAAAAACTGGAAGTTGCTTCCTCAGAACTTTAAATGTATCTTTATACTCGCACGTGGTTGTATCCTTAATGGTTAAGATAATTTGATCTTCTTGATAAAGTTTAACTGTCTGTCCAGTCAAAGTAGTCTTCTTTCCAACCCATTTGTAATCAATTGCACCTGATTTTGCCTTTACCTGAACAGTATCACCAATGCAGAAGAATGTATCTCTTACAAAATTAGTATTCGTCAATATTGGCCGAATATTAACCGAAATATTTGCTGAATCTTTGCTACACTTGCCATCTGTTGAACTTACAACTAACTTATAGGTAGTGTTGCTTGTGGGTTTTACTAGCGGGCTAGTTTCAGATGAACTAAAAGAACCTCCAACTGAAGTCCATTTATAAACATAACCAGGAATTTCAGGTTTCCCAATCCTTACACTTTCCCCGGTACAAATGCGGATTACCGATGCAGCAACTTGAGCTTGCAACTTACAACACAGAACGGAGTCAAACGTATTACTGATTGTTTTTGTAGTTAAGGATAAATTATCAAAGTATATTCCAGATCTTATTTTTCCGAAGTTCTTTGATTGCATACTAAGCATAAAATTAGTAAAAACTGTTGTGCTAAAATTACAATTCGAAACACCTTTGTTATCTGTTCGAATCATATATAGATCATAACCATTCTTTGTTTTGAAAGAATTACTGGAAGTAAAAATGGTAAAACCTCCATCGATTGTTCTTGTAATTTCAGATGGCCAATGTCCATCAGTAGAATTTCCTCCAAAAATATTTGAGATATTCACGGTTCCATATTTACTAACGTTTATATATAATGATTCCCTTCCCTTAGCCACTGTACTTACGTATCCAGTTAAAGAATAAGTATCATCTGGATTGGTAATTATAGAAAACGCCTTTGAACTACCTCCTCCATTAAGATAAAATCCGCTGATAAAATTACCACTTGTATCTATTGTTGTAACCATCAAATCGCCATTGGAAGAACCAAACTCCGTCCAACCAGTAGTAATATATTCACCCTTATTGAATTTTATATCCCAAGCTTGATCATTTTCCATGGTACCATAATTTTTGATCCATTTTTTATTTCCATCTGAATCAAACCTTCCAATAAACATATCTTCATCGCCTGATGACCCGTTAGTTCCTCCGATTGTAATAGAATCATCTACAACAACACCCACAACTGCAATGTTTCCATTCAATTCTTCAACTAAAGAATACCCTTCCTCATCGCCTTTTCCTCCAAACTTGTTATGCCAAATATAGTCACCCTTTGCTGAATACTTAGAAATAAAGGCATCTGTACCAAAAGAATCTGTCTTAACAAATCCAGTTATATAAAAATCACCTTTTGACCTAGACTCTATGACATTATAAACCTCTTCTGCGCTGTCACTATTAAAAATTTTTCCCCATTTTAGAACTCCATTAACATCGGTTTTAAAGAAAACCCCGTCCCCTTTTTTAGAGGATGCAGTCCCTACAACTATGTATCCAGAATCGCTTGTTTGCTTAACTTTCCAGCCGGTTTCATTTCCTGATGTACCATAAGTTTTGGTCCAAATAACTTTGCCCAACCCATCTGTTTTTGTTAAATATATATCATTACCTCCAGAGCCATAACTGGCACTATACCCTGTTAAAATATAACCACCGTCTTTGGTTTGTAACATACTATAACTCCTATCGTCCCCAGTACCTCCTATTATTCTTTGAAAATTGGTAGTTTGGGATTGAACGAAGTTTGAAAAACTTAATAAAGTAAATAAAATCAGCGATTTGTAATATCTTTTTATCATATGTATTATTTACCTCAAAGCAACGTTTTTTTTATCAATTTCACAATTACAATTCCTCAAATGTCAATAAAATGAGATTAAACAGATTGAAAAACATAACAAAATGCAACTTTAGTTGTTTTAATACTTGATTGTACAAAATGTTTAATAAAATACTGCTTTTTTTGGGGCTATTTCTAGCATTTAGTAATTGCTCGAGTAAAATAAATGGTAACAAATTGGATGAAAAATCAGAAACTACTTCTATGAATAATATAAATAATAATAGTTTGAGACAGCCTGAAACAGAAGAACAATGGAAAGAAAGATTAACGCCTGAAGAATATAATGTTCTTAGAAAAAAAGGAACTGAAAAACCATTTTCAGGTAAATATTATGATCATAACTCATCAGGAATTTATGTTTGTAAAGGTTGCGGTACAGAGTTGTTTAAATCTGATGCAAAATTTGATGCCCATTGCGGATGGCCAAGTTTTTATGAAGGTATTGATAAAAGCAAAATAAAAGAAACCATTGATAGAAGCCACGGCATGATAAGAACCGAAGTAACATGTGCAACCTGCGGCGGACACCTTGGTCACGTTTTTGACGATGGCCCCCAAGATAAAACAGGTTTGCGATATTGCATCAACTCTGTATCCTTAGAATTTGTGGCTAAAGAAAATTTAGATACAACCCAAATAAAAAGATAATTATTGATAATTAAATAATCAACAAAGCATCGCCATAAGTTAAAAAGCGATATTTTTCATCTACAGCGGTTTTGTATATTTTTTTAAAGAAATCCATATCTCCAACAAATGCAGCAGTAATCATCATCAATGTGCTTTCGGATTCATGAAAATTGCTTAAAAATGTATTAGCTATTCTAAAATCATAAGGAGGGAAAATAAATTTATCCGTCCATTGTTCTGATGGATTTAGTCTTCCATATGCGGAAACTGAAGTTTCCAAAGCTCGCATGGCACCGCTTCCTACAGCACAAATATTCTTTTTTTCTTCAATTGCCTTATTTACTCTTTCTGCCGTTACAGAAGGTATAAACATACTTTCTGAATCCATTTTATGCTTAGTTAAGTCTTCAACCTCAACCGACCTACCATAACTTGCACCTTGAAAAAGAGTTATATCAGTAAAGTCAACCCCCTTGATTTCCAAACGCATCATCATTTCTCTGGTAAAATGCAAGCCAGCTGTTGGCGGAGCGATGGCTCCTTCTACTGTAGCATGAATTGTTTGATAGCGTATTGCATCCTCTTCTTCAACTGGTCGTTCAATATATTTTGGTAATGGTGTTTCACCTAGTCTATAAATTAATTTTTTAAAGTCATCATCACTTCCATCAAATAAGAAGCGAATAGTTCTTCCTCGTGATGTTGTATTATCAATAACCTCAGCTACTAAATCATCATCCCCAAAAAACAATTTATTTCCAACTCGTATTTTTCTGGCAGGATCTACCAAAACATCCCATAAACGAAGTTCATGGTTAAGTTCTCTTAACAAAAAGACTTCAATTTGGGCTCCTGTTTTTTCTTTATTCCCATAAAGCCTTGCAGGAAACACTTTGGAATTGTTGAAAACCATTACATCTCCTTCATCAAAATAATTAAGGAAGTCTTTGAACGTTTTGTGTTCAATGGTTTTTTCTTTACGGTTTACCACCATCATTCTGCTCTCATCTCTGTGTTCAGAAGGATATTGTGCTATAAGTTCGGTTGGAAGATTGTACTTAAACTTAGAAAGTTTCATGCTCTTTAGATACCCTGATTTAAGGGCTGCAAAAGTATGTCTTTTTTATTACACTCACAAATTCAAAATATAGAGGATTAAAAGCCTTTTTTGTCGAAACATAATACAAATTGAATTTGATAGTTCTTTTTTTGCATTTCAATATAACCAACCTAGTTTGTTAAAAGCTTTAAATTTTATAATTAATGCCTTCTCATTAAGCAATACTTTTTTGAAAGGAAATAAAATACGCAGTGCGTTATCCGTTTTAGGCATTGCCATTGGTATTTTTTGTATTGTGGCCGTATTAACTTTTGCCGGAAGTATGAAAAAAAATGTGAAGGCCGATTTGGAAAGTTTGGGTACAAATGTAATTTTCATTGAAAAATGGCCCTGGGGATTTGGTGGAGGTGAATATAAATGGTGGGATTTTTTAAACCGCCCGGAAGCCAGCCTGCGCGATTACAACTTAATTCAACAAAGATACTCCAACCAAATAGTTAGAGACATTGGTTTTGAATGCGGAGCCTCGGGACTAACCATTAAATATGGTAAAAAATCTACTACCAAATCACGCTTGATGGGGATAACGGCTCATTATGCCCAAATGAATGGAATTGCTGTCTCAAAGGGTCGCATGTTTAATGAACAGGAAGAAAAGAGTGGTAAAAATTTAGCGGTCATAGGAAGCGATTTAGCTTTGGATTTATTTGGTAATGAAGACCCTATAGGTAAATCACTAAAAATTAAAGGACTTAAAACGACTGTAATTGGAGTGCTCGAAAAACAAGGATCAATGATGAATAAACAGGCTGATAAAGGTATTTATGTTCCTATTTCGTACATGCGAAACTTTACAGACATTAGTAGTGGACGATCTTCAAGCAAAATTGTTATGAGAGGATTTGAAAATAGGCCGCCGGAAGAACTAGAAGCTGAAGTTACTCGCCTTATGCGCGGCATCAGAATGTTGAAACCAACGGATAAAGACAATTTTGCCCTAAACAAAATGACTCTTTTTAGCAATCAGTTGGATAGTACCTTTGCAATGTTGGATGTTGTAGCTTGGATATTAGGACTCTTTTCTTTAATTGTTGGAATGTTTGGAATTGCCAATATTATGTTTGTTTCTGTAAAAGAAAGAACGCCAATTATTGGTGTTCAAAAAGCCTTAGGTGCCAAGAATAGTTTTATCCTGATCCAATTTTTATATGAATCGGTGGTGTTAAGTTTAATTGGAGGTATGGCTGGTATTATTATGGTTTGGATTACCAGTATCGGGATATCAAGTGCTGTCGACTTTCCTGTGCATTTTACCTTAAATAATTTCTTAACAGGAATCACTCTTTCTATGATTACCGGTATTTTAGCAGGAATAATACCAGCCATAAGAGCCGCTAAACTTAATCCGGTAGAAGCCATCAGAAGTTAAAAAAAAATCCCGACTTATAAGCCGGGATTTGAGTATCTTAATGATTTGAAATTATTTTAATTTTCAGGACAACCTTTAGTTTTCCAAGTTTCAATAATCAAAATATCGCGGCTAGATAATTTTGCAGCACCCTGTGGCATAGGCTTAGCACCGGCTCCATGATTTATGGCAGCTATTAATTTACCTGTGGTTACCTGATCAAAAACTTTAGAGTAGGTTCTTAAATCAATACCCCCGGCACCTTGCGAATGACAACCTGCTAAATTGCAATTTTTTGTCATAATAGGTTTAACGAAGTTAGTATAATTTACAGAGTCAGCTAAAGTTTTGGGTGTTGGGGTATCATCGCCACCGCCACCGCTACCTGAGCAGGACCACAAAGCATAAGAAAGAATAAAAGTTGCTAGTATTAGTTTTTTCATATTTAAATATTTTCGTCAAACATAGAAGAATAAAGTTAAATATTCCAAATTTCTTTCTGCGTAATTACACAATTAGGACATTAATCTCTAAAAATCAGGAGTTCCTGTTTTTATAAAACTTTTAAAAACAGATTTCCCATCCTTAAAAGTTTCGTAAACCTTCATGATATTCAATTCTGGTAATGGTGCGGTGTATGGGTTCTTGTCCAGCACAATAAAGTCTGCAAATTTGCCAATTTCCAATGTACCGGTTTGGTCTTCCCAAAAATTTCCCATTGCAGCCCAAAGGCTCATACCAGCAAATGTTTCGGTAGAACTCAAAACTTCATTTTTGTTAAAGCCTTCTTTGGGCAATCCTTCAGCATCTTGCCTAAATCGTGCAGCACGAATGGTATAAAACGGAGATAAATCCTCCACCGGAAAATCAGTACCCAACGGCATAAATGCTGAATTTTCAAGCAATGATTTATAACTGTAAGCTCCTTGCATTCTATTTTTACATAACCTGTTTTCAGCCCAACTCATATCACTTGTAGCATGGGTTGGCTGAACGGAAGGAATGATAGAATAGGTTTTAAAATAATACCAATCCGCGGTATCTACTACTTGGGCATGTTCTATTCTCCAGCGTTTATCGTTTGTGGTAGTTTTTAAAAAACTAGCATAGGCTTTAAGTACCATGGCATTGGCTGAATCACCTATTGCATGGGTGCAAGCTTGCAATCCGCGGTTATAACAAATGGTTAACAAACTATCTAATTTCACAGGGTCAATTAATTGTAAACCATAATTTGTATTGTCGTCACAATAAGGTTTTTTAAGCAAGGCTCCCCTGGAACCCAAAGCTCCATCGGAGTATATTTTAATGCTTTGCCACTTTACATTCCTGTTCATAAATGGCCCGTATTCATCCAAATATTTCCAGGTTTCGGTTTCAGGATTGGCCATCAGATAAAACCGTATTTTTAATACATCAGCACTGCAAAGACTATCAATTAATAGAATATCTTTTATCGAAAGTCCAGCATCTGTAACCTGCGTTAAGCCATTTTTTAAGCATTCAGTTTGCGCTGCCAATAGCCATTTTATTTTTTGCTCTGTGCTTGGTTTCGGTATTTTATTTTCTACCAATTGGGTGGCATTATCTACCAATACACCGGTTAATTTTCCATTTTGAGTCAACAATTTTCCACCTTCGATGCTTGAAGAAATAGTTATACCCGAAAAATTTAAAGCTTTTGAATTGGCTATTACAGCATGGCCATCCACTCGGCTAAGCACAATATAGTTATCAGGAAACAAACTATCCAATAATCGGTTGGTAGGAAATTCCTTATTTGTCCAATTATTTTGATCCCACCCACGGCCTTGTATCCATTGGCGCTCAGGATGTTTTTTTATAAAATCACTTACCCTCTGCACCGTTTCTTCCCAATTTTTACAGCCCCAAAGACTCACCTCATCCATTGCTTTTCCCAATCCCATAAAATG
>CAMDGU010000045.1 GCA_945897885.1 Chitinophaga pinensis
ATATCCTCTACCACAAAAGGGGTGTTGTTGCCCAGATCTTCTTCAGACCCAACGGGCGTAGCAGGGATGATCTATTACAATACCACCTCTGATATCGTAAAGTTATACAATGGTACGAGTTGGATTACGCTTGCATTAACGAATTGATAAAGTTTAATAACATGAAAAATAAAATAACGATACTCATTTTGCTTATGTCTTGCTCGCTAGTGAGTATGGCGCAAGTGGGCATAGGTACCAATAGCCCCAATGCCAATGCGGCCTTAGATGTAGTAAGTACCACCCAAGGAATGCTATTTCCGCGCATGACCACCGCACAACGTGATGCTATAAGCAGCCCTGCCAAAGGCTTAACCATTTTTAATACCACGCTAAATTATTTACAAACCAATATCGGTACCAGCGGTGCACCCAATTGGAAATGTATAACAGGCATTTCTCCCCTACCGGCAAACATCACGCTATCTGCCATTGGTCCTTATTTTGTAGCGTCTGTTTACGACCAGGATTATTTGCCTTATACGGCGCCAACGGTGGCGGCAAGTTTAGCTACAGCACAAGCAGCGAACGGCACCAACGAAACTTTTACGCTTAATATTCAAGGTAGTTTAACCACAACCGGGGTAACGCTACAAATTCCTTATACAGTGTCATCAGGTACGGTAAGTTTACCTGCATTTAGCCAAACCATCAATGTACCCGCTTCCTACACACAAGATGGTATTGCAAGAGATGTTACTTTCTCCTACAGTGCTGCTTCGTTGGCTGTGGGTAGTGGTACTATTAACGCTACTTTACAAGCGGTTGGGGGCACTTTGAATGCCAAAAAATTAGACATACAAACGGGTATTGGTAACGATTATTTAGGTTGGTTGCTGGCACAGTTTACGTATACTACTAACAACAGTGGCGGTACTGCAAATTTTCAATTTAGAAACATAGCAGCTATTCCAGACCGCAATATTGCGGATGCCAACCACGTGATGTTTTACATGCCTGTTTTAGGAGCTGATGGTAAAACATGGCTCAACAACAACTTGGGTGCTAATTATGCCAATACCACCAACGGTGCTTTTAACCCTGCGGCACAAGCTAGCAGTTCTACCGATGCGAACGCTTATGGTTCTTTATTTCAATGGGGTAGGTATTCTGACGGGCATGAATTTAGAACTAGTGGAACCACAGCTGGCCCTATTGCAACACCATGGACTTCAACTAACTTTATTACGAATTCCACAACTCCTATCGACTGGCGCACTCCACAAGACAATAATTTATGGCAAGGGGTAAGTGGAACTAACAACCCATGCCCTATTGGGTATCGTTTACCCGACTCAACAGAACTGAATAAGCAACGACTTTCATGGTCTGCCAACACCTCAGTAGGCGCTTATGGCTCTCCGCTTAAATTGCCCAGGGCGGGCTTCCGCATCTACAGCGATGGTTCGCTCAGCACTGTCGGTACCTACGGCTTCTATTGGGGTAGTAAAGTTAGCAGCACGTTTGCTCGCTACCTCTACTTCAATAGCAGCAGTGCCCTCATGAACTCCGTCAATCGAGCTCACGGATTCTCTGTACGTTGCCTTAAGGATTGATACTTTGATTAGCGAAGCGGTCGATTTTTAAAAAATTATGACCTTAAAAGAAAAAATAAATCAAAGTGCTAAATTAACGCAGTTTATACTTTTTAAGGAGAGACTTTTTTATAAATGCTACAATGAGGATGCCATGGTGTTTGTAAAAAATGTAAAGGATTATTAACCTGAGTTCGGTTTAAGCAGCAAGGAATAATTGCTTTTTAAATGCTTGAATTAGCTTAGGGTTGGTTTCTTCAATATCTCTTTTGATAGAGGGTTTTTTAGGGAAAAATGAATAGGCAGCGATAGCTCCCATGATATTTAACAAGAACCCAGTTATAGAGCGGTGTCTGGTATGTTCAACTTGACAAATATTTTTTAACTCATCATTAACTGTTTCAATAACAGAACGTTTTCTTAACAATAGTTTTTCTTCATTACTCAAAGCTTTATCTTTCATATTTCTTCTAACCTGTGTAATAAGCTGAATTCCATTTCCAAACAATAAGTCGCTCAAGGCTTTTGATATATATCCTTTGTCGCCAAAGAGTTTCCCGAATATTTCCTTTGTCATATTTGTAATTGCTTTTGCATTTCTGTCATCTGTGTTACCTTTTGTAAGATAAAAAGAAAGTATCTCCCCTTTGTCATTGATAATCAAGTGTAATTTAAATCCAAAGAACCAACCCATGGTTGATTTACCAACCTCTGCCAAGCCTTTAAATACCTTGTTACGCTTGATCCGTTTATTATGACAAACTCTTAAAACAGTTGAATCAATAAAACTGATGCCGGTACACTCACCCCGGCGGCAATGGTGAATAAAAAGCATGAAGGCGATAGCACTGCGATGGCTTAATTCAATAAATCTATTGTAGGAAACTAAACCAGGAAAATCTTCTTTCAAATGAACACAGATGTAGTTGGTGTAAAAATGCTTGAAGTTCCTGAATTGGCCACCATGAAAGGTGATAAGGATTGATATTATCTCTGACTCACAGAGACCGGCTTCTCTATGACGTGTTTTAACGCCTTGCGGAGCTGGAAGTTGTAAGCTCTTAAATTCAAGCTCAAATTCATTGCAAAAATCATCAACTTGTACAAAAATCTGTGTAATTTTATCCCGTAGTAGCATTGGCTTTGCTTTTTTTGTTTGTTTCCACCTCAAATTTAACAAATGTCCTTGCTGCTATTTTATTGATAGTCAATTTATTATACACATAATTACTAATAATTCCTTATCCCGAACTCAGGTTAATAGTGAAACATTTCCCATTTGAATTTTCTGACCCAATTGAAGCTGTAAAATTTCGTAAAGAACAAATGGGAAACATAGGGGTTATATTGTTTTACTTTGCGCACATTTAAGCCAATACCGTAAAATGCTAAAACAAATTAAACTATTTTTTCTACTTTCTTTTTTGAGCATTAAAGCTCTTACAGCCCAAACAACAGGAGTAATAATTGGAAATGTAAAAGACAAAAACACACAAGAAACAATACCAGGTGCCGTTGTGGTTGTTGACAAATCCACAAATGGTACCGCAACCGATATTGAAGGAAATTACAAATTAATTGTTCCGATTGGTGCTTGCAATTTAAAAGTATCTTATGTTGGGTATCAAACCCAACTCAAGTTTAATATCGTTGTAACCACAGGAAATTCCCAAATTATAAATTTTGAACTTGAACCAAGTTCAACAAATTTGTCAGAAATAACCGTTACAATTGATAAGGGCAAATCAGCTGTTGCCACAGATTTGATAACACCATTGTCGGTGCAACAGCTTACCACAGAAGAAATAAAATCAAATCCCGGGGGAAATTTTGATGTTTCAAAAGTTGTTCAAACACTTCCCGGTGTTGGTGGTAGCAGTGGAGGTCCATCCAGAAATGATATAATTATCAGAGGTGGCGCTCCAAATGAAAATGTTTATTACCTGGATGGGGTTGAAATTCCTGTTCTTAATCATTTTCAAACCCAGGGAAGTTCGGGCGGTGCACAAGGAATTTTAAATGTTTCCTTTATTGAAGACTTAAAATTAACCTCATCGGCCTTTGATGCAAGATATGACAATGCCTTAGCTTCAACTTTTGTTATTAAGCAACGTGATGGAAACAGAGAAAGAGTTTCCGGAAATGTTCGTGTCAGTTTAACCGAGGCTGTGGCTACTTTGGAAGGACCAATAAGTAAAAAAACAACTTTTTTAGCCTCTGCAAGAAAATCCTATCTTGACTTACTTTTCAAAACATTAGACATTCCGATAAGACCCAATTTTTATGATTTTCAATATAAAGTAACTCACAAATTCAATGATAAAACTACCTTATCAGCCATTGGTATAGGTGCCATTGATCGATTTCAATTTGCACAAGTAAAAGAAAGCTCTCCCGAAAAAATATTTATTACACGCTCGATTCCATACATCAATCAATGGAATTACACAACAGGTTTTGTGCTCAAACGAAGAATTGATAAAGGGTATATAAATTTTATTGCCAGTCGCAATATGTTTGAAAACAGATTAGATAAATTTGAAGATGAAAGGGAAATTGAAACCCAAAGAACATTTAAATTGAAATCGCAAGAAATTGAAAACAAATTCAGGTTTGATTACAATAAGTATGTAAATGGCTGGAAGGTAACTTTTGGGGCAATGGCGCAATATGTAAAGTACAATACCGATTTATTTAGCAAGGTAACAAATAGCATTAATGATAGCAGTGGTAATATACTGAGTCCTGCACAATACATAAAATTTAAAAGTGATATTGAGTTTTTTAAATATGGCTTATTTGGCCAAGTTGCTAAAAATATTTTAAACGAAAAATTATTGGTTTCATTCGGTTTTAGAACGGATATGAACAGTTTTATGAAGGATGGAAATAATCCTTTAAAAACGTTATCTCCGCGTTTTTCATTGGCTTATCATGTTAACTCAAAATTTGATTTAACAGGTTCGGTAGGATCCTACTATAAAATACCCACTTATACAACGCTTGGTTACAAAGATGCAAATGGTGATTTGGTAAATAAATCAATGAAATACATTCAATCAACGCATTATGTACTAGGAACACAATTTTTACCAAATCAAGGTTTTAGAGTTACCGTTGAAGGCTTTTACAAGCAATACAGTAACTATCCGGTTTCAGTATCTACAGGGGTTTCTTTAGCAAATCAAGGCGCAAGCTTTGGCTCCATTGGCAGCGAAAAGATAAAGAGTACAGGCAAGGGGGAAACCTATGGTTTTGAAGTATTTGTACAACAAAAATTAATTAAAAATGTATTTTTTGTGGTGAGTTATACTTTTGTAAGAAGTAAATTTTCCGGTGATAATGGTATTCTTATCCCTTCTTCATGGGACAACCGACACTTAATTTCAGGAACGCTTGGACGTAAATTTAAAAAAGGCTGGGAAATGGGTTTAAAATATAGATTCGCTGGTGGCTCCCCTTATACTCCTTATGATATGACCGTTTCGCAACAAACTTATTTGCTACTTGGGCAAGGCACACTTGATAATTCAAAACTTAACAGTCAAAGACTAATGGCATTTAATCAATTTGATTTTAGAGCAGACAAAAAAATAAACTTCAATAAAACAACGCTTGATATTTATATTGATGTTCAAAATGCACTTGGTTTTAAAAACGAAAGTAATCCTGATTACACATTTAAAAGAACTACTGATAATTCAAAATTTCTAACAACAGACGGTAAAGATGTTATGCAAGATGGTTCTAATGCTGTTCCTTTAGTATTACCAAACAATGATTTGACTATTACACCAACATTGGGTTTAATTTTTGAATTCTAAAAAACATATACGTTGAGTTCTTAAAATAGATATACAATTATTTCTGTATTTTAAGATATTCTTAATTTCAACTAAGGATAGTTGCCTGAATGGCATTGCGTTTACTATTTACCTGAGGCATAGGATTCAACTTTTTAAAATACGACTTTGGTGGCCCAGCATATCAACACTTATCTGTTATCAATTTTTCTCTTTACCAAAAATCCTTTTTATCTCTTAAATTCGCACCTCAAAAAAATACATATATGAAAAAACTGTTTTTTATTGCTGTAACTACTTTTATTACATTTAATGCCCTTTCACAAATCAAGGAACCTATTATTTTTACCTTTGGAACTGATACCGTTTTTAAATCAGAATTTGAACGGGTTTATAGCAAAAACAATGATGTAAAAACGAAACAGCCAACTGAAAAGGAAATTCAGGACTACCTAGAGCTTTATATTAAATTTAAGCTAAAAGTAAAGGAAGCTTACAGCCGTCAAATGGATACGAGCGACGAGTTTATTAAGGAACTCGGAGGCTACCGCAAGCAATTGGCGCAACCTTATTTGGTAGACAATCAGGTAACTGACCAACTTATTTTAGAAGCCTACAACCGATTGCTTGAGGAAGTAAATGTAAGCCATATTTTGATTGGCTGTGCCAAAGATGATTTGCCAAAAGACACTCTAATTGCTTTCAAAAAAATTAGCGATATACGCAAGCAAATTAGTGAGAACAAAATTTCATTTGACTCAGCGGCTTACAACTTATCAGAAGACCCATCAGCTAAATCCAACAATGGATTGTTGGGTTATTTTTCAGCTTTTCAAATGATATATCCTTTTGAAAACATGGCTTACAATACCGGCAAAGGCGAGGTTTCACAAGCTTTTAGAACCCAGTTTGGCTACCATATTTTAAAAGTAAACGACCGTAGACCGAGTCCGGGTGAAATAAAAGTAGCTCATATTATGATTCGTTTTAATAACGACAAGGAAGTAGCTGCTGCCAAGGAAAAAATAGACGCTATTTATGCCAAATTAAAGCAAGGTGAAAATTTTGAAGATTTAGTGAAACAATACAGCGAAGATTACAGCACCAAAGGAAACAAAGGTGAAATGACCTGGTTTAAAAGTACAGCTCAACTTCCTACAGATTTTAAAGAAGCATCGTTTGCTCTCAAAACTATTGGCGATTACAGTGCACCAGTAAAAACAGATTTTGGATGGCATATTATTAAAAAACTGGAACAAAAAGGAATAGCGCCATTAGCCGAACAAAAGGAAAATTTAAAATATAAAGTAAGCCGCGACGACCGGTCGCATATTAGCAGCAAAGTAGTTTTGGAGCGCTTGAAAAAGGAAAATAAATTTACATCTAATGAAAAAGAATTAGCCAAATTTACTGAAACCGTAGATACCTCTTTATTGCGCGGTAGCTGGTTGCCTTTGGCAAAATCTAAAACAAATGCCGTTATCTTTACTATTGGCATTCAGAAATATACTTATGACGATTTCAGCTCATTTATCATGAATTTTCAAACCCCTAAAAAAACCGATAACGTTGGTTTTGTGGTCAAAGAATTTTACAACGATTATGTTGAAAAAATGAACTTTTCTTACGAAGAAGATCATTTAGAAGAAAAGTACAAAGACTTTAAAAATTTAATGCAGGAATACCGCGATGGTATTTTACTCTTTGAATTGACTGACAAAATGGTTTGGAGCAAATCAGTAGAAGATACCATTGGTTTAAAAAACTATTATGAACAAAACAAAACCAAATACATGTGGGGCACTCGTGTTGATGCCGCTGTATTTGATTGTGCAGATGTTAAGGCAGCTAAATCTGTAAAAAAACTTGTAAAGAAAAATCTACCTGATACACTTATTTATAAAAAAATAAATGCGAAAGATCCATTGGCTCTTAGCATTACCCGTGGTAAATTTGAAAAAGGACAAAACGAGATTATTGATAAAATAACATGGAAAGAAGGAATAACAGACCTGCCTCCTAACGGCAATAATATAACCTTTGTAAAAATTTATAACGTAATGGAACCCACGCCTAAAGAACTGAATGAAATAATGGGTTTGGCTACTGCCGATTATCAAGCTTATTTGGAAACAACTTGGATAAATGAACTAAAGGCTAAATATCCGGTTTCAACAAATACCACCGGAATAAATACGTTGTTTAAATAAAATCATTGGCATCCAAAAACTATCAGAATGTATTAAGTAAATACTTCGTTATAGCATTAGTTTTAGCGATACTAACTTCTTCTTGCCAAAATACCAGTGAAGAAACTAACGGGGAATTAGTAGCCACCGCTTTTAACCAAACCCTAACTATGGGCGAAATAGAATCCATGCTGGGACCAAACATGACCCGCCAAGACAGTTTTTTTTTCATAAAAGAATACATTGATAACTGGGTGCAAAAGCAAGTAATACTTAACAATGCCCAAAACAATAATATGGGCAACACGGATGAAATAAATACCAAAGTAGAAAATTACCGAAACGACCTCATTACCTTTGAATTTTTAAAGAAAAAACTAGCCGAAAAACTAGATACCAATATCACGCTAGGAGAAACAAAAGCTTATTACGAGCAACACCCCGAAAATTTTGAACTGAAACAAAACATCATCCGGTTCGTATTTATTAAAATGCCTTTAGCACTCGAAAAAAAACACAACTTTTGGAGCAAGTTTGGAAAAGCGGATGAAGAAACCCTCACCAAAATGGCGGTGATTGCTTTAAAAAATGGTGGAAACGCCTTTATGGAGAAATATAAATGGGTAGCTTTTGATGATATTTTGAAAGTAGTTCCCATTAATACCTATAATCAGGAAAGTTTTATAAATAATAATCGCTTGTTTAAAATTGAAGAAACAAACTACATTTGGTACATAAATATCCTGGATTTTAGAATAAAAGATAATACCTCGCCGTTTGAATTTGTAGAAGAAAACATCACCCAGATTTTACTTAACAAACGCAAGGTGCAACTAATGGAAAAACTGGAAACCCAAATGGTGAAAAATGCAATGAAAGATAACCAAGTTAAAATTAATTTACCCCAATATGAGTAATAGTTCAAACTCCATAAAATCAGGATTTCTTTTTATGCTGCTCAGCATTTTATCAGCTGCATCAGCCATAGCCCAGCCAAAGCAAATTTTGGAAGATGTGGTTGCATTAATTGGTGATAACATCATTCTTAAATCGGAATGGGAGGCAGAATACCTTCAGGTAAAAGACCAATACACCAATTTTAAAGGCGACCTGAAATGTGAAATATTAAACCAACTCATCCTGCAAAAACTATTGCTTCATAAAGCTGAACTTGATAGTGTAGTGATTACAGATGAGCAGGTGGAATATGAAATGGACCGAAAAATACGCTACTTCGTTTCTCAAATTGGGGATGAAAAACGACTGGAGGAATATTTAGGAAAATCTATCTTGCAATACAAGGAAGAAATGAAACCCCGTATTATGCAGCAAATGCAGGTTCAGGAAACTCAAAAAACAATGCTGGATGCTGTAAAAGTTACCCCTACGGAGGTTAAAAAATATTTTGACGAAATACCTACCGATAGCCTTCCACTTTTTGGAGCTACTGTAGAACTGGGGCAAATAGTTATAATACCAAAACCCAACCAGTTTGCCAAAGATTATGCGTATAGTACCCTTAAAAAATACCGCGAAGAAATAATAGCCGGAAAACGAAATTTTGAACTTACTGCCAAAAGTTTTAGTGACGATAAAGGTTCGGGAATGAATGGCGGTGAGTTAGGTTTTTTTAAACGGGGTGAAATGGTTGCAGCCTTTGAAGCTATGGCGTTTAAACTTAAGCCTGATTCGGTATCTCCTATAATAGAAACGCAATATGGCTATCATATTTTAAAATTAATAGACCGAAAAGGCGAACGAATTAATATCAGGCATATTCTGATTAAACCTACAATTATTACCCGTGATTTGGCTGAAACTGAAAAATTTTTAAAAGATTTGGTAGTAAAGATAAAATCCGACTCTTTAACCTTTTGTCAAGCAGCCAATAAATACAGCGAAGATGAATTAACAAAATCTAACTGTGGTTTTTTCTCCGACCCAAATGTGGGTTCAAACAAAGTGGAAATTGAATTACTGGACCAAGATGTGGTTCTTCAGGTTCAAAAAATGAAATCGGCTGATTTTTCATTACCTACACCTATTCAATCGCCTGATGGTTCATCGGCCTATAGAGTTTTATATCTTAAATCGGAAATGAAACCACACCGAGCCAATATGAAAGATGATTATCAAAAAATTCAGGCATTTGCTTTGGAACAGAAAAAACAAAAAGTAATGGAAGATTGGGCGCAAAAGTTTAAAAAATCCGTTTACATACATGTAGAACCTGCGTATACCAATTGCAAGGAAATGAACAAATGGATATCTCACAAATAGAAATTAAAATTACGACTTTATAAGATGGAATTTAAAAATGAAGTAGAAGCCGCCGAGGCTTTTAAAGAACAGGTAAAAAAACTAAAGAATGAAATAGCCAGAGTAATTGTAGGGCAAGACGATGTGGTGGATGGTGTATTAACTTCAATATTTTGCAAAGGCCACAGCTTATTGGTAGGGGTGCCGGGATTGGCTAAAACCTTATTGGTAAAAACCATTTCCGAATCGTTGGATTTAAGTTTTAACCGAATACAATTCACCCCAGACCTTATGCCCGGCGATATTACAGGCTCTGAAATTTTAGACGACCAAAAGAATTTTCGTTTTTCAAAAGGCCCGTTGTTTGCCAATATTATTTTGGCAGATGAAATAAACCGTACACCCCCAAAAACTCAGGCTGCACTGCTTGAAGCCATGCAGGAAAAAACAGTAACTGTAGGTGGAAAAAACCACATTTTACCAAACCCATTTTTTGTATTGGCTACCCAAAACCCTATTGAGCAGGAAGGAACCTACCCATTGCCCGAAGCCCAATTAGACCGATTTATGTTTAATCTTTTTTTGGACTACCCAAGTTTTGAGGAAGAGATTATGGTAGTAAAAAATACAACTACCGATACTAAAACAACCTCTAATAAGGTTTTTGGTGCCAAAGAAATTTTATACTTTCAGGATTTAATACGCAAAGTGCCTGTGGCTGATAATGTGTATGAATATGCCGTAAAACTGGTGAGCAAAACCCGTCCCGGCTATCCAATGGCCACACCGGATGTAAACAAATACGTTAGCTATGGTGCAGGACCTCGTGCCAGCCAATATTTAATAATGGGTGCCAAATGCAATGCCCTAATGCTTGGCAAATACTCACCTGATATTGAAAACGTGAAGGCTGTGGCCGAGGCCGTGCTGAGGCACCGCGTTTTGAAAAACTACAAAGCAGAAGCTGAAGGAATAAGTATTAATGATATAATCAAAAAATTGTACTAGGCTCTGAATCTAATATAATCAAAAAAGAGAGCCGTTACACTATTGTAACGGGGACCTTTTTATAATCTGAATTTCGCATGTAAAATAAAATTGTGGGGGAAATGATTTTGCCGGCTAATCTATATCAAGGCACTATTTAATAATTTGTAAATAAGATTGATTTGTGCATAAGGATTACAATGATGAGCCTTGAATTTAAGTTACCTCTAATTCGATATTTAAAATTAACCCTGGATTGGAAGTGGCAATTAAAATATTTTCTTATTTTTTTTTTAATACAAAGAATCGTTTTTTTCCTCACTATCTATATCATTTACAGTTAATTAATGAATAACTTTAGGAAATTATAAAATTTTGTTTAATCTTTATTTTGTTTTGTTAAACAATAAAATTTTTTTTTAATCAAAATTTATATATTTGCTTCACAAAAGCGGAATCCGAAAAGCTATTAGAGTAGGAAAAAAAAACAATAAACTATGGAACATTTAAAAATTACAAGCGACAATTACGTAGCATTCACGTTCTTTATCGGAACGATGGCCATGATGGCCGCCTCTGTTTTCTTCTTTCTTGAATTAAACAACACATCAAAAAAATGGAGAACCTCTGTTTTGGTTTCAGGACTCATTACCTTTATTGCGGCAGTGCATTACTACTACATGAGAGGTTACAACTTAGAAACTGGTGATTCCCCCACATTCTTTAGATATGTGGATTGGATATTAACAGTGCCATTAATGTGCGTTGAGTTTTATTTAATTACAAAAAAAGCAGGAGCCAAAATTGGTTTATTGTGGAAGCTGATAGTAGCATCATTAATAATGTTACTAACGGGTTATGTAGGTGAAGTACTTGCAAGAGATAATAGTGTTTTGTGGGGTGTTCTTTCTGGTGCTGCTTACTTTTACATTGTTTACATTGTATGGTTTGGTGAAGTTGCAAAATTGGCTCAAACCGCTGGCCCACAAGTTGCAAAAGCAACACGTGTTTTAGCTTGGTTTGTATTAGTTGGCTGGGCTATTTATCCTCTAGGATATATTTTAGGTACTCCAGGCGGATTGTTTGGGATGAAACTTGTATCTGATCCGGCTGCTGCATCTCATGCCATGGATCTTGTTTACAATATTGCAGACGCTATTAATAAGATTGGTTTTGGTTTAGTAATTTATGCTTTAAGCAGAAATAGCGAAGATTAATTTTAAGTTTTTAAATTCACAAAATAGAGGTGCATTTTGAGTAAATGTACCTCTATTTTTTTTTGAACTAATTCCAATATTTAATCCACAAAATCATGAAGTATGAGAAAGATAATGATATGTCCTATGATTTTACATTTATTGGCTTAGGTGCAAGCAATAGTCTTATTTTACTTTCTCTGATTAAGAAAGGTTTACTAATAAATAGAAAAGTTGCTGTTTTCGAAACCGAAAACAAAACCAGCAACGACAAAACATTTTGTTTTTGGGCCGGGCCTGATGAATCAATAGTTGGAGACCTCGCACCTATAATTTCGCATTGCTTCCATTCAATTAAGGTTAGTCAGACTAATTTACAAAACATTCATGAACAACCTTATCACTACATTCGAAGTATTGATTTATATAACCATACACTGCAAACATTAAATCAAAATCAGATTGAAATTCATCGAACAGCAGTAAATGAAATTAATTGCGAAAATGAAATCTACAAAATTCAAACCAATAATAAGGCCTATGAAACGAGGTACATTTTCGATAGTCGACCTCCAAACCTATTATTAATTGATAAAAAAGAAATCTTTATACATCAATCCTTTTATGGTTTGCATATAAAATGTGAGAAGGATGTATTTGATAAAAACGCTTTTGAAATGATGAACTTCAATGTTGATCAAAATGAATTCACACAATTTGTTTACGTTATTCCTTTCTCTCCTAACGAGGCATTAGTGGAACTAACCCGTTTTGGAAAAGTTAAAATTGATAAGAACTACGCTGAAAGGGTTTTGGATAATTTCATACTTAAAGATTTTGGGAATTTTGAGATATTATCGGATGAGTCGGGTTGTATACCAATGACTACCTTCATAAATCCACCAAATCAATCCAAAAGAATTTTGCATACAGGTGCAAATGCAAACTTAATAAAGCCGAGTACGGGGTACGGCTTTAAAAAAATGCATGCATTTGCTGAGGCCGTTTCTAGTCGGATTGAGTCGAATAAGTTGGAGAAATTTAATGAAATCACTCTTGATTCTAAAAGTCGTTTCAGATTTTACGACAAACTTCTGTTGGTGATTTTATTACATTGGCCTTCAAAAGGTAAGTCAATATTCACTCGTTTGTTTGAGAAACAATCGATTATTTCCGTATTTACTTTTTTAGATGAAAAATCATCATTTCTGCAGGAACTTAAAATTTTTGCCTCACTTCCTATCTTCGCTTTTCTTAAGGCACTTTATCTGCATCTTAAAATTAAAAACTGGCTCCGTCATGTATTCGCCTTTTTAATAGTTACCACTTATCTATTTTTATCAACTTGGAATTATCAACTTGCTGAATATTTTATTTATTTGGTATTAATTGCTGGGCTTCTTTTAGTCGGTATTCCTCATGGCGCTCTAGATCATATGATTTCAAAATCAGGAAAAACTTCTTTATTCATTTTTGTAATTAAATATTTTATCGTAATCTGTTTATATTTTATTTTCTGGAAATTTTTTCCATTGATAGCTCTGGTTGTGTTTATGATTTATTCATCCTATCATTTTGGTGAATCTGAATTGGTAGAACTAGATAAAAAACCAGATTCTATAAACTCGCACTTTAAATCAATTCTACTTGGATTGAGTATTCTGTCTTTCATTATTTTCACTCACTTTGAGGAATCATCCTTAATTATTGCGAAATTTATGGATATATCAGATTTTACCTATTTACATTTTAATTTTACTCTCCTATCAAAAATAGCAGCTATTCTCTCTTTTATATACATTTTAATGCAAAGTATTCTATCTAAAAACCAAGCCCATATTGGCCTAATTTTTCTATTGCTTTTAGGCTTTAAGGTTCCGCTAATTTTAGCCTTTGGTTTATATTTTATTTTTCAACACAGCACAAACGCATGGCAACATCTAAAAATTGGTCTCAATATGAATTCAATACAGTTATATAAAAAATCCTCAATTTTTACTTTTGGCGCCTTACTCATTTTTATACTAATTGCTTTTTACAAACATGAAATAATTAATACGAATAGTCTAATTGCAAATTTTTTCATTTTCATCGCCTGTATTAGTTTGCCGCATTTCATTTTAATGCATAGCTTTTATAAGACTAAACTTCAATAAAATATGAAATATACTTCAATTAGTTATAATTCTCTTTTTGATTATTACTGACACTCCAATTAACTAACCTTTAAAATACGGAAAAGCACAAGTGAGAAGCTAAAAGAAATTGAAGCCTAAATTGTTAACTGAAGTTTTGTGATTTGAATTAAATTTATTGCTGGCAGAAATTTTGAACACCAAATTCGGCAACCTCTGGCAGTTGCATACCATTAATGATATAATTAAGTAATTACTCAAGGCCCTCAAACTATTGACCAAAAAAGAGAGGCGTTACAAAAGTGTAACGCCTCTCTTTTTTTATCTAACAATTTTTTTAAAGCTTTATAAATTTAGAATAATACACCTCTCCGGCACTTTCTATTTTTACCGTATATAAACCTGCGTTTAATGCCGATATATTCATGGTGTTGGTTATGGATTCTACCCGTTCTTTCGCTATTATTTTTCCATCGGTGGTTACTATACTTATTACATAAGACTCGCCCGAACCAAAACCAATGTTTAAAACCGTATTGGCAGGATTAGGAGAAACAGCTAATTTTTTACTTTCAATAAAACTGGCACTGGCACCCCAGCAACTTGCTTGATACTGGCCAATTACCGATTTTGAAGGGTCATTTTTAGCAAAAACTTGTATTTTCATTAATCCTATTCCTTTGGTTGAATCAGGATAAAAATGCGCCGCGGTTTCGCATGAATCACCAATTTTAATAAAAAAATCAGCCGTATCGGTTTTATAATCATGACATAGTTCACAATCGCAATAGGCAGCGGTCCACTTAGAGGCCAAGGTATTTTGAATACGGATAAATCGCAAATCTGTTGAGCTAAATTTATTTATAAACTTGCTGTGTACTATTATTTCAAATTCGGCGCAACGCTGTTCGCCATAAGCTGAGGCTGGTTTAAAAACAGATTGAGAGTAACTATGCAAACATAAAAACAGTCCAATTAGAGTAAATATTTTTTTCATGTTACAAACATACTTTTTTTATGGAGATTCAAAATACTCCTTTTGGCAATTCCGTCCAATAATTGCAATAAAAAGCGATGAGGGTGGATTTATGGTTTTACAATGTCACGAATTGTTTCAAAATTTCCGTTCCTTTGTATATTGTTTATAATCTGTTGATAAGGCCATTTAAATTATTTACGCTATTCATTCTTTTTGCTGCATCCTTTTCAGCAAAGGCTCAATTAATAGTTGGCGAGGCCGATCCCTATATTTTAATAACCAATGTGCTTGTAGGCAAAGGGCTTACTACCAATAACATCACATATACCGGCCACAAACGTGCTTGCGGTTTTTTTGAAAATGGAATGGCCTCCAAACTTAAAATGGATGCAGGAATCATATTATCCACCGGAATAGCAGTGGGTGCCAAAGGGCCAAATGATGCCGGCAATAAATCAACATCTGAATTGCCAAGTGGTGGAAGCGTCTTGCTAGATCAGTATGCCGGAGGTACTACTTATGATGCAGCAGTATTGCAGTTTGATTTTATACCCCAAACGGAAGATATCATTTTCAATTACATTTTTGCTTCGGAAGAATATCCTGAATATGTAGATAAAAATGTGAGCGATATTTTTGGGTTTTTTATAAGCGGCCCCGGAATAACCGGTGAACAAAACGTTGCATTGATTCCCGGAAAAACGCTACCTGTAAGTATTGATAATATTAACCACTTGCGAAACTCTCAATTCTTTAATCTGAATACTTTGGGTGAAAAAACATTGCAAGCTGATGGTTTCACAACGGTTTTAACGGCTTTTTTAAAATTGCAACCGTGTAAAACCTATACTATAAAACTAGCTATTGCTGATGTTGGCGACAGACTTTTAGATTCTTACGTTTTTATGGAAGCAGGCAGCTTTCAGCATAAAACCAACCTTGGCAGAGATACCTTTATTTGTATAGAAAATTTTGATATAGAACTCGATGCCGGGAATCCCGGTCGCCGGGTTATTTGGAGAAAAAATGGAGTAATCCTTGATACAACCCAAAAAATTAAAGTTAATTCATTTGGAACCTATGAAGTAGAAATATTTACCGATTGCGGCAGTTTTATAGCCAAGAAAAAAATATTACCCGGTGTATCTGATATTTTCATAGGTAATGACACAATTTATTGTGGCGATTCATTATCCCGAAAACTGGAAGTAAAAAACAGGGTATTTGATAGCTATTTGTGGTCGGATAATTCAACCGATGAAACTTTAACCGTTAAAAAACCGGGAATGTATTGGCTGGAAATAGACCGTGGAGGCTGTAAAAAAAGAGATTCAGTACTAATAAGTCTTGTTCCATTACCCAAAATTAATTTTGGAAAAGATACTATCGTTTGCGGTGCAGTAAATTTGATACTAAGTGCACAGGAAAAGGCCTTAAAATATGTTTGGTATTACAATGCTAACCAAACTGCCGATACAGGAATAAGAATACTGGCCGTTAAACCCGGAACATATTCGGTGCAAAGCTTCAACACCTATTGCAACAACCGTGATACTATCAGTATTGTTCAACGAAGGGTACTTACCGTAGATTTAGGTCCACCGTTACGAGAAATTTGCCAAAATGATACCATCAGTTTAAGAACCGGAATACGCGATACCTTAAATTTTGCTACCAAGTGGAATACTGGGGCCGCAACTTCTACAATTTATACTAATACGTCAGGAATCTATAGCGTAACTGTTCGTGATAAATTATGCAACTTTACAGCTACTGATAGTGTGCTGGTAAACGTATATGAAGGAGTAGGAAATATTTGGGTGCCAAATGCTTTTACACCCGGAGATAACGATGCCTTAAATGCCACTTTTAAACCCGTTTCGGATATTGGAAAATATAATTACTATCAATTTTTAATCTTTGATAGATGGGGGCAAAAACTATTTGACTCCACCGACCCAAATGCAGCCTGGGACGGCACCTTTGAAAATAAAGCTTGCGAAAATGGGGTATATATTTGGAGCCTTAATGTAAAATCAAATTGCTCAAAAGGCGATAATAATTTCCAAAAAGGACTTGTTCATTTGATTCGTTAGTTGGTTATTGGGTTATTTAGTTATTGTTAAATTTTTTCAATAACCAATAACTTAATAAATCTTTACCACCTAAACTGCTTCAGCCTCTACAGCTTCTACCTCAGGAACCATTCGCTTTAGCAAATTTTCAATTCCTGCTTTAAGGGTTAAGGTAGATGAAGGACATCCACTGCATGAGCCTTTCATGGTTACGGTTACAATTCCATGATCAAATGATTTAAAATCAATAGCACCGCCATCCATTTCTACGGCAGGCTTTACGTGGTCATCCAGTAATTTTCTTATTTTGGTAATTACTTCGGTTTCTTCTTCCTCAGTAAGGTCGGTACGTTTTTCAAGTACTACTTTCCCAGCCTCAATGTATTCTTTCAAAAACTGACGTAACTCCGGTATCACATTTACCCATTCCACATCCTCAGGTTTGGTAATGGTGATAAAATTATTCATGATAAAAATTCCTTTTACATAAGGAAATCCAAAAAGTTCTAAAGCCAAAGGACTACTTTTAACTTCTTCAGCCTTACGAAAATCAACACTTTCGTTAGGGCAAATCATACGGTTAATCACAAATTTCATACTTCCCGGATTGGGAGTAGCTTCGGCGTATACGTTTACTAAATCAGTTGCGTTCATCGTTATTTAGAATTATTCTACAAAAGTATATTAATTGTTTTAAAACTCAAGCAATGACTTTGGTCATTCGTACCTTCCTTTTTGAATATAAAGACAAGTAGTTGTTGTATATAACGATTGTCTGTTAAGTCACATTTCATCCTGATAAAGTTTATTTCATTAAATTGCAAAAAATTTTAACTTAATGAATGAAAAAGAACTTTTAAAAAATATTGTTGAATATTTCAATATTAATATATTTGAGAACCATATTAAAGCCTCTATTAGCACTCATTCTAAACTAAAATCTTATAATATCAATCCCATTATTGTAAAATATTTATCTAAAGTTTTAGAAAATAATTATAGTCCTGAAGGGGTGGCGAAAGCCTTATTTTATCCGAGGGTATTGGGAACTTCTATAAATACATCATTTGGCACACGTATACAAAATATGTTTGTCGAACTTGGCATTGCAAATGGATCCTTAATAAAAGGTATGGATATAGAGTTTGTTGATAAAATTGACAATAGAAGAAAATGGTGTCAACTAAAATCAGGGCCTAACACTATTAATTCAGAAGATGTAAGACCATTAATTTTAAAATTTACAAGTACTATTCATTTAGCTAGAACAAATAAGGCCTTGAAAGGAATTAGTAATTCTGATTTTATTGTCGGGGTATTATATGGAGAAAATGACGAGTTAAGCATGCATTATAGGGCTATTGACAGAACTCACCCAGTTATTATTGGAAAAGAATTTTGGCATAGAATAACTGGTTTTCCTAATTTTTATGATGGTCTTGTTATTGAATTGCAAAAATGTATTAATAATTTAGACACAAAGGATTTGATAACGATTGGTTGTGATACTTTAGCTGAAGAAATAAAAAACTCCCCTTTATTTCAATTTAACTAGTGAGTAATATTGGTTCAAAAATTTTACAATTGAATACCCAACTTCACGACCTAAATTAACAGGCACAGCATTACCTATTTGCTTGTATTGTTGAGAAACAGAACCTTCAAATTTCCAACTGTCAGGGAAGGTTTGGATTCTTGCATACTCCCTTACTGTAAAAGGTCTTGTCTCATCAGGATGACATCTTTCTGTTTGCTTTTGTGCTGGGCTACATGTTAAAGTTAAGCAAGGTTCATCCCATCCTATTCTTCTAGCCATTCCGGTTTTTCCCCCTCCCAAATAAAAACTTTGCCCCATAAATTCTTTCTGAATTTCAATTGGCAAATCTCTCCAATATCCTTTTGGAGGAACTAAATCCAATATATCCTTTTTTGATTTAGGGTATTTGGAACCCTCAGATTTAGGCACATCACAATTATACAAATTCCCTTCCTTTAAGGCATCTGATAAATTATAAGTTTTATTATATGGTTTAGGATATTCAAACTTTAAGTCAATATCTTTTCTAATCCCTACTAAGATTAATCTTTCTCGTTTTTGAGGAACTTTATAATTTACAGCTTTTAGAACTTGAATAGGAGCAACGTTGTAACCAATTTCATCTAATATCGAAATCATACCTTGTAAAGTTTTGCCATTTTCATGGCTTAATAATCCTCTAACATTTTCTCCTATACAAATAGGTGGTTTTACTTCATTTACAACTCTTGCAAATTCATAAAATAATGTACCTCTTGCATCATTTAAACCTAGTTTTTTGCCAGCATAACTAAACGCCTGACAAGGAAATCCTCCTGTTACAACATCTACTTTATTTTGATACGACGAAAACTCAAAGTTTCTAATATCTCCTTCCAATACGTTCCAATGTGGTCTGTTTTTTCTAAGCGTTTCACAGGCCCACTTATCAATTTCATTTAGTGCAATACATTTTAATCCTGCCGTCTCCATGCCTATTGCCAAACCTCCTGCCCCCGCAAACAATTCTATTACCTTATACTCATTCTCAGGTTCAGCATAATTTACTGGTTCTAAAATAATATTTTTTGAAAGAAATTCTGAGAAAATGGAAAATTGCTCTTTTTTATAAACCCTGTAATTACTTAAAGGATCTCGCACAGCGGATAACTTACCTTCTCTATCATACCGCCTTAAAGTCTCTTTTGATTTTCCTAAAAGCTCAGCAGCTTCTGCAAGTGTGTAATAATCTTTTGTAACCATGTTATATAACCTTATACAATGGTTACAAATTTATTAAGAATTTATTCTTTACCTAAACTAAATATTTACTACTTTTCAACATCCTATTTTCTAAAAATCAAATAAGTTAATCTTCTGAATTTTCCATCAAAAAATCACTACTATAAATTCGCTTGTTCAAATAGTAAGTATTAAAATTACACCACTCACAGTCTTTTTTGCCACAGCCTTGGCTAAACTCATGGTTTTTAATTTTTTCATAAACCTTTGCTATCAGGTTTTCCATAAACTTAAATTCCTCGGGTTGTATAAAAATCTTTTCCCTTACAAAATTTCCTTTGGCATCCGGTTCTACAAAAAACATTTCACCCGATACCGTTTTGTAATTATGCAACTTATCATTGTTTATTAGCAAGTGATAAAAAGCCACCTGCCGCCAATAATTACCGCCATATAAATCTTCAAATTTTGCCCCATCGGCATCTATCCCAATTTTTGGTGGCAGTAACGTTTTCTTTTTTTCACTGTTAAATTTTCCAGTTTTAAAATCAACTACATGCACAGCATGGCTGTCTTGAAAAACCAATTGATCCAACTTTCCTTTTATCGGCACATTATTTACCACTATATCTACCAGGTTTTTTTCAGGCTCACGGTTTTTGTTTTCTTCCCACTCAGGCAAAAAGGCAGTATACAATTGGGGTAATACTTTTTCTGTACCATATTCAATCGTTCGAGTAAAATCTTCGGGTGTAAATGAATCGGCATGCTTTTCCAAATCAAACTTAAACCAGGAAACCATTTGCTCCAGCGATGGATATAATTTTTGAGGGTGATTGATCATTGTTTTAAAAAACAACTCAAGCGAACGGTGTATGGCATTACCAAAACTTAATGGCCCGGTTTTGGCCGAAGGAATTTGCAACAAATTGCGGTAATAAAATTTTACCGGACATTCCAAATAATTATCCAAATGGGTGGCACTTAGCACATAGTTTTCGGTAAATTTATTCAGAAAGTCTTTATCAATAGGCTCAAAATCGATGTCGGAAGTGTCGGTTCCGAAAAGGGAAACCTGAATTTCCATAATTTGCTCGTCGCTTATTTCAGCCTTGATTTTTTGGGGGATTTTTGATTCTAAAAATTCTGTGACAAAAACAGATTCTTGCTGGTCTTTTAAACTAAGGTCGGATGTATTGTAAGTAATATTCAAAAACGATTTGGCTCGGGTACATGCCACATAAAACAGTCGGCGGTTTTCTTCCGTTAATGAATCGGCCGAAGCAGGAACTATAACATCGCGAATATTAAAAGGCAAGCGATCTTTATTTTTATCCCAGGCTTTATCATTGCATCCTATAACAAAAACCATTTCAAACTCCAAACCTTTGCTGGAATGTGCGGTCAATAAATTTACCCCTTCGCCTTTTTCAATTATTTCCTCTGCTTCCAAAGTTAAATTATTTTCCTGCATCAATTTAATATTTTGTAAAAAACCTTCAATACTAAGCGATGGCTTTTTTCGGGTTTCTTCTTTCAGGCTATCAAAGAAAGTTTGCAAAGCTTGCAGCATAAATAACTTTTTGGGCGACTGAAGCACATAGGATAATATGCCACCTTTGGCTATTACTTTTTCCAACAATTGTTGTAAGGTAAAGTTAAACGCTTTTCCAATCCAGTATTCCAAATCGGCAGCTAATTTTATTAAACGAATTACCGACTCGTTTGAAAGAATTGC
>CAMDGU010000046.1 GCA_945897885.1 Chitinophaga pinensis
TTGGTCCTTTTTATTTCAACCTTAGGAATATCGTTGCCATCATTTTTTGTAGCTATTATTTTGGCTTGGTTATTTGGGTATGTTTTAAACAAGTACACGGGTCTTAATATGACCGGGAACTACAATGATATTGACCCATTTAAAGGTGAAGTATACATTTGGAAAAATCTTTTACTACCAACACTTGCATTAGGGATAAGGCCATTAGCCATTTTTAGTCAGCTTACCCGGGCATCGGTTTTAGATGTTTTGCCCCGAGATTATATAAGAACGGCAAGAGCCAAAGGACTTGCTCCACGGTTTATAATTACAAGGCACTTGCTTCGTAACTCATTAATTCCTGTAATAACCGCTATCTCCGGTTGGTTTGCATCATTATTGGCCGGTACTTTTTTTGTTGAGTTTATTTTTAATTGGAAAGGACTGGGAAAAGTAACCGTTGAAGCTTTAGATAATTCTGATTTACCTATTGTAATGGGGTCGGTGATTATTGTAGCTTTAATATTTGTGGTGGTAAATATTATGGTTGACATTATTTATACATTATTAGATCCAAGAATAACCCTTGACTAATTCATTTAAAATACTATTTTTTGTTGGGATGCCCGGAGTAGGTAAATCTTACTATGGGAAATTAGCTGCCACTGAATTGGGAATGAAGTTTTATGATTTGGATGATGAAATTGTAAAGCTTCAAAAAATGTCGATAGCTGATATTTTTAGCTCCAAAGGGGAATCTGAATTTCGGAAAATTGAATTTGAAACTCTTAGTGCTATTATTAACCAATGCGATTCAGATGCTATAATTGCCACAGGAGGAGGAACGCCTTGCTTTAATAATGCCATGCTGAATATGAATAAAATAGGAATTACAATATGGCTAGATGCAGAAATAGAGGATTTATTTGCCAATTTAAAGGCTGATAATACCCTTAGACCATTGTTTGGTGATACTACAAGTGATCAAATGAGGACAAAATTGAGTGAAATGTATACCCTTAGAAGTGAATTTTATGGTCAGAGTAGAGGTAAAGTCAGTGTTTATAGGGGTCTAAGCCCTGATTTATTCACAAAGAGGCTTCAGTTATCAACATTTGCAAAATGAGTGTAATATTGTATTAACCAATGTCCGAATATTGTCATTGAAAATTTTCAAAACATAAAAATTAATAAACATGAACAAATCAGACTTAGTATCAGCAATGGCTACAGCAGCCGGAATTACAAAAGCACAGGCTCAAAGCGCTTTGAATTCATTTTGTGATTCAACTTCAGCAGCCCTTAAAGCAGGTGACAAATTAATCCTTGTAGGATTTGGTACATTCTCAGTTTCTAAAAGAGCTGCAAGAACCGGACGTAACCCTCAAACAGGAAAAGAAATTAAAATTGCCGCTAAAAATGTGGTTAAATTTAAGGCAGGTTCTGATTTATCAGAAAACGTTAAGTAATTAACCTTAAAAATTTTTTAAAATCCCGGTTTGTTTTTCAGACCGGGATTTTTTTATTGCTTTTTTAAATTAATCAGGCATTATAGGTCTCCATTGTTGTCAGTTTTCATGAGAAAAATATCACCTGAATTAGAACCTGCTCCAAAACTATTGGTGGCTCCACCAAAAAAATAATTACCATCAGCGGTTTCAATTCCGCTTCCAAAAACCGAGGTTCCTGTCATCGGATATATTTTTTTCCATAGTTTTTCACCTTTAAAATTTAATTTACAAGCAAACGGCTTTTTGAAAGAAACATTATTATCGAGGCAATAACCTGGAAATTAAATAACCACAGTCATTGCATATTGAGATATTATTAGGGTAAGTGCGTGCAGCGCCAATTCTTAAAGTTATGTCCCAAAGTATTTTTGGTAGTTCTGCTATAGTCTATTTAGAAGACAGCAACTTTATTTTTGAAATGCGTATTGGTATTAATTCTGGACCCGTGATTGCAGGAATTTGCAATTCAAAAAATTTTGAATACGATATTTGGGGTGATACTTTAAACACTGCCGCCAGTATGAAGCAGAACGGAGAAGCCGGTAAAATAAATATTAGCGGAGCCACTTACCAACTTATAAACAACACATACACCTGCGAATACCGCGGAAAAATAAATGCAAAAAATAAAGGTGAAATAGATATGTACTTTGTATTATAGCCATTTCACTTTTAAAATATTTCTAAGGGAAGTTTCTAAATTCCGAAGCCTGATGTGCTAATAGTAAAGTTATCATGATCGGTATTGAAACCTGAATTATGAAATCTTACTAAATCTTTATTGGTAATTATTCCTTTAATGGCTCCTGCATCGGCCACAATTATGGATTGAAAATCGCCTGGAGCCAATAATTTAACTGCATCATCTATCGAATCCGTTGAACCAATAGTTATCGGGTTTTTAGTCATTACACTGTCCAAACTGAAGTATTCATCCAAATAGGTCTGGGTAATTGTTTCTGATTTTTGAAGGTGATCGTTTAAAAAATTAATAATATCATTAACACTAATAATACCAACTATCGAATCTCCATCTAATACAGGTAAATGCCTTATTTTAAATTTTGCAAAAAACTCAAGAACCTGAGATAATTTGTTATTCAAATTGGCGCAAATAACCTCATGGGTCATTATATCTCTTACTAAAACTGTTCTGGTCATAAATATTTATTTGTGTTACAAAGCTACTATCGATATTAAATATAAAAAATGACTAATATCAATTTAAAAATATTTATTCAAGAATAACAATTCACTATTTCTTTAATACAAATTATACCGAAGGCCAATAAGTACTTTCGTGCCCTGAACCGGAGCATAATTGTAACTGGGGTCAAAGGTATACCCATTAGGATTGTCAATGCTTATGTGTTTGTCAAATGGGTCAAAGGGTCTTAAAATTGGATCTTTCGGAATAAAGTTTAAGATATTTTTTACTCCAAGATAGGTTTCGATCCCTTTCGTAAATCTTTTGCTAAACTGAATGTTTAAAATGGCAAACCAAGGGGATTGCTCGGGCCAGAAATCATTTGGAACAACGGGTAAATACATCGGACCATTAATTTTTGAGGTAACATCTATTACAATAAAAATCTTCGGAATATTATAACTGATGGCGATGTTGCCTGATATTTGTGGGGCAAATTGTTGTGGAATTTTAAAGCTTTTATTTGCACTGTCCCTTAAGTTTTGATAAACATGCATAAAGGTAACTCCCCCAATTAACTTGAGTTTGTTTTTAAAACTCATATCAAAATTTAAAGTTATTCCTTTTGAAATAGCGTTTCCATTAAGGTTGGTATAAAGTATCAAATTGGGGTCGGTCATAAAATCGCCAACTATTTTATTGCTGAAATAGGTGTAAAAAATACTGGCATCTAAATTTATATACCCTTTTTTGTGCGTTATAATTCCGGTGTAATTTAAATTGGTGTTCCAACTTTTTTCAGGTTTTAGAGCTTCTTTAATCACTACATTTCGAGAACCTGTAATGGCTGCATGGTCTTCGGTAAATAAATTAACTACCCTGTAACCGTTGCCGCCGCTTAGTCTAAAGGTGTTTGTATTGTTAGGCATGTATTTAAATGCAACTCGTGGCGTATAAATGGAACCATGGTTGGTATTATAATCATATCGCAATCCCAAAAGTGTAGTTAGTTTCGAGTTTATTTTTAGTTCATCTTGGGCAAATATTCCCTGCAAATAGGTGCTTTGTGGCATATTTGTTATCCCGTTTTGTTCAGTTGTAGCCGGTGTGTTGTCATCATAATGAATAAATCGAAACGGCAAGCCGGCTATAAAATCATGGCGCTTTATTTTCTTATCCCATCGCAATTGGGCAAAGGTTGTGTGTTGGTTTGCCAAATATTTAAGTTCTCCATAATAGCTGTTTTGCAAATGGTAGTTATAGGAATAATCGAAAAAAATAGTTTCTGATTTTACAGGGAGTTGGTACTTACCTATCATCTCTATCCTGCTGGTATAGATGCTTTCGGCATACACACTGTCGGTTCCTCTAAATTTAGGAGCATAATGAGTTTGGCCGCCCCAGCGGTACTCATAAAGGTACCGAAAAGCCGCCGAGGAAGTTCTATTTGATTTTAGTTTAAAATCCCATTTATTAAAAACAGATAGTCGTTTTTGCAAAGTAAAATCGGTAAAACGATCGTGGTTAATATCGCGAATAGTATTAAACCAAAAGCCGTTAACTCCTAAAAGTGAGGTTCCGTTTTTTACTTTAAATTTTGTTGAAACATCTGCCGAATATTCCTTCATACTGGTGGCCGACATATCCAACATAAGAAGCGGAGATGACCCCGCATCTTTGGTAATAATATTGATAACACCCCCCACTGCCTCGCTTCCATAAAGCGTGGATGATGGGCCCTTTACTATTTCAATTCGTTTTACCAAACTATTGGGAATGCCAGATAAACCATAAACTGTAGATAGCGATGAAACGATTGGCATCCCATCAATTAATACCATGGTATATGGGCCTTCCATACCATTTATATGAATATCGCCGGTATTGCACACATTACAATTTAATTGGGGTTGCACACCATTTACTCCTGTTAAAGCTTCAAAAATACTGGGGGTTGAATTTTTTTTAAAGTAGGTAGGAGTGTATATTTCAACAGGAATGGGGCTTTCCATTTTTAAAACTTCTTTTTGTGTGCCTGTAATTACTACCGAATTAAAATTTGTAATGGTTTCTTTTAATTTAAAGGTAAGGGTAGTTATTGTTCCTACATTTATGTACACAAAAGTTGTGTAGGTTTTAAAACCAATGCAGCTCACAGTTATTTCGTGACTACCTTCTTTCACGTCTTTTAATTCAAACCCGCCATTCCCATTGGTAGTGGTTCCTTTATTTAATTTTATAATGCCAACACTAGCAAATTCTATGGGCTGTCCATCGCAGCTTACATGACCTTTTACTGAGCCCAATTGAGAAAAGCTATAGTGAATAGATAGAGTAAGTGAAAATAGAATAAGGAGTAATTGTTTAATTAAAGGAGTCATTTTGCTTAAAAAGTAGGCAAAACTATATATATAATTTGAATAAACATATAAAATAAGTTAGGTAAGTCTAATATAATTTTTGCGTTAAACAAAATCCTATATTTGCTGTAATAATAGAATCCCATGCAAACCCATTCCGAAGAAAATTATCTTAAATCAATTTTTAAACTAAGTAAACTTGGCAATAGCAAAGTAAGTGTAAAGGCAATTGCTGATTCGTTGGGCAACAACCCGGCATCAGTAATAGATATGCTTAAAAAACTGACTGATAAAAAATTGATTAGTTATGAAAAGAAAAGTGGGGCACAGTTAACGAATAATGGCTTATCTACGGCTTTGCTAATTGTAAGAAAACATCGGTTATGGGAGGTTTTTTTAAAGGAAAAGCTAGATTACTCATGGGCCGAGGTGCATGAAATAGCCGAGCAACTTGAGCATATAAAGCATAATGAGTTGGCTGATAGATTGGATAAATTTTTAGGATTTCCGGAATATGACCCACATGGCGACCCTATACCTGATGCCAAAGGAAAATTACCCAATGCCTCAAAAATGACCTTGTCGGAAATAGGGGCTGGTAAGGAATGCCGTGTGGTGGCGGTTAAGGACACTTCCGTTGATTTTTTAAAGTATTTGCAACAGTTAAATATTGGAATAGGAACCACCGTAAAGGTGCTGGAGAAAATAAGTTTTGATGATTCAGTAGCTATAATGGTTAATCAAAATGAAAAATCATCGGTATCCAAAAAGTTTGCCGAAAGTTTGTTGGTAGTTTAAAACTCAGAGAAGATTTTTAGCCTTAATTTTGCAGCATAATGAAAAATCACCCTCCCAAAATATTTTACACCTTTTTACGAATAGGTCATATTGAAGGTATATCCTATCTGGTTTTGTTATTAATAGCAATGCCTTTAAAATATATGGCAGGTATACCCATGGCGGTTCAAGTTGTGGGCTATTTGCACGGTTTTTTATTTATATCTTACTGCATATTACTGGCCATCACTATGCAAAAAATGAATTGGTCGTTTTTAACAGGATTTTATGCCTTTGTGCTTTCCCTCGTTCCTTTTGGAACATTTTGGTTGCATAAGTTTAAGTAGATTTCAATTATTTCTGTTGAATTCAATGGGAAAAGCTTACAGTTGATTTTCTGTCTTAAAATAAAAACGAAACTTTTTGATTAGTAAATTATTGTGGAAATAACCAAAGTGTTTTTTGAATATGAAGGTTGTAGGTAATGCTATGTTAACATTGTTAGCTTCAAATGCATAACTTTGACAAATAAAAAAAACGGACAAAGCTGAAAACCGAATTGAGTAAGTAAATAATTATATAAACAATGAACAAATTTATGATTGACATTCTTTTGCAAGGAATAGATAATGAAACAAGATTGAAGTTATTACCAAAAGAACAAGAGATAATAAAAGAATGGGAAGACAATGGCACACTTTTGGCATCTTACATAAAAGGTGACACTGCCGGAATATACTTGGTGCTAATGGCTAATGACAAATCAGACGCCGACCAAAAACTCTCAACTTTACCGTATTATCCGTATATGAAAATTGAAATTATGACATTGAGATAAAGAAAAAAATGATTTTGGACACTATCCTCTAAACTGTGTAAGTTAAAAAGTTGATGGTTTTTACCATTTTAATCTATTTTTAAAAATAATTAAAAATTGATTATAGATGATTCCCCAATCTCAGATTGGCAGACTCCATTTTTTTGTAGCCTCTCCAATTGCCAGATAAGTAGATTTTAGAACTGCATCATCTGTAGGTGCAGGATTATCAGATATACCGATTCTAATGGCCTGTTTTGCTAGGCTATAATATTATTGCTAACCCTGTCTGTAATTCTTGAAATAGTGGAAGTTGAAACATCAAAATTGTAAACCTCCCTTATTTACTCTTCAATATCGCTGTTTGACATTCCTTTGGCATAAAGTGATATGTGACGTTTTCAATCCCATCAACAATGCTTTTTCTCTTTGGTATTATCATTGGATCAAAGGAGGAATCACGATCTCTGGGAATACTTTTTTCTGTTTCACCAAATGATGTCTTGACCTTTTTTATTGAATGACCACTACGATAATTGGATTCTTCGGTGGACTGATGTTTTTGGTAGCAGAGATGTGCATTGAGTTCACCTTCAATTAGCTGTTCTAATCCTCTTTTTTAAATATGACTCAAAAAATCATTTAACTTTTGACCTGAATTAAATTGCTTAAAAAAAATCGCTGTTTAATACTTCTTATTTTTTCTTTTTAACTTACACCCTTATTGAGATACTACCCCATAAATAATAACGGGGTTGTCTCACGACTACCCCGTTATAAATTAACTAAACCTTATGAATAAACTTGGGTCAAAGTTATAACTATTTTACAATTCTACAAATGGGCATTAGATGATATTGATTATTTAATGACAACTCATTTACATTCTATTAATATTAGCGTAATTGATTAGTGATTAGTGAATAACCATTTCTCTTAGAATCATTGATAGTTATCTCACTTAAAATTTTGTATACCATACCTTTGTTTTTTGCAAAAACATATTTCTCAATAGTTTCTTCTACGATATTTATGTCTTCTTTAAAAAAAATTTCAACACAATCAGTATAATGCATCCACGGCTTTCCAACATAAGAATAATATACAGTTTTTTTACCATTCATGTTATAGGCATTCATGTCCCAGCTCAAACCTTTTGAAACGGGAAAAATCATTAGGGATTTTATTATGCCGCCTTTTGCTGAGCTAACCAGATAGTTATTCATATTATAAAAATAAAAGGATTGATATTCCCAATTAGCGGCAGTATCTGAAGTGGTATAACATATTACTTTATAGTTTGTAAAACCATTACTGTCCTTATCCATTTCAGTAATTACTTCTTTAATATAGCTCCTAACCGAATCCTTAGTATTTGAAAGCGAATTATAAATGATAGAATCAACAGAGAATATTTTAACCTGACCAACACTTAATGGAAAGTAAGAAACTCCCAAATCGGATGAGTTTGTTACAACCTCATTTTTTTTGCAACTTGTTAGGATAAAAAAAGCAAGTGCTATTGTGAGAAATATTCTATACATATTGATAATTATGCAAATAAACATTCATTTTTTAGAATAATAGAAATATTGCCATCATTTTAAGTTCCTATTAAGGCTTAATTATTAGTAAATTCGCGGCAAATTCAAATTATGCAAATATTAAATGGTCTTCAAGTTGCCAAGACAATTAAAGAGCAGATAACTCAAGAAGTTAATACATTAAAGCAAAAAGGATTAAGAGTACCGCATTTGGCGGCCATTTTGGTTGGGAGTGATGGTGCAAGTCAAACCTATGTTAATAGCAAAGAAGCAGATTGCAAGCAAGTAGGTTTTGATTCATCTGTATTTAGATATGATGAAACAGCTACAGAACAAGAAATTTTGGATAAAGTAGAAGAAATAAATAATAACCCCAATATCGATGGCTTAATTGTTCAACTACCATTACCTAAGCATATTTCTGAATTAAAAGTTACTCAAATGATAAATGCTGAAAAGGATGTGGATGGTTTTCATACCATCAGTTTAGGCAAATTATTGAAAGGAGAAGATACATTTATTCCTGCCACACCTTATGGAATATTGATGATGTTGGAACTATACAATATTGAAACAACAGGTAAACATTGCGTGGTTGTTGGTCGTAGCAATATTGTAGGTCGTCCAATGAGTGTACTTATGTCTCAAAATACCAAATATGGTAATTGTACAGTAACTTTAACGCATAGTAAAACTCAAAATTTGGAAAGCTTTGTTCAGCAAGCTGATATCGTTATAGCTGCTTTAGGAAAGCCTGAATTTATTAAAGGAAGTATGTTAAAACAGGGAGCCATTGTAATTGATGTTGGTATAACACGTGTTGAAGATAGCTCTAATCCTAAAGGGTATATATTAAAAGGCGATGTGGATTTTGAAGATGTAAAGGAAATAGCCTCAGCCGTTACTCCGGTTCCCGGTGGTGTAGGCCCTTTAACCCGAATAGGTTTGCTTAAAAATACTTTCAAATCGTATTTAAAATCTAATTAAGTTCTTCGGTTTGAGCGAACAAAGTTATCCTATAATGGAAATATTTTATACCATTCAAGGTGAAGGAGCCTGGAGTGGCAATGCATCTTACTTTGTGCGTTTGGCTGGGTGCGATGTAGGTTGTGCATGGTGTGATGTAAAGGAAAGTTGGGATGCTTCAAAATATCCGTCTTTAACTACTGAGCAAATTATTGAAAAATTTGAACCTACCAATTGCAAAATGGTAGTAATAACAGGTGGCGAACCAGCAATGTATAATTTAACTGATTTAACCAACGGACTAAAAAATAAAGGATTCAAAGTTCATATTGAAACTTCAGGGGCTTATCCATTAAATGGAACCTTTGACTGGGTGTGCTTTTCACCTAAAAAGTTTAAAAAACCAATAGAAAAATTTGGAGCAATTGCGGATGAACTAAAAGTGGTAGTTTTTAATAAATCCGATTTTGAATGGGCTGAAACTTATCGAAATGATGTAGGAGAAAGTTGCAAACTATACCTACAACCTGAATGGGATAAAAGTGATTCAATAAAGGAACTTTTAGTAAATTATGTAAAAAATAATCCGGAGTGGAACGTATCGCTTCAAACTCATAAATATCTTGGAATACCATAAATTTTAATTAATAAATTTTTAAAAAATGTCTTTACAATGTGGAATAGTGGGCTTGCCCAACGTGGGAAAATCAACCCTTTTTAATTGCTTATCAACGGCCAAAGCTACGGCGGCCAATTTTCCTTTTTGCACCATCGAGCCCAATGTAGGTGTAATTACAGTTCCTGATTTAAGGCTTTTTGCTTTGGAAGAAATAGTGAAGCCGGAACGAGTGTTGCCTACAACCATTGAAATAGTGGATATAGCAGGGTTGGTAAAAGGAGCCAGCAAAGGGGAAGGTTTAGGAAACCAGTTTTTAGGAAATATCCGAAACACGGACGCTATACTGCATGTGCTTCGTTGCTTTGATGATGGAAATGTTATTCATGTGGATGGTTCGGTAAATCCAATTCGCGATAAGGAAATTATTGATACTGAACTTCAAATAAAAGATTTAGAATCTATTGATGCAAGATTATCAAAGCTTTCTCGTGCGTCTGATACGGCTTCTAAAAAATTGGTTGAAATTTTAAAAACATATAAAAACCATTTGGAATCTGGACAAAATGCCAGAACAGCACCGGTTGAAGATGCCGATAAAGAAGCTGTAAAGGAACTACAACTGCTTACTGCCAAGCCAGTAATGTATGTGTGTAATGTGGATGAAAGCAGTGTAATTAAAGGAAATGAATATACCAAAAAGGTAGAGGAAGCTGTAAAAGACGAAAATGCAGAAATTTTAATTATTTGTGCAAAAATTGAATCAGAAATTGCTGAATTGGAACGTGAAGATCAAATCATGTTTTTGGAAGAATTGGGATTAAAGGAAAGTGGAGTGGGACGTTTGATTACTTCTGCTTACAAACTTTTAAACTATGCTACTTATTTTACCGCAGGTAAGAAAGAAGTGAGAGCTTGGACAATTACAAAAGGAATGAAGGCACCCCAAGCTGCAGGTGTAATCCATACCGATTTTGAAAAAGGATTTATCAGAGCAGAGGTTATTCATTATGATGATTTTATTCATTTCCGTTCAGAAGCAGCTTGCCGTGATAATGGAAAACTAAACGTAGAAGGCAAAGAATATGTCGTACAGGATGGCGATGTTATGCACTTTAGATTCAACGTTTAAAATATTTAAGTTTATTTTTCGTTTATCACTAAGTAGTAAAAAGGCTGTACATGATTTTATTTTTACCCATTGTTAGTCCATATTGCTCCAATATTCTAAATTGCCTGCCCGTTTGAAAACTGCCAAATCACTCCATATCATAGCTTTTGATGTGCCATTTCCGGCCAATTATGGGGGGGTAATTGATATTTATTATAAGCTGAAAGCATTGCAGCAAGAGGGTGTTAGCATTACACTGCATTGTTTTGAATATGGCAGAAAACCTGCTGCCGAACTCAATATATTTTGCAAAAAGGTTTACTATTATCCACGCAAAACATTCAAAAATTTCCTTTACGGAAATGTTCCATACATCGTTGCCTCGCGTGAAAGTGACGAATTGCTTCAAAATTTGCGAAAGGATAATCATCCCATTTTATTTGAAGGATTACATTCAACCTTTTATTTAAAACATCCTGATTTAAAACATCGTTTTAAAATAGTGAGAACCCACAACGTGGAGCATGATTATTACCATCATTTGGAAATGGTTGAAAATAATTTTTTTAAGCGTTATTTCTTTAAACTTGAATCAGATAAGTTAAAAAAATATCAATCTGTACTTAAAAATGCTAATTTAATTTGTGCAATATCGCCTAATGATACAGCTTATTTTCAAAAGAAATTTGGTAAAACATTGTTTGTCCCTGCCTTTCATGGAAATGAAACGGTTAATATAAGAGAGGGAAAGGGCGATTTTATTTTATACCATGGAAATTTGGCAGTTGGCGAAAACCATGAAGCCGCTGTTCATTTAATAAATGAAGTATTTTCAAAAGTTGAATTTCCATTTATTATAGCCGGTAATAATCCAAAAAAGGAATTGAAGCAACTGGTTCAAAAATTTGAACACATAAAGTTAATTGATGATGGAAATACAAACCAGATTCAGGAACTTATAAAAAATGCTCAGATAAACATACTTTATACCGCCCAGGATACCGGTATAAAATTGAAGCTTTTAAATGCTTTGTTTATTGGAAGGCACTGCATTGTAAATCATAAAATGGCTGATAATACAGGGCTTGAAGGGTTTTGTCATATAGCTAATACTTCAGTTCAATTTATAAAGCTTGTAAAAGACTATTGGGAAAAACCATTTATGGATTCCGAAGGTCAACAAAGAGTTGAGTTTTTTAGGAGTAAATTTAATAATGCTGAAACCGCAATTCAATTGGTAAATGCCATTTCTTTTGAATCTGCAAAGCCTGAGATTACGCATAAAAAAGTAAATCCAAACACGCTTAAATCAAAAGTTTCATTAAGTTTAAGTTCGTTTTTTGGTTTCTAAGATTACACGTTAAGCCTCGTCTTTCGTTGTTCTAATCAAGCCAATTCCTGAGGCAAAAAATACAGTTCCCAAAAATCCATAAATTACTAATACTTTTATATCCTTATTCGTTCCATTCGGAGAATTAATAAATAACACGGCCGTATAAATAAGTCCTATAATTCCTTAGATGATAAGTATGGTTCCAAAAATTCGCTTGATATTCATGGGTTATTTTTAAGAGGTTTTGAAATAGATATGGGCAAAGGTATATAGTTAGATTGTTCAATTAGTTACATAATTATTAATAAAAGTTTTGGCATTCATACATTCCGTTTAATCATATTTAAAACCTCCTTCTATACTTAATTACCGCAAAAAGTACATTTGTTTTATAAGATGATTTTTCTACCAATTGCGTATTGTAGTTAAATTCATCGGTGCCCCAAATTGGTTTATTTAATGTAGAGTTTAGTTCAAATATAAAGTCACTTTTTTGTTTCTTCCCAATACTATATCCGGCATTCAAATAATAAATCAAAGAGTTATATTTATTTTGAAAATTATTGGAATTTGTAGTTTGTGAGGTTGACATTATGGATGTGTCTCCATCAATTCCACCTAAAAAATCAAATCCGGAAAAGATTTCTTGAGGGGCAATTTTTTGAAAATTCAACCCTGTTCCAATTGAAAAACGATTTTTGCCAAACTCAGGATAATATTTGATACCCAATGCCAAACCATAATTTAGATCAATATGATAATATTTAGACTTATATGAGAATTGGTCAGTATCATTGTAATAATTAAATTTACTTTGTGTTTTTGAAAAGTTGGTGTTTAGGTTCAAAATCAAGCTTATTCTTTTGTTAAACTTATGTTCAACTCCAAAACCTAAAAATAATTTTGGAATGGGCGAGTTAACAATTGAGCTCAACGTAGAGTTAGGTATTTTAGTTTTTGAAAATTGGAAACCAGTGCCTGCATCTAAAAAATTAAGTATTTTTTTTCTGCCCGTAACTTTGAATTCCCAAGCAAACACAAATGAAAAGTAAGATTTTTCTTAAAAAATAGATATTAAAAATTTTGTTCATTACTACTTAACGAAGAAAAGTGAATTAAATTTTCACCATCTCTTCCCAAGTCAAAATCGTGTCAAATCCTTTTTCTTTAAAGTAGCTTTTTGTTTCATTTCCTGTAGCTAAAATAAAATCACCACCCCATGCTCCCAATGATTTTATAACTCCTGGAAAGGTTTTGAACAAACGTTCTTTAATAGGTTCTACATTTAAAATTTCAGAAAGAATATGTTCATGTTCTAAAATTAGTTTTTCAAACGATTCTAAATTTTGGCATTCTAAAATTTGATTGGTAATAGCCGAAATCTTTTCTATTTGATAAGGAGTTGGTTTGGCTTTGGTCTTATAATTTGCTATTTCATTTCGGCTGTTTTGCTTTTGACCAAGATGCACAAAAAAGAGTTCGTTGACAAAGGGTGGATTGAAATTTTTGACTTCCCAATTCGGTTTATCAGAATTTAACTGGTATATAATAGCTTGAGCTTCCATGGCCAAAGCCACATCATATCCACTGCCATCAAAAGAGTTAAAGAATAATTGCATAGCATCCACCTCAGCCCATTTGGCAATATTGGCTATTAATGTGCTGCTGCTGCCCAATCCCCAATCATTTGGGAATTGCAGGTGATTTACTATTTCATAATCCGTTTGGCTATTTAAAAAATCAGGGTTAAAGGCCAAGGCACTTTCAATGATGCGTCTTAATACCAAAACTTCCTCTTGGGGTTTTAAATTTCCTACCGTAATTGGTATTAACTCCCCTTCGGCTAGTATAAAAGAAAAATTTAGCCAAATATTTCCTTTACAATCCTTTGCTGTCCAGTGAATATTGCCCGAACCGGCAAATGCATCCACCACCATTTCCTGTCCTTTTTGAGTAGGGATAGCCAAGGCCTTTGCTCCATCCAAAACAAGGTATTCACCTGTTAGTAATAGTTTACCGTGGCTGAAGAAGGTTTGTTTCAATGGTTGAATTATTTTCTGGTGTTTGTCATGCCAACGAAGGAAGCATCTTATGCGTTAAAAAAGATTCCTCGTGCCTCGGAATGACAAACTGTAAATTATTTTAAATTTATCTCGCTCAAATCTTTTATTCCTCGTATCTGACAAAAAATGGACACCGTAGCATGATGGCTAGGCACTTTATCTTTGAAGTAGTCAATTATTAAGGATTTTTCTTCTTCTGTAGCTTCCAATTGATTTAAGATATTGAGCAAATGCATTTTCATATGGCCTTTTTGAATTCCTGTGGTAACTAGGCTTAGAATGGCTGAAAAATTTTGAGCCAAACCTGCTGCCGCTGTTATTTGCATCAGTTCAGGTGCTGAAGGTTTTCCTAATAATTCATGACTAAATTTAACCATAGGGTGCAAAGTGGTTATTCCACCTACAGTACCTAATGATAAAGGAATTTCTATCCAAAACTTAAAAATTCCGTTTTTCACTTCGGCATGGGTAAGGCTACTGTATTTTCCGTTTCGGGCGGCATAGGCATGAGCGCTGGCTTCCACGGCCCTAAAATCGTTTCCTGTAGCTAATACAACCGAATCAATTCCGTTCATTATTCCTTTATTATGAGTTACGGCGCGATACGGTTCAATTTCTGCAATTCGTATTGCTCTTAAAAATTTGGAAGCAAAATCTTCAGGGCTAATATCTTTATCATCATTTAATTCTGAAACAGGGCAGCTTACTTCACATCGGACCAAACATTCAGGCGTGTAGTTACTCAAAATGCACATCACTATTTGAACCTCCTTTTCAGCTAAATCACTTTCAGCCAATTTGTATTTTAAAATTTTTGCAAACTCCTCTAAAATAGAATTAATAAAGTTGGCTCCCATACTGTCTCGGGTATCAAACTTTACCTCCAATTGATAATAGCCAGGCTCTTCAGCTGTTTTGTTGTTTAACTGAATGTTTAAAATTCCACCACCACGGATTCTCATATTGGCGGTAATATGATTTGTACCTTCTATTAAATCAGGTTTTATATTGTTTATAAAAGTTTCAAATTTTTCAAATTCATTTCCTTCCCAACTAAAATGGACGTGACCTATTTTGGTAGTAGAAATAACGTTTGATTTAAATCCTCCGCGATTTACCCAAAAATTGGCTGCTTTAGCTGCTGCCGCCACTACCGAACTTTCTTCAATAGCCAAAGGCAAACAATACATTTTATCGTTTATCAAAAAGTTGGGAGCCACACCATAAGGTAAATAAAAATTAGTGAGGGTATTTTCAATAAACTCATCGTGCATCTTTTGCAAATCAGCATCCCCGTGCCAATAACTTTTGAGCAGTTGTAAGGCTTTTTCAGGTTGTTCAAAATAATTTTCAATCAGCCATTCAATTTTGGCTTCTTTGGTTAGTTTGCTGTATCCTTTAATTTTTTTCGACATTGTTTATATGTAAAAAAGAGATTCCTCGTTCCCCGGAATGACAAACTAATATGAATGTCATACCGACGAAGGAAGCATCTTTTACTTTATTGTTAAAAAATTTCTTGCCATAGCTAATCCCCTTATTTGTAATTCCAAATATTCACACAACATTTCAAAACTTTCTTTTGCAGGTTTTAATAATGCCGATGCCTGACCATAAATAGCCATGGCATTTATCTTTTCGGTTAAATAATACCCGTCCAAAAAGTTTTTTACCCCTCCTGAAATAATAAAATTTTGGCAAGTATAGTTTTTTGATTCGTTTAAAATTTCATTAACAATATCTACCATTTCTGCTGCTGTATGGCCAATATTGGCTAACGGTTCATACACTTCCTTTCGTATTTCATTTCCTCGCAACATTTCCAACATGGCAAAGTTTGTACCTCCGTGGGCTCCAAAATCAATGGCTGCAAGCGGTAATTGCATCAAACATTTAATACTTTCAGGGCCCATACCTTGCCCCACTTCCTTCACTATAATTTTTAAGTCAGTTTTATTTAAGAGTTCCTTAATCGTTGTTAAAGGTGATTGACTAATCCTGTCCCCTTCAGGTTGCAACCATTCTTGTAGTGGGTTGATATGAACTATTAAACCTGTGGCTTCGGTTTTATCAATTAGTTCCTTAATTTTATAAATTTTACCAGATAGTATAAGTTCCTCAACCTGAGCAATACCAAGGTTGGCATAAAGCGGCATAGTATCACCGATGTATTTTCGTATCTTAAAATCTTCTAAGTAAGTATGGTCATCCAAAATAATGCGACATGAACCCAAGCCCATTCCCATCTTGTATTTACCACAAGCCTTGGCAAGATTTTGATTAATTATTTTAGCATGATTGGTGCCGCCCGTCATACTACTTACCCAAATTGGAGCCCCCAATTCGCAATCCAAAAAATTTAAGGGATTTAAAAAATCTTTGGAATGTGGTTGCAAAACGGGTTCATAATAAAACCGATTATCTGTTTCCGATACTTGCGAAAGGAAGGCCAAATCAATGTGGTCGGCTTTGCGGGAGGAGGTTGTATCGGCGTGCATTTTTGATTTAAGTTTCAAATTTACTAATAAAGACAACTTTTTTGGTTCTTTGTTTTGACAAAACTTTAGAATACAACGACAATTGCTTAAAATTGCAGCATGGGAAATAATATTCTTAAAGGAAAAAAAGGCATAATTTTTGGAGCCTTAGACGAACGTTCAATTGCATGGAAAGTAGCTGAAAAGTGCCATGAAGAAGGTGCTACATTTGTTTTAACCAACGCACCTATTGCCTTGCGGATGGGAACAATTAATCAATTAGCAGAAGCTACAAATTCAATTGTAATTCCTTGCGATGTGAGTTTGGATGAAGATATGAAAACCCTAGTGGAGCAAGCTACAGAAAAACTGGGCGGAAAATTGGATTTTGTGCTTCATTCGGTTGGAATGAGCTTAAACGTAAGGAAGAAAAATCCATATACCGATTTGAATTATGACTATATGCATAAAACCCTTGATATTTCGGCCATCTCTTTTCACAGATTATTACAAACTTGCTATAACATGGATGCCCTTAATGAATGGGCAAGTGTTGTTGGGTTAACTTATATAGCCGGACAACGAGTATTTCCGGATTACAACGAAATGGCAGAAGCCAAATCAATGCTTGAATCCATAGCACGAAGCATGGGTTATCATTATGGCAAAGCTAAAAAAGTAAGGGTAAATACCATTTCTCAATCTCCAACAATGACCTCAGCAGGTTCAGGTATTGGCGGGTTTGATTCCTTTTTGGCTTATGCCCAGCACATGTCGCCACTCGGCAATGCCTCAGCCGATGATTGTGCCAACTACTGTGTTTCCTTATTCTCGGATTATACCCGCATGGTTACTATGCAAAATTTATTTCACGACGGAGGTTTCTCATATACAGGAGTAAGCCGCGAAGTTATGGATATGATGAAGCCTGAGTAATTTATTCATAAAATAGTTTTAAAAACTCCAAACCCAGTTTGGAGTTTTTTTTTGTTTCAGATTTAACCCATTATCTTTTTGTTATATCATCATTAAACACCGATTATTCCTTTAAAATTTTGATTTAATAAACCTACTTTTGCAGCCGTTTTTATAAAGAGTACCTCAAGAAAATGGATAGAAAACAAATCATTGGTTATGTATTAATATTTATCATATTAATCTTTACATTTTATTTCAATCAGCAAAGTGCTGCAGAAATGGAAGCGCAGGCTAAAACGGAGGATTCACTGAGAAAGGTGGAACGTATTACCGATTCATTAAATGCTCCTGCCGCTGCAGTTGTTCAGCAAGATTCAGGCAGTGTAATTGCTCCGGCAAAAATTAATACTGTACCTGAGAAAACTTATTCAATAGAAAATAGCAAGCTTAAAATTGCAATTAGTAATCATGGTGCAAAAATTTCAGGAGTTTTATTAAAAGGGCTTAGAACATTCGATTCTTCAGATCTTTACTTATTACATAATCCTAATGATACATTTAACTATAAAATTTATTTTAAAAATGGTGTAATTAATACCGCGGATTTAACATTTAAACCAACAGCAACATCAAAAAGTGCCATTGTTTTAGAGGCTCCAACCAACGGTGGAATTGTTAGGATGACTTATAGATTAAAGTCAACTACTTATAATTTAACGTATAACTTAGAACTTATAAATTGTAATAATCAAATAGCACCAAGCCAAAACTATATTGATTTTAAATGGGTCAGCAATATTGGTTTAGCAGAGCGCACCATTGAGGATGAACAAACCACAACAACTGCTTTTTACAAATACAAATCAGATGATGATGTTGAAAATTTGTCAACTACCGAATCAGAGGAAAAGAAATTGCAAAAAGGGGTAGAGTGGGTTTCGTACAAGCAAAAGTTTTTTAATACGACTTTAATTTCTAAAAGTGGTTTTGATGATGCTTTAACCATAAACATTGAAAAACCTGAAATAGCTATGGAAAATTGTATTAAGAGAATGACAACCTCTGCAGTACTTCCATATGGTTTTAAACCGAATGAAAAATATGAATTCGAATTTTATATTGGTCCTAACCATTATCCTACACTTACGGCACAAAAAATAGGATTGCAAAAAATTGTGTCACTTGGTTTTTTTGGTTGGGTAAGTAAATTTATTATTATCCCAGCTTTTAACTTAATAGCCAAATACATCAGTAATTTTGGATTGGTAATCTTATTACTGACATTATTTATAAAAATCTGCCTTTTCCCTTTAGTGTATAAATCTTATGTCTCTTCGGCAAAAATGAGAATTTTAAAGCCTGAGATAGATGAAATAAAGGAAAAATACGGAACGGATATGACGAAGATACAGCAAGAAAATATGAAGTTGTATAAGCGTGCCGGTGTTAGTCCTATGGGTGGTTGTTTGCCAATGTTAATACAGTTACCTTTTCTTTTGGCTATGTTTAATTTTTTCCCTGCCAGTTACGAATTAAGACAACAAGCATTTTTGTGGGCAAAAGATCTTTCAACGTTTGATTCAATTTTAGACTTAGGTTTTGAAATTCCTTTTTACGGCAGTCATATCAGTTTATTCACTTTGTTGATGACCGTTTCTACCTTGCTCTATACCCGTATGAACAATCAGCTAACAGGGGTAAGTGGTCAAATGAAATGGATTAGTTATTTAATGCCAATTTTGTTCTTAGGTTTCTTTAATAATTATGCTTCAGGACTTACTTACTATTACTTTTTGGGTAATATGATAACCTTTGGTCAGAATGTATTAATTCGTAAATTTTTTGTTGATGAGGTTAAACTTCACAAACAAATAGAGGAAAATAAAAAGAAACCGTTAGTTATCAAAAAGTCAGGCTTTCAAAAACGATTGGAAGATATGGCTAAGCAAAATGCTGCTAAGACCAATAACAAGAAGAAGTAATACCTTAAATATTTTATTGGTATTTTTTGAAATGATTAATGTCAAACAACAATAGTTAGTTTTTAATAATAAAATAATATGAAAAATACACAAATAGCGTTATTGCTATTTTCTTCTTTCTTTTTATTCCAAAGTTGCTCTAAAGTGCCAATTACAGGTCGCCGCCAAACAAATCTTTTGCCCGAAAGTGATTTAATGGCTATGGCATTAACCAATTATAATGAGGTATTATCTGAAAGTAAAGTATTAACAACCGGAGCCAATGCTGAAAGTGTTAAAAAAGTTGGTGAACGTATTTCTAAAGCTGTAACCACGTATATGAATGCCAATGGATTTTCAAAACGAATAGCAAACTATAACTGGGAGTTTAAGGTTATTGAAGATCCTACAATTAATGCATGGTGCATGCCAGGAGGGAAAGTTGCCTTTTATACAGGTATTTTACCCTTGTGCAAAGATGAAGCAGGAATAGCTGTAGTAATGGGACATGAAATTGCTCACGCTATAGCACGTCATGGAAACGAGCGAATTAGCCAGGGACTTTTGTTGCAAATGGGCGGAGTTGCTTTAGATGTTGCAACAACTAATAAACCACAAGAAACGAGACAATTATTTCAATTGGCATATGGAGTAGGAGCTAATTTAGGAGTTATGTTACCTTATTCGCGAAAGCATGAAAGTGAAGCGGACAGAATGGGACTCGTTTTTATGGCTATGGCCGGCTACGACCCAAATAATGCACCCGAATTTTGGGAACGAATGAGTAAGGCTGGAGGAAATAAACCTCCAATGTTATTGAGCACTCACCCGAGTGACGAAAAGCGAATAGCTGATTTAAAAAAAGATATGCCTGAAGCTTTGAAATATTATAAAGCTAACTGAAATTAAAAAAGACTCAATAATAGTAGTAAATTAATACCATTATTGAGTCTTCAGTCTAAAATTTTAGTAAATAAACTTATTTAATATATCTAAAATCGTGACCTGATTTTAGTTGCAAAAGGGTTTCATACATAAGTTTGATTACGTTATCTAAATCATCCTTATGAATAGTTTCAACCGTAGTATGCATATACTTTAAAGGTAATGAAATTAGTGCAGAGGCAACACCTTCTGCCGAGTATGCAAACATATCTGTATCGGTTCCTGTACTGCGAGCAGTAGCATGTCGTTGATAAGGAATTTTATGTTTTTCAGCTACCTCTTCCAGCATTTTTAAAACATTATTGTGAACGGCAGGACCAATAGTTAAAGTAGGTCCTTTTCCACAAGCTATATCTCCTTGATCTTTTTTGTTATACATCGGTGAAGTTGTATCATGGGTTACATCGGTAACAATAGCTACATCTGGTTTTAGGCGGCGTGAAATCATTTCAGCCCCCCGCAATCCAATTTCTTCCTGAACAGAATTAACAACATAGAGTGTGTATGGAAGTTTCTTTTTATTTTCTTTAAGCATTCTGGCCACCTCAGCTACCATAAATCCACCTATGCGATTATCCAATGCTCTGCCAACAATGAAATCCTTATTTAATTCCATCATTTCATCCACAAAGGTTATTACCGTGCCTATTTGAATACCCATTTCTAGTATTTCTTCTTTATTTTTTGCCCCACAATCAATAAAAATATTTTTAAGACTGGGTACTTCTTCTTTGCCCGGTTCGCGAACGTGAATCGCAGGCCAACCAAATATACCTTTCACAATACCTTTTTTGCCATGAATATTTACTCTCATACTTGGGGCTATCTGGTGGTCAGAGCCTCCATTGCGTATAACATAAATATATCCTTCAGGAGTAATGTAATTTACAAACCACGAAATTTCATCAGCATGGGCTTCAATGACTACTTTATAATTTTTTCCTGGATTAATTACCCCAACAGCTGTGCCATATGTATCAACTATATAATCATCTGTAAATGGTTTAATATAATCAAGCCATATTTGCTGACCTGA
>CAMDGU010000047.1 GCA_945897885.1 Chitinophaga pinensis
ATATTTTGAAAAGTGTTGGGAAATAGGTGTTCCTAATGGAGATAAAAAGGAATCTTATGATTTAGTTGAAAATATGCAACGTTTGTATAAAAATGTTGGCAATGAATCAAGGGAAGCGGAAATGAAAGTATTAAAAGAAACTATTTTAACTAAATAGTTTAATAACTAGGATAGGAAAAATCCAACTATTATATAGTTGGTTTTTTTTTGGGTGGAATGTAACTTTATTTTTATTCCAATTACTTAACATAATATAAATTATAGAATTTAATAATTAATTGAATTGCTTTAGGAAAAACTACTTATCAAATGAAAATTTTAGAGTTAGTTTATCTGTTTCTGAAAAAGTATATAAAATGTCGATTTTGAATAGTAAAAAAATAGTTTGTTTGGTGCAATTTATTAATTTTGACTTTACAAAAAGGTAGATGCAATTAGAACAGGCCAAAATAAATGCAATAAATATGCTTACGGAATCTCTTCCTGAGTATCTAACTTATCATAGTCTTAGGCATACTTTGGATGTTTATGATGAAACTTTGCGCATAGCAAAATCTGAAAAACTGGAATCAAATGATGATGTAACTATTTTACTTACTGCTGCAATTTATCATGACATTGGTTTTGTGTTGTCAGAACTAAATCATGAGCAACAGAGTTCTATTATTTGCATGAATCATTTACCTAAATTCGGATATTCTGATGCTGAAATTGATAAGGTTTGTGAAATTGTTATGGCTACTAAAATTCCACAAACGCCTAACTCTCCTTTAGCGGAAATACTTTGTGACGCAGACCTTGATTATTTAGGCAGATCTGATTTTGATAAGATTTCAGAATCACTATTTTTAGAATTTAAAACCCGAAAAATTATTACTGACCGAAAAGTCTGGGATAATATTCAAGTTAACTTTTTTAATTCACATCATTATTTTACTGTTACAAATAATGAAATGAGGAATTTACAAAAAGCCATTAATTTGCAAAAAATAATAGAAAGAATAAAAACCTATGTCTGATATTAAAGAAAAAAATAACCTCGTAATTGTAACCTACGACTTTACAAAAGAAGCGGATTGTGCTATGAATCATGCTAGTTATATTAGCAAGTATTCCGGTGCTGAGGTAGCTTTGGTGCACATTATAAACAGTGATTCTGTATCAAAATTTAAAGCAACAGCGGCAACTGTTGAAAGTGTTGTAAAACAAAAACTACAAGATATTGCTAAAAAAAATACAGGTGAAACAGGTGTTAACACGTTTTCAATTATTCGTAGGGGAAGTATTTTTTCAACAATAGCCGAAATTTCAGAGGAAACTAAAGCTAAATTAGTTGTATTAGGAACCCATGGGGTTAGAGGAATGCAACATGTTTTAGGTGCTTTTGCTTTAAAAGTAGTAACCTCCTCTCCTGCTCCAGTTTTAATAGTTCAGGCTAAAGATAATACTCCTTCGGGATATAATCCGATTGTTTTACCTATTGATGAAAGTTTTGAGACAAAACAGAAGGTTAACCAAGCCATATTATTTGCGAAAGAGAATAAAGCAACAGTTCATATATTTTCAAAATATGAGAAGGATGAATACTTACGAATAAAAGTTAATGGAAATGCTAACTTTGTAAAGAATGAATTACTGGCCGAAGGTATAGGCGTTATTGAATCTCAAGAAGCTGATGGTTCAAAAAGTTTTTCAAAAGAAGTAATAAGATATGCTTCAAGTATAAGTGCCGGACTTATTATTATTACTACAAAAAAAGAAAAGGAGATATCTGATATTTTTGTTGCTGATGAAGATGTGAAAATAGTGAATAACGATCTTCAAATTGCTGTAATGTGCGTTAATGCTAAAAATTACAATATTTTAGGAAGTGCTATTTCATTCGGTGGTTTTTCTTAATGGATAAGCCAAAATTGTATGAGGAATTATTGCCTCAGATAAATGCCTTATTAAATGGGGAAACGGATTTAGTTGCTAATTTAGGAAACATTAGTGCAGCCATTCACTTTACTTTCAATTATCATTGGACAGGATTTTACCTTGTAAAAAATAATGAACTTGTTTTATGTCCATTTCAAGGCCCCGTGGCTTGTACTCGAATTGGATTAGGTAAAGGAGTTTGCGGCACGGCATGGAAATCTAAAGAAGTTCAAATTGTAGCAGATGTTAATCAATTTGAAGGACATATTGCATGTAGCCCCTATTCTAAGTCTGAAATTGTAATTCCTTTGATTAAAAACAATGAAGTTTGGGGGGTATTAGATATTGACAGCAGTGAATTCAATACTTTTGATGAAACGGATAAGAAATATTTGACTCTAATATGTGATCTAGTAAACAAGCTGCAAGTGATTGTTTTTTAAGGTGTTATATTTACATGTTGAAAAATCAATTCCTTCATTAATTTTAATAGTCTATCTTCGCAGAAATTTATTTATATTAAATGGTAGTAAAATTTATAAACCGTTCTCAAGACAAATTCTTCTTTACGCTTCGAAGTAGAGTAGAAAATTATTTCAAAGACAATAACATTTCTAAGTATGGCGATTACCGCATATGGATAAAAGCCATAGTAATGCTGGGGATTTACATCACCTCTTATGTTCTTATTCTCACCTCGGGTCTTTCCTTAGGTTGGCTTTGGTTATTTTCAGCTTTTATGGGACTAACAATGGCCGGAACAGGACTCACAGTAATGCACGATGCTTGTCATGGTACATTTTCCAAAAACAACAAAATCAATGAATTTTTTGGTTATACACTTAATTTTTTAGGAGGCCATTCAATGAATTGGAAAATTCAACACAATTTTTTGCACCATACTTACACAAACATAGATGGAATGGATGAAGATATTACAGGAAAGGGAGTTTTACGATTTTCGCCACATGCAGATAAAAGATGGTATCATAAATATCAGCATCTTTATGCTTGGTTTTTATATGGTTTCATGACCATTCTTTGGGTAACCACAAAGGATTTCAAACAAATGAAAAGGTATTCTGATCAAGATTTTCTTAAAAAATTTAATACCACCAAAACTAAAGAGTTTGCTATAATGGCTTTTAGTAAAATATTTTACTATTTCTATATGGTTTTTTTGCCACTTTATTTACTTGATATTACCTGGTGGCAGTGCCTTATAGGCTTTTTAACTGTTCAGTTTATTGCCGGTTGGATTTTGGCTTTTATATTTCAATTAGCGCATGTTATGGAAGATACAAAGTTTCCTCTTCCAAATGAGAATGATACGATCGAAAATCAATGGGCTGTTCACCAAATTCTTACAACTTCTAATTTTGGAGAGAAAAGTAAATTTTTAAATTGGTTTGCAGGTGGATTAAATTTTCAGGTTGAACATCACCTTTTTCCAGGTATTTGCCATTTACATTACACAGAAATTTCAAAAATTGTGAAGGAAACAGCTAAAGAATATGGTATACCGTATTTTACACAACCCTCCTTTTTAAAAGCTTTTAGAATACATCATAAGTTTTTAAAAGAGTTGGGACAAGCAGCCTAAAATAATTTTTAAATAAAAATTTTAAACCCCTTTCGAGGGGTTTTTTTATGACTAAAAATTAGGCTCCATTTAATTTATGAGGAAGCAAATTATTTTATGTAGGTTTGACAGTAATTCTATGAATTTTTCAAGTTTATTCAGGCAAAAAATATACAAATCAGGAATTGATTTTGAGGATGAAAACCCCAATCAAGGTGGATTTACCGATAATTTAGAGGAAAATGGCAGCACAGGTCAGCATTCGATGAAACGAGTATTGACCGTGCGTGATTTAACATTATTTGGAATTGCTGCTATTATTGGTGCCGGAAGCTTTAGCAGTCTTGGTGGCGCTGTATTTAATGGTGGCCCAGGAGTCGTAATTCTATTTATAATTACAGGTATTGCTTGTGCATTTACCGCCTATTGTTATTCAGAATTTGCTAGCAGAATTCCTGTAGCCGGAAGTGCTTATACTTATGCCTATGCCAGTTTTGGAGAATTTTTCGCTTGGATTATTGGCTGGGCTTTAATAATGGAGTATTCGATTGGTAATATTTATGTGGCCTTTAGCTGGAGTGATTATTTTACATCGTTTCTCCATAAGTTACACATTGGTATTCCTGATTATCTTACCTGCAGTTATTTGGAGGCTAAAAAGGCTATTGCATCTGGAAGCGCAAACTCAGAATTAATTAATGCCTGGAACACCGCTCCAATTGTTGGTAGTATTAGAATGATTTTTGACTTACCTGCTCTAGTTATAAATATTTTGATAACTTATTTGGTATATCGAGGCATAAAAGAAAGCCGAAATTTTAGCAATGCCATGGTAATTTTAAAGCTTTTTATTGTCCTTTTAGTAATACTGGTAGGCGGTGCAATGATTTTTACCAAAGGATTATCATTTAACTGGACCCCTGCAAATGATGAGGGTGTTAAATCGTTTATGCCTAATGGATTTGGCGGTGTTATGATGGCCGTTAGCGGTGTGTTTTTTGCCTATATTGGTTTTGATGCAGTAAGTGTATTGGCTGAAGAAAGTAAAAATCCTCAGCGCGATTTACCACGAGGAATGATCTATTCCTTAATAATTTGCACCATAGTATACATCTTACTTACTTTGGTTCTTACGGGTACAGTTCACTACAAAAACTTTGACGGAGTAGGTGATCCATTGGCATTTATTTTTGAACCCCAAAATTTAAACATTGGATGGATGCAACTATTAGTATCAATTTGTGCGGTTGTAGCAATGACAAGCGTTTTATTGGTATTTCAAATGGGACAGCCCCGGATTTGGATGAGTATGAGTCGTGATGGATTAATGCCTCCTGTCTTTCAAAAAATACATCCAAAGTATAAAACGCCATCTTTTGCCACAATAATAACAGGTTTAGTGGTCGGTATACCAATTTTGTTTACAGATAAAACATTTGTACTCGATTTTACCAGTATTGCCACCCTATTTGCTTTTGTGCTGGTATGTGGAGGTGTATTATTGTTACCAAAGGTTGAAAAAAGAAAAGGACGCTTTGTTATGCCTTATATTAACGGGAAGATAATTTTTCCGTTAATTGTAATTTTGGCTTTTTTAAGTTTTAGCTTTTTTAATAAAGCCTATTTCAGCGAAACATTCAATTTCGATTTTTCAAATAGTATAGATTATACAAGCCATGCGGTTACTTATATGGATTTAGCAACCCCAAAAATTTCAGTTATTTTATTTTGGATTATTTGCATTGTTCTAAGCGTTTTTACGTTTATCAATAATTATTCACTTATTCCGCTGATGGGTGTTTCTACCTGCCTTTATTTACTCACAGGTATGAGCAAGAGCAATTGGGTTTGGTTTTTTGCTTGGTTAGCTATAGGGCTTATTTTTTACTTTTTGTATAGCTTTAAAAACAGTAAGCTAGCGATAAAATAAACGGCTATTATTTAAGGGTATCGCTTTCAATATTAGAACCGGCAAATATTCCCAAACCGTTTTTAATGTTGGAGTAAACAATTACTGCACCACCAAAAATATTAGAACTTCCTCCCCCATTTAATCCGCCCCGGTATTCTTCAAGTGATGTGTTGTATTTCCAAAAATCATCATTCAATCTTTGGATTTGAATTAAGTATTTAGCACCCGTATTCCCGGCCACTAAACCCGAAGGAGGCACCGCTGTCAGCGTTTTATCCTTACCGTTAAATGATTCATCACTAAATAGAAACCCACCATCGCGTGTTTTTATAGTGTTTACAGCCGAAAGTATATCCTTTTGCTCAAAATCAAAGGCATTAAATTTATCTACCAATTCACTGTAGTAGAAAAAATTCAATTTGTAATAATCTTTTGTATTGGCATCGTCTTTAAAAGTAAGTTTTAGTAAATCAGATTTATTGCCATCCAAATCAGTTCCACCATCTTCAATATAGGTGGCACTTTTATTTAAAATATTATCCGGAAGAATACCTGTCGTAGATATACTTGTATGATTATTTGAAGAAACCGACAAATTATATCTTTTTCCTGGCTGAGGTTTACTATTAGAGTAAAATACTCCGCCAAATGCATTATAAAATAAAGGAATAACGGTATTATTTTCGGTAAGGGTTATCTTAACTTTAGTTGAATCTAAAACAATTGGATTGGGCTCTTTATATACATCTCTGCTTAATGAAACTTGAATTGAAAAAGGTTCTTTATTGTTGAAATACTCATTAACAACAAGTTTTTCATTGTATTTATCAAGAGAATCTAAAGGTATCTCTTCATCACAACTCCATAAAAAAGCCGAAGTAAGTATAAATAAAAGTGTTTTTCTCATGGTATTAAAATCTGATTATATAGGTTAATCCCGGAATAAAAAAAGGAATAGAAGTTTTCATTAATTTATAAGTCCCGTTGGCAGGATTGGTTTTATTTGGAGCAAATTCAGCATAAATCTGAATAGGATTTCGAGCCAACAGAACATTATATAGCGTTAAAAATGCTTGTTGTTCAAATATTCGGTTCGTATTATTTCTTTCAAAAATACATCCCAAATCAAGGCGTTGAAAAAACGGACCTTTGTAATTATTAAGCGAGCTATAGTCTAAAATAATATTGCCATCTATATCCAAATATTTTCCTCCGGGTATTGTAAAATAACGCCCCGAGGCCAATGTAAGATTCATAAATAATGAATTCCACTCCGTAAGTCGGTAGTTCATAACCAAATTCACGGTATGGCGTCTATTATATGAAAACTGAAAAGAGCGGCCTAAATTTAGATTATCAAACTGCCTATTTGCAAATGCCAATGTGTAACCAAGCCAACCAGTAAGATAACCTGAGTGCTTATTTACTAATAATTCCAAGCCATAATTTTTTGCCTTTCCTTTTTCCAAAAGGGATTGCCAATCAATATCGTTATCGGTTATAGATTGAATTTCCCTTGAAAAAAGTATGTTGTCAATGGTTTTATAATATGCATCTACTGAAAGGCTGTAGCCATCTTTTAATTCTTTGGCAAAACCGATATTTATTTGGTCTGATTTTTGGGCAGGAATTTCAGCAGTGGCCGGAACCCAATAATTTAATGGCAGACCAAAAAAACCTTGGCTTGTTAATGAAAACACAGTTTGGTGCATTCGCGAATATGAGGCCTTAAGCGCCAAAGTGGGTTTAAGTATATACCTTCCTGATACCCTTGGCTCAAGTAATATTGGATTGTAATTATAGGTTTTGTTAATAAAACTTACTGCCCTTAAACCCATGTTTAACTTTATTTTTTCTGATACTTTATAGTCATCTTCAAAATAAACGGCAATTTCAGGATAAAAATTGGCTGATTTTTCTCCACTTATAAGTTCTGATGAATTGTCAATGGTAACGGAACTATAGCCGGGGTTAATAAAATGATTTGTATTTTGAATACCAAAGTGCATGTAATGATTATTTGTAGCGCTGTATTCAAAATCTGCATTTAAGGCCACATCTGAAATCCCATTTTGATAATCTAATGATGCTTTTTGATTTTTATTAGTAGCTGAGTCAAAATACGATTCACTATACTCTTCTTTTACCTTGTATCGCGTGGCACTAGCAGAAATATTGCAAAATAGTTTTGGATTAAAAATATGGTTCCACCTGAGGATGGATGATATATTTCCGTAATTAATTTTGAGCTTAGCACTGGTAAATGAGTCTGAAAAATTAGCAGGATATTTATCTCTTCCAGCATAAATTGAAAAGATAAGATTATCATACTTGGTAAGTTTATGCTTTACTTTAAAATTATAATCGGACACTACAAAAATATCGGTGGTTGATTCAGGAGAACTAAATATATTCAAAGCATCCCAATAAGTTCGGCGAATACCCATAGAATAGGTTGTTTTATTATTATGGCCCAACGGGCCATGAACGGATAGTTTTGCAATGAGCAAACTGGTTGACCCTCGGCCATAATGTTCTTTAATATTTCCTTCGTTGGATGTAATATCTAACACTGAGCTTACTCTGCCGCCATATCGGGCTGGAAACCCTGCTTTGTATACCTGTATAGAATTAGTAATATCCGGCTGAAATATAGAAAATAACCCAAAAATATGCGATCCATTGTAAACGGGAACACCATCTAAAAGCGTTAAATTTTGGTCGGCTGCCCCTCCCCTAATGTACAAATTACTTCCAAACTCATTGCCCGGTGTAATTCCGGGTAAACTTTGCAATCCTTTTATTAAATCAGGTTCGGATAACAAATATGGCAATTCTTTAAGTAACCCGGTTGGCACATCTATTTTTCCGCTGAGCGGGTTTGTTATATCGCTTTGCGATTTTTTTGTATCATTAATTTGTGATTCATCTACCTCTATTTTATTCATCTTCACGTCTACCTGAACATCTTCATCAATGTAAACTGAATCTCTTTTGGTTTTAAAACCTCCAAACGTATATTCTACAAAAAAATCTTGAGGTGGTACAGAAATACTGAAATAACCAAAATTATTGGAATAGGTTTCCGTTTGCCAATCAGGCAGGCTAATTCTTGCACCAACTATTGGTTCACCGGTTTCGGCATTTGAAATGTAGCCAAACAAGCGGTAATCATATTGCGAAAAGGCAGGAATAGATAAGAATAGCCAAAAAATTAAAGGGTAGAGTTTCTTACTCATATTGAAGCCCAAACCTACGCCAAAATAAAAATTTTACAAAGTGTAATTTGATAAAGGGATTGGAAAATTACAATTAGGGTATTTTACAATTGTAATACACCTTTTTACAATCTGATTTTATTTATTGCATATTATTGCACCCAGTATTTTGAAGGTAATAATTTATACAGATGGTGCAGCCAGAGGTAATCCTGGCAAAGGAGGCTATGGAGCGGTATTGATGTTTGGCCAACACCTCAAAGAATTGAGCGGTGGCTATCGGTTAACAACCAATAACCGTATGGAATTAATGGCACTAAAAGTTGCTTTGGAGGCTTTAACCAAAGATGGTTTAACCATTGATGTCTACACCGACAGTAAATATGTAATGGATGCATTTGAAAAAAACTGGGTGTATGGGTGGCAAAAAAAAGGCTTTAAAAATATTAAAAACCCCGATTTATGGCGACCTATCATTATGCTTTACAACAAGCATGTTATTAAGTTTCATTGGGTAAAAGGCCATGCCGGCAATCCGATGAACGAACGCTGCGATGTATTGGCCACAGAGGCTGCAGATGGTGGTGGATTATTGGTAGACATTGGCTATGAAGAAAGCATAAAAAACGGTGACGGTTTATTGTAAGAATTAAATGAAAAAGTTAGGAATATTTATCTTTTTGATCTTCTCTGCCATGAGTACAATGGCTCAAATAAAAATTTCAGACCAGCATTATTTTGAAAGATTTAACAGTTTTGATACCCTGAGCTATAATTTTAAAGCTTTGTCAGATAAGCTTTCTAATGTTAAGGAGTATTCCTTTTTTCTGGATTTAAAATCGTTTGGAAGGTTTGAAATTTCTATTTCTCCAAGTCAACTGATATTAGATGAATCGGAAGTTTTTGCAGTAGCCGGAAATCAAAAAATAAGAATATCTGTCCATAAGGATGTAAATCATTGGCAGGGTTTTGTAAAAAAAACAACCAGGATTGTAAGGCTAAATATTTATCAAAATAAACTAAGTGGTATGATAGATACCGATTCGGGATTTATTTATATGGAAACCATTACTATTAGTGGGATTAATAAATTAGTTGTTTATAAATCAGAAAAGCAATCTGGTTTAAATTCAAACCCAATTTGCGGAACAGAACCAACTCAAAGTCTTTATAAAAAAACAACCGCAAAGTCTAATGCACTTATTGCCTATGATGATTTTACGTGCAGTATTGCAAAAATTGCTTCGGTTTCTACTTATGGATTATTCAAAAAGAATAATTTTGATACTTTAGCTACTTTTAACGAAAACAGGGATATTTTTAATTTAACCGATGGCATTTATGCCAAGTATATTGGTATTAGGCTAAAAATTGTATCGGAGGCTATTTCTCTTGATTCTCTTTTAGATTATAATACGAGTAGTGGAACGGATAAAAGAATCGTTTCTTTTTTAAATAATATACAAAAGTTTAAAGGAAAAATTTCTCCGGATATTTATCATCTTTTCATGGAATACTCCAATCCTTCTGATGGTGCCTCTGGAAGAGGATATTTAGGTTCCATATGCGATAACAATAGTGTTTCTGTATCTATGAAAGATGGTGCTTTGGGAAGAAATGTATTGATATTAGCCCATGAATTTGGCCATAATTTTAATGCAAATCACAGTGATGGAAGTGGTTGTGGCGTAGCAAATGCTTCAATAATGTGCCCATCGGGATATTCAGGCAACCCTTCATTTTTCAATTTTATCGAAACCAAAGTTATCAAGACGTTTATTGCTTCCAAATTAAGCAGCAGCCATCCGGATTATTGCTTGTCGTACCCAATTGAAGTAAATGGAACTGACTTATGTGACAAGGATTCAGGAAATATTACAATAAGCAGAATCGGAGATTATTCCATTGATTTTTACTATGAAAATACGTTAGTTAAACCAGCTATTACCGATTTAAACGTTGGAATTAAAAAAGCAGGCCGCTATACATTTTTATTTAAAACGGATACTGTTAATGGTCTTTCGTGTTCATTTAGCAAAGATGTATATGTCGCTACCAGAAATTTTAAAGTAACAAGCACCAATGAGAATATACTTGGAAGTTTAAAATATGCCATATTAAATGCCAATACCTGCAAGGGATTAGACACAATTACCTTTAACTTACCCGATAAAATCAATGAAATAAAGGTGAGTACTATATTGCCTCCGGTAATTGAAGATTGTATGATAGATGGAACCTCGCAACCTAACTTTAGTTATCCTCAAAATGATAAGGTTTTTAGGCCCGGTGTAAGAATTATTTCAAACCTTCCATCAGCCACCTACAGCAAGCATGGATTGTTATTGGGCAAAAACCGTTATACCATTAAAGGCCTTGAAATAAATGGCTTTGAATCAGCAATTACAAATGATGTATATAGTTTTAGAAACTCAGTTTACAGCCATCTTGAACCATCGATAGAGGGAAACCTCTTCATGGAATCCATTATAACTTCTTGTAAATTTATTGGTAATGGGCGTGGTATTTATTTGCAAATGTATGATACTGCAAAAAATAACGACAGGATTGTAATCGGTAAAGGAAGTTTGCAGACTGCCAACTTCTTCATAGGATCTAAAAGTAATTCATGTCGTATAGCATTTACAGAAAATGTGAGTATAAATAATAACTATTATGGTGTAGAGCCGTTAATAGATACAATTTCATCTATTGCCTCCGGTATTGTAGTAAATCAGTGCAAAAATGTTGAAATAATAAATAATTCAATATGCAGTTCAATATATGAAGCCATAGGTTCCATAAGCTCTTCGGGTAAAGTTAAAAACAATAGTATTGGATTAAATCCTTTTAATAATAACATTACCGGTTATTCAGGTGTAGGAATTTCGGCTAGTAATTCAAATAGCACCACTCCCCTATTAATTGGCGGACTAGGAGCTAGCGAGGGCAATATTTTTTACAATCAAAAAAAGGTTAATAAAACCGATGCAGCGTATTCCAATTATGGCGATAAAGGAGTTATTTTTATTGGTAATAAATCTATAAATCCTGATACCAGCTCAATTCTTTTCTATTATTCAAAACCGGTAAAAAGTTTGATTTTGGATTCAACAACCCTGAATTGTGCAACGAATCAAGCAACTGTTTATGGAAAAATTACCCATAAATTTTTGAATGATACACTCAGTTTACATTTTTACTCCACTCCGGCAGGGGTTAAAAATGGCTTTGAACCTATTCATAATTATTTAGGAGCCAAAACAATCATTATCACTGATACCAATGAAATGGTGTTTAGCCAAATTTTAAACAATTGTAACATCAATGAAGGTATTGTATTTACAGCTACTTCTCAAAAGATGAACCTTACATCTCAATTATCCAATGTATTCTATACTAAAAATGCTTCACAATCGCAGTTTTCTAACCTTCGTGATACAATTATTTGTCCCGGTAAATCAGTTGCTGTTGCGTTTAATAATAATTATAAAGATTATAAAATAAACGGGCAATCTGTGGCTTTATCATCTGTAATAAATTCACCGGGTTTTTACCAATTAACCGCCAAAGATGCCAATGGCTGCAGCTATCAGCAAGGTAATATTATAAAACAACATCCTAACTTTTTAAAATCAGCCTATATTCAAACCAAAGATTTTTATAGTTTTGATTCCATCTATCAAGTTAAATTGGCAGGTTATTATGACCAGAGGAAATGGTTCACTTATCTTTGGACAGCAAGCAATGGCTTTATTGACACTGATAAAAAAATGGAAACAATTGTGGCCTTTAATAAAGAATCGGGCAGTATTAATTATCAAATTACGGATGTAAACAAATGCACCTATTCAATTAGCAAAACCTTGTTGCATAAACTGGATGCCAAAGAAATAAGAAAGCACAAAGTTGTATCCATCTTTCCCAATCCTAGTAATAATGGCATTTTTAATATAGTTAGTGAAACACCTGAAACGATGTATTTATATAACTCTATAGGATCATTGGTATTAAAAATTAATAAAGCTTCAAAAAATAGTCAACTGGATTTAAGCCATTACCAAAAAGGGCTGTACATGTTATATATCGAACATTATGGTTACTATAAATTGATTAAAAATTGACAGCCTGGTTCTGATTAGGTTTTCATAAATTTATAATTCCTACCCTATTTTCTCAAAGTTTTTTTTGATTTATATAGCCTTTGCTTGACCTCTTCATTATTCTTAATTTCGCAGATTACTAATTCATGGAAATTTCTTCAAAATATTCGCCCAAAGACATTGAAACCAAATGGTATAAGGAATGGTTGGACAACAAACTGTTTCGCAGTATTCCCGATCATCGTGAACCTTATACCATAGTCATCCCCCCTCCCAATGTTACCGGGGTGTTGCATATGGGCCATATGCTTAATAATACCATACAAGATGTATTGGTAAGGCGAGCTAGAATGCTTGGGAAAAATGCCTGTTGGGTGCCGGGAACCGACCATGCCAGTATAGCTACCGAGGCTAAGGTTGTAGCCATGCTTAAAGAAAAAGGGATTGAAAAAAAGAGCATAAGCCGTGATGAATTTTTAGGCTATGCCTGGGAATGGAAAGAAAAATATGGTGGAATAATTCTTGAACAACTTAAAAAATTAGGATGTAGTTGTGATTGGGACCGAACCCGTTTTACCATGGAACCAAGTCTTTCAGAAGCTGTAATTGACGTATTTATTGATTTGCACAGCAAAGGTTTAATCTATCGTGGTAGCCGAATGGTAAATTGGGATCCTGCCGGCAAAACAGCTTTAAGTGATGAAGAGGTTATATACAAAGAAGTAGACTCAAAACTATACTACATCAAGTATTTTGTGCCCGATTCAGACGAATATATTATGGTAGCAACTACCCGTCCTGAGACGCTATTGGGAGACACAGCAGTATGTGCCAACCCTAATGATGAACGGTATAAAAAATTTATAGGAAAAACGGTTATCGTTCCTATTGTAAACCGTGAAGTTCCTGTAATTTTTGATGAGTATGTAGACGCTGAATTTGGAACGGGAGTTTTAAAAATTACCCCTGCCCATGATATTAATGACTACAATTTAGGAATTAAACATAATGTTCCTTCAATTGATTGTTTTAATGATGACGGAACAATGAGTGAAGCTGCAGGTTTCTACATTGGTATGGATCGTTTTGCGGTTCGTAAGCAAATTGCAAAAGATTTAGCTGAATCTGGCCATTTGGAAAAGGAAGAAGCCATTAAAAATAAAGTGGGTTACAGCGAACGAACCGATGCTGTTATAGAGCCTCGTATATCAAAGCAATGGTTTGTGGACATGAAAAAATACATGGCTCGCAATCCTGAAGTTTTGGATAGCGTAATGAATGATGAAATCCAGTTTTACCCTTCAAAACTTAAAAACACCTACAACCACTGGATTACTAATATTAAAGATTGGTGTATCAGTCGCCAGCTATGGTGGGGTCAACGCATCCCGGCATGGTATGACGAACAAGGAAATACGGTGGTTGCAAAAACTCATGAAGAGGCCCTAGAACTTTATCAAAAGCAGTTTAACAATTCAGCAGTTAAACAATTAAACCAAGATGAAGATGTTTTGGATACATGGTTCTCATCCTGGCTTTGGCCCATCTCGGTTTTTGATGGTTTTAAAGACCCTGATAATGCCGATATAAATTATTATTACCCTACCAATGATTTGGTAACTGCTCCTGAAATTATGTTCTTTTGGGTAGCAAGGATGATAATGTCGGGCTATGAATATAAAGGGCAAAAACCGTTTAGTAATGTTTATTATACGGGAATAGTTAGAGATAAATTAAGACGTAAAATGTCTAAATCCCTTGGTAATAGCCCCGACCCGCTTCCTATGATGGATGAATACGGTGCAGACGCTGTAAGGATGGGAATGATGTTGTGTTCCCCTGCCGGTAATGATATTTTGTTTGATATAAGTCAGGTAGAGCAAGGCCGTAATTTTAGTAACAAAATATGGAATGCTTACCGTTTGGTAATGGGTTGGGAAACCACCCAAACAGCAACTGAATATTATAGCATATATGGTTTTGTGGCTCAAAACTGGATGGAAACAAAACTCAATAAAGCCATAATAGAAGTAAATGAACATTTTGATAAATTTCGTTTATCGGATGCTTTAATGGTGATTTATAAATTGATATGGGATGATTTTTGTTCCTGGTATTTGGAGATGATGAAACCTCCTTATGGCGACCCAATTCATGATAAAGCATTGGTTCAAGTTAAATCTGTATTTGAGCGTTTGATGAGATTGCTCCACCCCTTTATGCCATTTATATCAGAAGAAATAAGAGATGGATTATTGGGAAATATCCATTCCTACATAAATAAATCAAAATGGCCCGAGTGTATTCCTGATATTAAACCGGTATTCTATGAAAATTCGTTTGAATTGATAACCTTGATACGAAATAAAAGGAATGAAAATGGAATATCGCCCAAAACACCGGCTATAGTTTCTGTTTCTACCGATGACACTTCCGGTTATAAATCTCTCTATGATGTTATTCGTAAATTGGCCAACGTTGAAGTTATTGATTTTATCAAGAGCAGTAAGGGTTTGAAGGGAATGGTGAATAAAGATGAAGTGAGTATTGAATACATAGGCTGGGAAATGAAACAAGCCGATAGTTCTGAATTACAAAAGGAGATTGATTATTTAACAGGGTTCCTAAAATCTATTGAAGCCAAATTAACCAATGAAAAGTTTATGGCCAATGCCAAACCTGATTTGATAGATAAGGAAAGGCAAAAAAAAGCTGATGCTGAAAGTAAAATAGAAACATTAAGACAGCAATTGGGTTAAGGGTTGTCATTCCGACGATAGGAGGAATCTTGTTAGTTAAGAGATGCCTGGTGCCTCAGCATTAAAAATGGCGATTTAACGATAAAAATTGCCCTATCAGCAAATTCTCAATTCCTAATTCCTAATTCCTAATTGAAATCACTTAATTTCGCGCCTTATATTTAAAAATGGGTTTACTAACAATGGTTGGCCAGGTAATATTGGCCCTTGCAATTTTGATAACCTTACACGAACTGGGTCATTTTTGGGCAGCTCGTGCTTTTGGTATTCGTGTCGAAAAATTCTTTCTTTTCTTTGATGCCTGGGGCTTAAAATTATTTAGCTTCAAAAAAGGGGATACCGAATACGGTATTGGTTGGTTACCATTAGGTGGTTATGTAAAAATAGCCGGTATGGTAGATGAATCGCTTGACAAAGAGCAGCTAAACACCCCTCCCCAATCGTGGGAATTTAGAAGTAAACCGGCTTGGCAGCGCTTGATTGTAATGCTTGGTGGTGTTACAGTTAATGCCATCTTAGGTATTTTGATAATGTCGTTATCTTTGGTTTATTATGGTGACCAATATATGCCTAATGTCAATGTTAAATACGGTATTCATGCTTTGCCGTTAGGAAAAAAAGTTGGATTTGTGGATGGAGATAAGATTGTTACCGTAAATGGAAAATCTATTGAAAAATTTAATGAAGCTTTAAATCCTGATGCGCTGCTTAAATCAGGTTCACAATATGTTGTAAACCGAAATGGTGAACAGGTTACTATTACTCTACCTGATAATTTTGCCGATTTATATACAAAGCTTGGTAAAGACAGTGGATTTATTACCGAAAGAATGAAATTTAAGCTAGGTAACATCGGTCCCAATTCTCCGGCTTCCAAAGCGGATTTGAGAAAAGGTGATTTTATACTATCTATTGATAAAAAACCGGTGACTTATTTTCATGAAATCAGAGAATCCTTAAAAATTAATACAACCCAAGAGTTTGTTATCCTCAGAGGAGCAGACACTTTGATAAAGCAGGTAGCAATAGAGAATGAACCTGTTGTTGGATTCAATCCGGATTTATATGAATATGCATCTTTGGCTAAAACAGAGCATTATTCTCTAATAAAAGCTGTTCCAGAAGGGGCAAATCGTTCCAAGGAATTAATTGCAACTCAAATGGTGGCTTTTGGTAAAATGTTTAAAGGCGAAATGGATCCTCGTAAATCCTTGGCAGGCCCTATCCAAATTGGAAAATTATTTGGAGAAACTTGGGACTGGTATCGTTTTTGGGGGTTTACAGCCATGATTTCAATAGTGTTAGCCTTTATGAATTTATTACCAATTCCGGCCTTAGATGGTGGTCACGTAGTATTCCTTTTAATCGAAATGGTTATTCGTCGTCCATTGCCTGAAAAGTTCATGTATGTGATGCAAATGATAGGTATGTTTATATTATTAGCCTTGATGGTTTTCATTTTTGGAAATGATATATTCCAAACCTGGTTCAGTAAATAATGACTAACTACTTTGATTTTTACGGGTTACCGGTAAAATTCAATTTGAATGAGAAGGAATTAAAGGCGAAGTATTTTACACTTCTAAAATCCAATCATCCTGATTTTTTTGTAAATGACCCTGAAAAATATAAGGAGTCATTGCTTAACTCATCCTTAAATAATGAGGCTTATAAATGTTTATCACATTTTATGAGCCGAGCCAATCATATTCTATCGCTATCCGGCCTTGCTTTGGAAGACAAATTGCCTTCTGATTTTTTAATGGAAATGATGGATATTAATGAGGCTCTTGATGATTTGCAACATGAACCGGATTCTATTAGATTACAATTATTAATCGATGATATATCAGGAATTAATAATGCATTAGACATTGAATTAAAGGAACTGGCCGAAATTTCAGATAGTTATAATTCTCTTGCCGAAATGCCTTTAAAAAAAGTAAAAGAAAATCTTTTAAAGCATAAATATATTTTGCGTTTAAGGGAAACATTGGCTAATATTGCACCCCTTTAAATACGTTCTTTTAAAGTATTAGATTGCCCAGGTGGCGGAATTGGTAGACGCGCTGGTCTCAAACACCTGTGAGGTTACACTCGTACCGGTTCGACTCCGGTCCTGGGCACTTTTTAAACACTGAAAATAAGCACTTTAACGAAACACAAACAACGTTTCTACAAAAAGTGGCATTAAAAGTGGAGAATACAATTAAGCTGGTTACTCCAGAGAAAATCTCTTACATGAGCAACAGCCATCTCCCCTATATTTTACCTCAAATCGTTATACCCTCAAAAAAGGCAAAAGACCAAAGAATCCATGTGGTTTATCATGTGTATGATGAAAACTTAGGAAAGCTTGTTCGCATACGATATTTTAAGATACCCGGAGATACTCCAAATGAGCAAATAACAGCTGCTCAGATGATCGTTATTCCTTATATATCCAATAAACTTACTACCGGTTATGTGCATAATTCCAACAAACTGAGTAATAACAAATATTACAATCCAAATAAATTAACCATTATTGATGCGGTTAATTTCGCATTCAATCTCAAAAAAGCCCGATTAGGAACTAGAGCGAAAGAAAATTACTCCTATTATATCAATGGTTTTATTGATTTTATTAAGGAAAATAATTACGAGAAACATTCGATTGAAAAATTTACCGGTGATATTGCAAGGCAATTTCAAAATTATCTTGGGGTAAAAGGATTCAGTAACAGAACAACCAATAATTTCACCGATACGATTAAAACAATGGTGAATGTTCTCTTAAAACAGGACAATCCTCCAATATCTAAAAATCCGTTTTTGAGCCTTGATATTATTAAAGCCGGTATGGGCAAAAACATCGCTTTTAACAAAGAACAAAAGCTTGCCATTTTTGAGTATTCAAAGGAAAAATGGCCGCAAGCTTATTTTTTAGCCATGTTCATGTATTACACGTTAATGCGTACCAATGAAATATGTAGTATTCAACGCAAACATATTGGTTACGTGCAACCGGGATATATTTATTTGGAAGGTTTAGATAATACAAAGCGTATATTTTCCCGAAATATTCAAATAACGGATCACCTTGCCGCTCTTTTTACTGAATTCGGAATTTGGGATTTAGACCCTGAATCCTATTTATTTTCTAAAGATAGAATGTTGCCAGGATTAACACCAATAGAAACTAAGCGCATGGGCGGAAAATATCGTGAATGGATATTGGATATGATACCTGATTTGAAAGGGAAACGCGAATACACATTGTATAGTTGGAAGCATACCGGTGTTATTGGTGCATATATTAGTGGTATTGCTCCTTTTAATATTATGAGACAAACAGGACACCGCGATAGGCAAGGTTTTGAAACTTATCTAAAAAGTCTTGGATTGGTAACGAAAACTGACTTTAATGAAAAAATGCCGAATCCAGTAGATTTTTAAGTTTAAGTATTTCGTATAACCTATAATTACAGTCGAATTATTTTCATCATAATTACTGATTATAACAAAATTTGATATTCTGTCAATTAAAGATAGATTTGCGAACAAAAATCATATTTATGAGATATATCTACCCCAATTTGGAGGTATATGGATGATTTAGTGAGACCTATTCGATTGTGGGCGGCAATGTTAGGAAACCTCTACCTTCTATTAAAACTTATTAAAATATATGGCAAACGGATTAGAAAAAATCGAACAATTACAGTCTGAAATAATTGGAATCTTACCAAACTTCCAGCACCTTCAAGAAAGTGACATAAGGCGTAAACATATTGAACTTTTATATAGTCAGACAACTGTTTCATTGTTGAATCTAAAAATAAATATAAGGTTTGACGAATTAAACCCTCAGGAATTCTTAGTGTTCTTTGATAATGACCAAAATCAAGCCGAAAATTATATCCATAATCTCGTTCAAAATATTAATGAGAGTATAATTGAAACTGCAATTTTTCAAACTGAATTAGTTTTAAGGTATTTGTATTCTGTTCATGTTGGTCAAGATGTAGGGGAAGAAAAAAATTTCTACAAGATAATTTCTACAATGTATAGTGATACAGAGAATAATTGGCAAAAAGAAGATTGCAAATTAATTATCTTGGTTTGGACATTGCGGAATACAATACATACAGGTGGAATTTATTTTCAAAAAAAGGAAGGCTTAAACTTGACCTATAAGGGAGTTGATTATAATTTTGAATATGGGAAAGCGCCTGAATTTCTAAAGGAGGGCCACTTTATAGAATTGATTTCAGATTTAATACATTCAATCAATTACGCATTTACGAATGACCCAATAAAAAGCATTCAACATTATCCGCATCCGGCTTATTTAGCATTAGGACATAACCCATAAACACTGCCGCCAACAGCAGGTATTAAGCAATGCTGGTTTGTTGGTTAGGAAAGTTCCATCTCCCAACTTAATTTTGTCCAAGGTCAAAGCTTGTAGCTGCGAAACCCGCACCGCTTAAACCTGCAACCGATAGCTATATTATGAAAAATCCTCCCAATTGGCAAACATCCTTTAGAAACCTACCTGAAATTCCAGAACATAAACGTTGGAATGGTAAAAGCAATATGACCCTTGAACAAATTATTGCTTTTAAACTCCTGCATAAACAACCAATAACTAAAAACGAAGAAGAAATATTCACAGACCTTGCAACTTTTTATTCTGAATTAAATGATAAACTCATCAATCTTGACTATTCTTTGTTCAATCCTTCTGACTTTGATAACTTTAAAAATTATATTTTTTACGCGTTTAACTATACCGCATTAATATCTAACAAGCTAACCATATTGCAGACATACAGACTTGTTGTCAATGAATGGGTATGTGGGAAAAATGAGCGTATTAGAAATATTGACTTCATTAAATACCCATCTTTAGATATTGTAAAAAAAGCTAACAAACTCAATAGAGCAAATACACTTAATACAAATGTTTTTTACTCTGCTCAAAACATTGACACATCTTTAATGGAATTGAGACCTCCGTTGAATAAACTGATTACTGTTGGAGTATGGAAACCCAAAAGCAACAAAGAATTTATTTCATATCCTATTTCGCATAGCGAGGAAGCTGCCAAGGTAAATGAGGGGGTAGCAAAAGCAAAAAGTGCATTTGATGACCATGAAAACTTTAATTCTGCATTATTTCTCAACTATACTCGTTATTATTTTGAATTATTCGGGAGAGAATTTACTAAAAGAGTTACTAACCATTACGAGTATCTTATTTCGGCATTATTTTCAGAAAGCATCTTCGAAAATCAAGGGAATTCTAATACAGACGTAAATTATGACTGCATAATTTATCCAAGTGTTGGTAATGGTTACAAGACTGATAATCTTGCCATGAGACCCACAGTTCTTGACAATGATTTCTATCTTGAGAAAGTCATTGAATTTGAAGTTGAGCATGAATTTTATGATAAACCCTATGTATTGACACATCCGGAAAATATCACTCTTGCAAAAATTAAAAATGTGTATATAACAAACAAATTTGACAAGGGCGAAATTATTTGGTAATTAAGAAATACAGCTGTAACATTGGATAAAAAGTAATAGCTATTTTGTCGGTTTGGATACTTTATATTTCCAATTATATTTGTCGTGGGTAGAAAGTTTTACGGCTCCGAGGCTGTAAGCTTCCCCAAAAATAGTACAATTTAAAAGTAGACAAGAAAATAGTAATTTTAAATTGTAAAAAAATGAAACGAAGTAAGTTCACCCCATCAAAGATTTCTGCGATACTCAAGGAGTTTGACGCAGGCAAAAAAGTTGAAGAAAT
>CAMDGU010000048.1 GCA_945897885.1 Chitinophaga pinensis
TTGATTTTTTACCTGAGGAAGAGTTGAAAATTGTAACCGTTTTGCGAGCCCTTGTTTATGATTGCTTGCCTAATTGTAAAGAAAAAATATCCTTTAATGTTCCCTTCTATTTTCTTCATAAAAGTGTTTGTTTTATTTGGCCGGCCTCCATTACCTGGGGTAATAAGGAAACCTTCAAAGGGGTAAGAGTAGGTTTTGCCAAAGGCTATTTAATGACTGATGAATATAATTATTTGGAAAAAGGAACCCGCAAACAAATTTACTGGCGCGATATTCAAAGGCTTGAAGAATATGACATTGAACTTCTAAAAGCTTACCTCTTTGAATCAGCAATTATTGATGAACAGGATTTAAATTATTAAAATAAATTTACTCTTTTAAAAGTTTTAAAAAAGTATTGTTATTCCCAACTAATTTCATAAAGTATATTCCTTTTGTTAAGTATGAAAAATCTTGATTTTCAATATTGTATCCTTTGAAAATTACTTGTCTGTAACAATTCACCATTTTGTACTCTTGGTTCATTCGATTTGATATAATAATTAAATAGTCAGCAAAAGGATTGTGAAATGCATAAGATATTGACCTATTAATTAAATTTGATATTCCAGAGGTTGGAGAAAATCTATTATTTCCAACCAAAGTGGTCATTTCAGCACACAAATAAATGTAGTTGGTTTGATCGTTTGAACTTAATTTTCCGGAAAAGACACATCGGCTATGATAAGAATAACGTTTCTTTGGGAAAAGGACAGATAAGAGGTGACTGCAAACAAAAATAGAAGAAGCGATTTTTTAACAATCATTTTCGAATTGAAAATTTATAGGTTCCAGAGAAATGATTGCCGGTTACTTTTAAATAGTACAACCCAGTCGCAAGGCCTTCGGTATTAAAATGGAATTGATCATTTTCTATAACGGGTTCCGGTATCAAAACAGCCTGACCCAACTGATTGTAAAGTTCAAAAACTAGCGAATTTGAGTTTATATTTTCACAGGCTAAATACAAATCATTTTTAACAGGGTTCGGGAAAACAAAAATTGATTTTGGGGCCTTTTGATTCAGAACAGTCGATGAGTTCTGGGTGCCGCCTCTTACACAAATAAAATAATTTTCGTATGTTTTATCGTCATAAGAGGTGAGTCCAAATTCGGTTGATAAATACCATGCCTTTGTATTTAGATTTGGCAGGGAGGTAGATGACCAATATGTATTTGTTAGAATGCCGGTAAATATAAATTGATCAATTGAAGGACCACCTATTCTATAATCATTCAGAGATTGTAATTCTTTAATGTTTGGTAAGCGCCAGTCGGTTTTTCCGGCAAGGGAAAGATTCTCAGCATAAATTAAAGCTTGTTCCCACACTTTGGAGATAGGATTGGGTTTCTGCTCCCAAATTAATCCTGTAATATTATCGGTAACAGTGCCATCGCCATTTTTGTTTAATCTGTTTTGAATGACAGTCGGAGTGGTAACATCCCTCACCGCCCTGACATGGATTTTTTTAGTTCCGCCTGCACTCACCGTTTCAGATTTGGCATGATTCCCTATACCACCACCGGCATTGGTAACCCAAATTCTGGTAGGATCATTGTTTTGCTTATCTCCTGTCCACCAGTATTCAGCCAGGGTTTTGGTAAAAAATGTTGTATTTAAAGCTGGATTATTATTTTGGTGATTTAATATGCTGAATGACTCATGAGCATCGGGCAATCGCCAGTTGGTATAACCGCCCAGGGTGAGTGAATCGCAATAGATGACTGCGTTTTCAATAGTCATTTCCCCACCGTCGGTCTTTTGCCACATCAATCCTGTTATTGTATCTGTAACGGTTCCGTTGCCATTGTTTTTAAAAAAAGGCGCATTGATGGTATAGTCATTGTCTTCGCCAAAAGTTGTTGTATAACTTGTATTTTGTCCCGTATCAGGAAGACGTTTCATGGTTTTGGTAACGCTTTGACCATGTGATATATGAACTGAGATTAAGAAAATAAGCGTTACAATTGTGTCCTTCATGATTTCATTCCGATTATTCGATGATTAATTTCTGTGTTACCTGAACGCTGTTACTCATGATTTTAATTAAGTAAACTCCGGAAGGTATCAAAGGAAGTTCTATTTTTTCATTATAATCATCCGCTTCATAAACATTTTCACCTAATCGATTATAAATTCTGATTTTGAAGTTTTTAACATTTGACAAACCTTCTATACCTTTAATTTGGAAACTATTTTTTGCCGGGTTGGGATAAAGTCTAATTTTTAGGTCCGGTAATTTATTGTTAAAAATCGAACCAGCACCTACCACTGTGTGCCTCACAATCACCTCATTATCTAAAATAACATTGGAGCTCCATATAAATTCGGCATCATCAGAAGCATCATCAAAGATACCTGTGAAATTGCTATAGGCGGGTTTGTTGTCAACCCCGATCGTAGCATTGGTAAAGGTGGAAGCCGATGGCCAGGATGAATCGTCAAAACCTGCATTCATCCAGTTTGCAGGCCGGCTCCAATGAAGTCCGTAATATTTGCTGCCGTCGTTCGAATTTTGGGTGATGCAATTGGTAGACAATCGCAAATTACCTGATTCGGATGGACAGGTCAAATCGGTTATGGGCGAAGTGTAAAAAGTCTGGGCTTTCCATTCATTGCCAGTGGTTGCAATTATTTTATTGGAGGCATCTTTAAAAACTGCTACCATACCCCCGTCGCCTGGATGGTAAGCGAAACCGCCGTTTAATTCTGAACCGAGTCCCAGATTTTCTTCCCAATCCACCAAAAGCATAGCGATGGTAAAAGGTCTTTTTACCTTAAAACGAACAATACTCGAGTTGAACTGGGTAAAAGGCACCTTGTCTTTTCCAACGGCTGTCCCGTTGATGTACATTTCAAAATAATTATCGGCGAAAATATAGGCTGTTATCACTTCTCCGTCTGCGTCAACTGTAACAATATCGGTCCCGTTTAAGGCTGCCAGAGCGGCTGCAACATTGGCATAATTGTTTCCATTACACGCGTTGTTCAGGTCGGATGAAAACGGGAAAGCAGTGTTTGTAAAATTAACAAGTGCCGGAACCGTCCAGTTTGTATTGTCTGTTGCTTTTATGGTCCCGATGCCTGATACCCGGCCTCCGCTGCATGAATACAGGTTAGTAACGGTGGCACTTGCAGGTCCCTGGGTAACGGAGCCTGTTCCTTTGTACTGAGCAAAAGAATCCATTGAAATAAAAAGTGCTATCAGGTAAAATATTTTTTGCATCATTGTTGGATTATTGAATGCTTATTTTTTTAACAAACTGCCGGTTTGATACCTGAATTTTAACCAGATAAATGCCTCTCGAAAAATTCCTGATGTCAATGCCCGGGATATATTGACCAGCATGATAAACCAATTCGCCATTCAGGTTATATACAGAAATTTCCTGTACATCATTTTCCTTGATCTGTTTGGACAACTTTAAATTTAAAACTTCCTTAACCGGATTCGGATATACTGAAATTTCATTTTCCTGAAACACCGAATTGATTGACGCCGTCGGAACTTTACAAATGGTGGTACCCGTATAATTGGTCGTTGTTTTTACCCCCGAAACATAATAATTAAAGGTAAACAATCCGGCAGGTGTCCAGCTGTAAACCACTGAATCTGTTGCACCTGAAAGCGTGTAGATGAGTTTATAACCATTTCCAGCTTTGTTAGGAATACAGCTTTTAATAACGGCTCCTTTTAAAGGTGTGCCGGCAGGGCGAACCCCTTTGGCTGCAGCCTGCGGAATTATTTGAAGGGTGGCATCTTCGGTAACCTGACCCACCATGTTACCAATCATATAAGGGGCAGTCGGAGTTCCGTGATAATGGTAAACCCCGTTAATGCCATCGTGCCCGTGATTGGCGTCGAGTGTTTTCATGGCTGAACCATCCGGCTCAAGACTGCCGTAAACGGCGTATCCGTCCAGAGCAAAGGCAATGGGCAAAATATCAGCAGTTTTATCATCTAAAAATAAAGGCGCAATGTGATAATGGTAATCATCGGCACGGCCACAATGGCCACCATAATTATCCAATTGCCCATCCAACAGAGCATCAACACCCGTATTGGTGTAGGGATTGAATATGGCCACCCCATTGGCTGCAATGGCTACGGCACCGCGCAAAAAGTGTTGGGCATTTACTGGAACCGGGGTTGAGGCTTTCACGGGATTTAGGGGAATACTCCAGGCATTGGAACCAATATAGCATTGAGGAATTGGGAACTGTTGCTGCCAACCGGTAATTCCAGTCATCATTAAATGTTCGGGGATGCCAAGGGATTCAACATAAAAATAGGTATTGTCCCAACGGGTATTGACACTAGGTTTGAAGGGGGTAAATGCTGAATTGACGAAAGCAGGATCAGTGGTTGTAGCTAATACTCCAATGACTTTGGTGGTGAAACTGTAAAGTAAAAATAAAACTGCAATCAAAAAAACGGGAGCTAAATATTTGAGCTTTTGTTTCTTTACAATTTTAAAAATATAAAATCCTGATAAAATCAAAAGGGCTAAAAATAAAAAGAACTTTGCATCAAATACGCTTAAAACAGAAGCCGGTTGCTTTGCCTGTGCGGCTATTTGATGGTTTAATTTTTCAATACGGGCATATTTAGCCAAAACAAATGCCTGATCTTCTTTGGAGAAAGCTGTTAAAGGATAGTTAATGATTTTGTCATGATCGGTTTCAATGTAAACATTCCCATTTTTATACATAAAAAAAGAACCTTCGAAAGTCTTTGACTCCCTTGCAAGCGTCCAATGTTTTTGGTTAGAATGGTCATAATGGCTGTCGTGGGCAAACAATAAATTGCCCATCAGGCAAATCAGAAGTAAGAAACTGTATCTATTTATATTTTTCATGGACTTTGCTTATTTTTTTAATCATTATTTAACGAAGCAGTATAATTTTTCCTGTTCTCTCTTCACTGTTTTGGCCCTTTAATGCATAATAATAAGTGCCGTTGGGCAATAAATTTCCGCTTGAATCTTTTCCGTCCCAAATGATTTGGAATTTACCACTTTGAACTTCGTTGCCGGCAATGAGTTGTTTCACTTTTCGACCACAATCATCTAAAATATAAAGGTTGATGCGTTCCGGATTATTGAGTGAAAATTCAATTTTTGTTTCCTGATTGAACGGATTTGGGTAAATCAATTCATCGGCATAATTGCTATTCCAAATCATCGATATACCTGTTGTCAAAGAATCATAACAATTTTTGGCACCTATAAAATACGTTGCAGAAACATCCTTATTGTGTCGGTTGGCTTTCTCATTGGCGGGTAAATAAACTCTAACGTATTCTGTTTTTACACCATCAGGACCAACCGTCACTCTTATGTAACCCGAGTTTGGAAGTATTTGCCCTTCAAAATATCCATAATCTTTGGCATAGGTTACACTTGTAAAATTAGGATGACTGGGTTGTGGGGTTTCCTGATAAACGAGACAGTTTTTTTCCTGTTTGCCAAAAAAATGATCATGCCCGTGAAAGAATATGGTCACCCGGTTTTCTTCCAATAAATCTTTAATGGGTTTATACCAACCGGGACGATTGCTTGAAAATCCTTTGGTACCATTCAGATTATCGCCTCCCCACTCATAACGGTTAGCAAATTCCACACCTCCCCTTCCGTCAGGATCCCCGCCAACAATTTGATGAGAGAATACAAATTTGAACTTCGCGTTGCTTTCCTCAAGGGTCTTTTTTAACCAATCGTATTGTGTTTTTCCTAGGGTCCATCGCCATCCGTTTAAGGAGTCAGGTTTGGGTTTGGTGTACCAATATGGATCAATAACGATGAACAAAGCATCACCCCATTGCCAGGCATAATAGGCTTCTCGCTGACCAACATAGGCATAATTGGTGGTATCTCCTGAATAAAATTTATTGGTAATAGGATTGGTAAAATATTTTTTACGATCATTGGTTCCCCATACTGCAATATTGTTGGGCGTTCCGTTCAGATTCCAACCCGATTCACCTTCATGATTACCCAAGGCGATGAACAAAGGCACCGAATGACAAGATGTTTCGTAATAGGAGCGCAATAAGTGACAACGGTAGGTCACGGTATCCCTGGGAACTACTTTGGCAGGGGTTCTCAGTTTATCAGTCATTAAAAAATCACCCAGATCTATCATAAAATCGGGAGCATCCTCCAATTGATTTCTCAGGCAACGGCGATAAACGGCCGTATCACTTTGTTCATCCAAATGAGGATCGGCCTGCACCACAAATGAAAAACTCTTTCCTTGAGGACGGGCCGTATGAAACGTGTATTCAGGTCTTGAATTAAATGGGGTGGTTCCTGGCTGACGGTAACACATTCTGTAATAATATTTCATATCCTGTTGCAGGCCGCTTATTAAAATTTCAGAAGGCTCTCCCGCAGCAAAGGTTTGCCAGGCGGTTTGATTGGGATAATTTCCGGATGTCGTGCCGTATTGGACACATACTTCTGCCGGATTATCAAAAAATGCCTGAACTGTAATGCTGTTATCTGTTGGCCTCCCTAAAATCTCTTTATGCCTAAGTGTTTGTGAATAGGATTGATTAATACACAAAAGAAGTAATATTATAATTATTATAGGTTTCTTCATTTTTTAATTTAGTTATGGTTTACAATTATTTTTTTAACGTAATGTTTCTTTTCGGTCTCAATATTCAATAAATATATCCCATTGGTTAACTGACCTACATTGAATTCTTTGAGATGGGTTTCCATTACTTTCTCACCCAACAAATTATTCAGGGTTAATCTGCAATTAATCATTTCATCCGGAAACCGAACCATGATTTTATCATTTGCAGGATTTGGAAAAACTTTAATCAAATCTTCATTGGTTGTTGCCTGAACTCCAGCAGACCCGCAGTTGCCTATTGAATATGAAAAAGCTACCTCGCCATTTTTGTGAATTCCCGAGAGGGTATCTTTTGGCAAATAAGCTCTAACAAAATCCACCTTTATACAAGATGGGTTAACAGTCACCCTGATATGGCCGGTGCCATCTAAGGTATCTGAAACATAAGCATCTGCATTGGCCAATTTTCCAATCATATAGGTAGAATCACTTGGCATAGGGACCGCCTGATATGTAACTCCATCCATTATTTCATGGGCAAAAACGTGGTCATGGCCCTGAAAAAATATATTTACCCCATTGTCTTTAAACAACTGGTGAATCGGTTTGGCCCAGCCCGGACGTTTGGTTGGAAAACTATAGGTTGCTCCATTTTTGCCGTCATATCCACCCCACTCAAAAAGTTTAGCATTTGTAACACCGCCTCTGCCTTGCCCACGAATATGATGGGCAAATACAAATTTGTATTTTGATGTACTTCCTTCCAAAGTGGTTTTTAACCATTCGTACTGGGGCTTGCCTAATGACCAATCCCAATTTTGTGGTTTTTCTGAAGTATCACATTCATCTCTATACACATCCAGAACAACAAACAATGCATCACCCCAGGTCCATGCATAATAGTTCTCAGGATTTCCTATTCCAAAAGGTTCAACATCGGTATTTCCACTATAAAAACCGTTTGGATAAGGATTTGGATAATAAAATTTGCGCCACTGTGTGCCCCATACCGCTAAATTGTTAGGAGGTGTTTTTGAAAGGTAGTAATCATTTTCTCCTTCATGGTTTCCGAGACAAACATAGAACGGAACAGAGTGGCAGATGCTTCCCAAAAAAGGCCGGTAATCTTTATGTAAGACGTCTAATTGGGCTGAAGTTATAGTAAATGGGTAGTGGTCATCACCAAAAATATCTCCCAATGACAGCATAAAGTCAGGCTTATCTTTAGCCTGATTGTTTAAACACAACTGATAAATGCTTTTAACACCTTTTTTGTCATATAAATGCTCATCCGCTTCAATAGTAAAAGTAAACGAAGATCCTTTAGCCCGTTGGGTATTAAATGAGTATTCAGGGGTTGGTGTATAAAAACTTATAGGTAAAAGATGATACTGAACCCGATAAAAATATTTTGTGTTTGGTGCAAGATTGTGCAGGACTATTTCATCGGGAGTATTTGCTTTATTTGCAAAGACTGCCGTGGTTTTTGAATAAGTTCCGGATTGGGTGCCATATTCAAGATAATAATTTACATTTTGATCAAACAGAATACTTGCCGTAATAGATGTATCCGTAGGCCGGCCCAAAATAATGGATTTGGTTTGCGCAAAAAGATTCGCATGGGTAAAGACAAAAAGTAAAATTGTGAACAGTCTAAGAATTAATGGTTTGGCTGCTTTGTTTTTTGGCACCATATTTTTTAAAAATTCTGATTATGTATGATTTAATGTTAAAGACGATAAAAAATTTAGTTTCTGGCACTGTTTAATAATATTATTTTTTTCTTTTTGGTTGATTATCCGGCCTAAAATAATCCCTTATTTCTTTCACGAGATTTTCAAATTTTTCATGTTGTTGAGGCGTGCAAATGGATTTGAATTTTTCCGCCTGTTCATATCGCATCAGCTCCATTTTATATTCATTATCAGAAACCCTGCGGGCCAAAGATTTTATCAATGGCTCATTTGTGTTCTTGTTAAACATCTCTTCATTCATGGAGTCTCTTTCACTGCGTATGGTTCTTTCCAATTCCGATTCTTTTTCAAAATAGACAGCACGCAAATCCTTGATTTGTTGTTCCTGGCTTTTTGTTAAACCCAACTCCTTTTTCAGAATACCCGAAACATCGCGGTAATCACCTCCGCGAAACAAGGGTGGTTCATGTTTCTTACCACCGGAACTATACCATAAAAAACCAATAGAAATAATGTTTAACGCAGCCAAAAAAATCACGACCCGGGTTAATACTTTTTTTTGGGTGAATATGTCCATGATTTAGTGCTTGATAATGAGTAACTCTTTTGAAATAATATTCAATTCATTATTCCTCGACAAATCCCTTTCTTCTTTTTGATTTATCAATTTGCCTAGATATCCAAAGTTGAGCAGGACTAAAAACAATACAGCTGCTGCGAAGGAGATTGTTTTATAAGTATTTTTGGGTTCTTTCGAATAACTCAATTTATGTAACATTGAGCTATTCCATGCAGAAGAAGGTTGAATTTCTTTAAAGCCCTCAAACTCCTCAAGTTTTTGAGAAACAATCTTTAAAATATCTGATTCATTCATGCTTGTTCTTTTCATTTGACGATTCTTATCATTATTTCTGGCACTATTCCAGGTTATTTTTTAAAATAAATTCCAATTCCTTGCTGACTCTCTTTTTTGCGCGGTATATCAGAGATTCCACTGCAACTGTTGTGGTATTCATAATTTCCGAAATTTCTAAATTGGTGTAGCCTTCAATTTTGCTCAGTGTAAAGGCTATTCTTTGATTATCCGGAAGCGCATTTAAAGCCTGCATTACTTCCTGTAATTTTTCCTTTTCTTTGATAGATTTATCAGTAGAAGATCCTCCTGCAATCCAATGAACGACTTCATCCAGATGAAATAATTTTCCTATGGAGGTGATGCGCTTTTTCCTGTTTTTCCTTTTTATTTCATCCAGACATTTGGCAATGGCAATCCGGTAAATCCAGGTAGAAAGTTTTGAATTTCCCCTGAATGATTGGATGGATTGAAAAACTTCAATAAAAACTTCCTGTGAAATATCCTCAGCATCGTGTTCATTTAACAGAAACCGGTTACAGGTGTTTAATACCCTTTTTCCATAAAGTTCTATCAGGATGTTGAAGGCTGCCTTATTGCCTGATTTTAAATGGCTTACCAGCTCCTCTTCATCCATTAAAAATCAACCTGAAATACATAATAAGAATAACAATGCTTTGCATTAAATAAAATTAACCTTACAATACAGACAAAACAAATTTCTTATTTATTCGCTGAATTAAAAATTTTCATTTTCGGAAGCGTATCTGACAGCCGATGGATTTGGTTTCCTTTATTTTAACTTCCTTATTATTTAAAAGTTGGTCAATGGCCATTGAGATATAGTTGTTCTCGACTTTTTCGGGTTCAGCACCATTATCGTCGATGGCCCCCTGGTATTTGATTGTCCATTGCCCTTTTTCTTTCCAGATCACGTAGGCATGGGGCGTTTTTTGTGCCTTAAAATTTTTAGCAACTATTTGCTGCCCATCATATAAATAAGGAAAATTAAAAGATTCCTTATTTGATTTTTCGACCATTTTGACATAAGTATCTTCTTCATAGACAATGGTGTCCGTAGAACTGATTGCCAAAAGCGGTATCCCCAGTTTTTTATATTTTAAATTTAACTCATTTAATCTGGCTGGGTAAAGCTTGGCAAAAGGGCAATGATTGCAGGTAAAAATAATAATAAATCCTTTGGCATCGGGATAATCGCTTAATGAAACATAGCTTCCATCCACATTTTTTAATTTAAAATCTTTGACTTTATCATCGTCCCTAAAGGTAAAATTAATAAGTGTGAAACCAAAGATGGCCAGAATCAGTCCGCTTTGAATTATATAAATGCTGCGTTTCATTTTGCAAATTTCTTTAATAAGCTATAGGTGAGGGATTCCGTGGTAAACCTTCGGTAATCTGAAGAATTATGCAATATTAGGGTGGCCGGAATTACTCCACTCCAGGCATTATCAATTTTATTTATCCAATCATTTGCGTCCGGTTCATCCAATAAATAAACCGTTTGATTGATATTTAATTTCTTAATCAGTGGTAACAAGCTCTCAGACATGCTCTTTTTAAAATCCAGACTTACAAAAATCACCCTTACTTTTTGGGCCTTATTTTCATCGGCGTATTTCAAAAATTCCGGAATTTCCTTAATGCAGGGTGCACACCAGGAGGCAAAGAAATTGACAACATAAACGGTATCAGGATTTGAAGTAATCCTTTGCTGCAATGTCTCAAATTTAATGATTGAAATATTTTGAGAAAAAGCAACATGATGAAATAAAAAGACTACGGCAAATATTTTCAATTTCATAGTCTTTTTATGCATTGTTGATTATCAAATATACACGAAGGTTAACTTATTTATAAACTTCAACCTTCTTGGTTATCGAACCCTTATCGTTAGAAATTTTAATTATATATTCTCCACTATATATTGTTTTGGTATCGAAGTAAACGATGGTACTTCCCTGGTTTATGACAGCATTTTGAATCATTCGTCCGTTTAAATCATACAGGGAAACTGTTGTATTTTCTCTTGATAAGCCGTTCAGTTGCACAGCAATTAAATCATTGCTCGGATTTGGGAAAACAGAGATTTGATTGTCCTCAAGTTTCTGAATAGCCACTGAAGGCGCGTAGGTTTGAACCGTTTCGGTAATGCTTATTACTTTAGCGGCGGTTTTTGTTCCATAAAAAGTAGGACCAACTATGTATGGGTAAGCCGAGTTCCAATTTTTATCAACGGTGGCGTAATAGCAATAAGTACCATCAGGATATTCCAGGGTTTTACAAAAACGTCCGTTGTGCTCATCCAAATAATCGGGCGTGGCAGCAGTGGTGGTATTGTACTGGTAATCTTCTCTGAAATAACCCAATTTATAAGTTGCATCAACATTAGGACCTGCAGTTACATTGGTTCCGGTATAGTAAGTTGTTCGTGTGGTGATATTTCTCAAAGTATAACTCGATTTCATGCGGGTGATTCCACCGGTACCATCTGTATTTTTATAGGCATAGGCCCCATAAATCGGGAATCCATCATAAGCAAATCCCAATAAGGGTGAATGCTTGGTGCTATCGATGACATACAATCCGTCGGCATCGTATAAATTGCATACCGTGGATATCACGGTAAGGTCCAACTTAAAGGCACTTGGATTTTGGTGGTGATGATAATTGCCCATAGCAGGATGTCCTTTGGAACAATCAAAGCCTAACTTTTCACCAACCACTGCATCACGGTTCCAAACACCATCGCCAATTCCGCCTAAAGGACCGCCTTTTAAAGAACTTGAACTGTTTTGCCACGAAACCCCGTCGCGGTAATCAAACAAGGCCACGCCATTAATAAAAATACCAATATTTCCACCGGTGGTGGCTGTAAATGCTCCCGGATTTTTAACAGGTTTTAAGGAGATTTTAAAAATTGCATTTTGGGCGCTAGCCAATGAAGGATTGTTGTCCAAAAAAGGTCCGGTAACATAAGCAGGAATCCCCTGGGTGCTTATGTAAACCCAATCTGCAGAGTATTTAACATTTTGAACATTTGCTAAAGTGGCATCGGTAATTGCTGTGGAATTGCCTTTTACATAATGTCTTCCTGTTATGTTTGTGGTGTTTTGAAGCCAATTCAGAATGGCAGGATTGGTTTGTGCATTTGAGGCAATGCTTGTAAAAAGCAAGCTGAGTACCATTAATTTACTATTTAAATTGTACATGTTATTCTTTTAATAATTTTATGGTTTGATTTTTTTTATTTGAAATTTTAAGGAAATAAACACCATTTGGAAGGTTTGAGAAATTTTGAAGTTTTATGTTTTTTCCGTTAAAGAGACTTTGCCCCACACAATCGGTAAGTTCATAAATATCCTGCTCCGTAAAGGATTCACTGTGAATATAGGCATGGAATGGATTGGGATAAATATCGTATTTCTGAGTAATACTATTTGTTATATCCGCTGAACTGTTACAGAAGGATCCCTTGCCAATCAATTTTGTCATATCTGTGCACAAGTCATTGTAATTGGTCTGTTCTATAGCATTCAATTTACCCAATAATAAATTGTTCAATTCTCCGGGGTCGTTGCTTAAATTATAAAATTCCTCCCTACCATAATCAAACCTGATGAGTTTATATTCCTTATTCCGCATGGCTTTCCCATCTGTTGAATCGGGCGTAAGTTTAAAATCTTCACAAAATGACCAGGGCCGTATATCAACCCCTGTATTTTTTAGAATTGGCAAAATACTTTTACTATCCACAGGTTTATTGGCAGGGATCTGTGATTGCCATGTTTTATCCCCAAACAAATCCAAAACGGTTGCAAAAATATCGGCAGTATTAATCAGCGCATCACTTTTTCTTCCCGGATTTACGACCGAAGGCCCGGCAATGATAAACGGAACGTGAACGCCATATTGGTAAACCGTGCCTTTGGCTTTTGCTGTATTTGTAATTTGAGCTGTCTGAATGCTATTGCCATTGTCCCCTATAAAAATAAAATCAGTGCTGTCATAGCGGTTCATCTTTTTTAATGAATCGTAAAATCTTCCAATTTCATGATCCAGGGCCTGGAGCATGGCTTTAAAATAGGCTTTGGGGTTTTTGGAAATATCCTGGGCAGTTCCACTTAAAGTTTTATATGAATGCAGATTAGCGGGCGGTAAATGATAGGGTGCATGCGGTGCATTGAATGCCAGCCACAAAAAAAACGGTTTTGAATTTTGTTGTTTTAACCAGTTTACAGCGTTATTTACGTTTTCAGATGTGGCGTAAGTGGTTACATTGCTCGAAACCCCATTGGTAAATTTCGTCCAGTTTGTAAAACTTGGCAGTTGACCTATGAAAGGGCCTTCAAAATGATCGTAACCCATTTTATTGGGATTTAATAAGTTAGATGCCGGAGTTGCTTGATGCAAATGCCATTTGCCAATATCAGCTTTTGCAATATTGGGATTAAATTTTTTAAGTAATCTGGTAATGGTTAATTCTGAAGTATCCAATGGATTGGAACCTCCTGCTCCTCCAACAATTCCTCCAACGCCTGTTCTAAAACTATAACGTCCGGTTAAAATACCCGAGCGGGTGGATGAACAAACCGGATTGGACATAGCGTTGCTGAACCGAACGCCTTTTTTCAGCAATGCCCTGATATTCGGGACATCCACAGTATCCTTATAATCTTCGTAACAACCTAAATAATCAGTTCCTAAATCATCCGCAATTATCAATACGACATTCCTTTGAGAATAGGAATAATAAGATAAAACAATTGTAAAAATGCTTATGACCAGTTTTCTCATTCTTTAATAAATTTCTTTGTAGTCATTATTTTTGTTTCATCTTGTGTTATTTGCAATGTATACATTCCGGAAGCCAATCCTGAAATATCAATTCCTTTTTCCAATTCAGGTTTTGGCAACATCAACACGGTTTTTCCCAGAGCGTTTATTATTCTGGCATAATAGACTTGTGAATTCGGTTGGTCATAGGCTACAAATAATTTGGTTTTCGCAGGATTTGGAAAAATATTTATTTGAGGGTCAGATTTAGGAAATAAATTTACAGTTCCCGAAGGACTTGTAACTAAAAATTGTCCCATCATTCCTTCATCTTCATGCAATGAAATATGGCAATGGAACATAAATGGGTGCGAGGCATCTGCATAGTCATCAAATTTTGCGATGAATCTTACAACAGATGGCGTGGTTCCTGTTTTACCCGGAATAAAAACCACATCTTTCCATCCTGATTGGGCAGCCGCAGGAGCAGCGCCCTTGACCGACAAAATATTAAACTCCACATCATGGATATGAAAAGGATGGCCGAAAACGGAGTTGCTGGTAATTTCCCAAATTTCAGTATTGTTCAATGCAATATTGTAATCGGTAACTTTTAGCTTAAATAGTTTGTGGTTAATCACAAATGCATTGGGACCAAGAATGACAGGAACTTTAACGCCTGCACTGTCGCTGAAGGTCAGTTTTCTTGTAATAACAGCATCTGCTGAATTAAGAGGTTTATTAATAGTCAGCATTGCAGGCACAGTTGTAATTGGTGAACTGGTAATTGCTCCAATTTTTAAATGCAAAATATTAAAATCTTTTTTACCCAAGGCATTGGCAAAGGGGCCGTTGACAAAGGCCTCGCCTCCGGCAACAAAATTGCTCAAGGTGGAATTGTAGGCTTTTAAATCCAGTGAAGTGCCTGATTGTGAAAGGCAATTGACTAAAATTTCAATGCGTTCGCCTGCATGCAATAAATATCTTGTCACAGAAACTGGAGCATTTAAAAGTCCACCATCGGAGGTTATGATATGAAAGGCCCTGTTATCACTGAAACCAAGGTTATAAGAACGTTCAATGGCCGCATTCAGAATTCTGAATCTCACCACCTGTGCAGGAATAGAGAACTCAGGACGAAGCGTTCCGTTTACCATCATACTGTCGCCATAAGGCACCGCCACAAATTGATTGGATGTGTTAAAATCACGGTCTGTTAATACCAATGGAATATCGTCCACGCCATATTTTCTTGGCAAAGCCAAAGCAGATTCTATGCTGTCTCTCACAATAATCAACCCTCCAATTCCCTTGGTAATTTGGTCCATGGTCATCTCATGTAAATGGGGATGATACCAATAGGTAGCAGCGTTATTGGTCACTTTCCAGTAGGGTTGCCAAAGAGTACCGGGAGGAATCACCTGGTGAGGACCACCATCCATAACTGCAGGCAAGTGCATGCCATGCCAGTGAAGTGTCGTGGAATCATTCAGGTTATTTTTCACATTCATATGCACCACATCTCCTTTTTTAATAAATAAGGTTGGACCCCAGAATTTACCGTTGATGCCCCCTGTAATGGTTTGGTTTCCCTTAATCACTAATTGAGCGAAGGTATCTTTGATATTCAGGTTAAAATTAGTCCCCGATAGCGTGTCGGGTATCCAGAGTGTATTGTATTGTGCGTGGCTCTGACTTCTAAACAATAAAATAAAAAGGAAGAAAATAATCAGAAGAAAAATCGGGCGTTTTGTTTTATGCATATATTTTTATTGGGTCTTATGGTTTGACGATATTAATTTTTTAATCCTTCGGTAAAGATAGAAGAAGATTTTTTGGATAGCCGAATTCGGGATTAAATAAAAACTTTTTATCGCTTAAGGTGAGCAAAAAGCTAATCAAATCTACCTTTTCATTGGCCGATAAAACAATGGGTTGTTCCAATTGCAAAGCCAAAGTTTTACTTTTTACAATGCCCCTGCCGTAATGATCCAATACCGAATTTAAATTTTTAAATCGGCCGTCGTGCATGTAGGGATATGAAAATTCAATATTGCGAAGGGTAGGTACCTTGAATTTTAATGAGTCATTCGGGTTTTGGGTAACTTTCATTCTTCCAAAATCTTTTAATTCCAAATCAAGGGGCAAACCATTATTTTCAAATTTCTGATTGGTAAACAAAGGTTCGATGTGGCAGGAAGTACAATTTTTGTTAAATATTTTATACCCATTTTCCTCTTGTTTTGTAAATGACGATTCATTGCGTTTAACGCTGTCGTATTTCGAATTGGCACTTACCAGGGTCAACATAAATTGGGAAATGCATTTTAAGGTATTTTCGCCGGTAATCAGGCTGTCGCCAAAGGCCTTGAAAAATAAGGGGGGGTAAATTTTGGAGTGCTGCAATTTAGTCACGACTTCTGATATGTTTGAACCCATTTCATCGGAGTGGCTTATTGGCGCCAGGGCCTGCACATCCAAATGATTGATGGCTCCGTCCCACATGAACCTTTTATTCCAGGCCAAATTAATGAGTACCGGGGCATTTCGGGTTCCGATTCTGTCATTAATTCCATGACTTAAAGCATGGTCGACATGAGTAAATGCGGTAAATTGGGAATGGCAGCCTGAACAGGAAATGGTATTGTTTTGAGATAAAATGGGGTCATAAAACAGGGCTCTTCCCAATTCTATTTTCTCTTTTGTTAAAGGGTTTTTTGAGAAATTGTAAATCGGCTTCGGCCAATTTTGAGGAATATTAAAAAGTCCATCTTTGCTTCCCAAAAATGATGAGACAAATATAAACAACAAGCAAACCGAAACAATCTTCAAACAATTCATTATTTAACTATAAAGAGTTTACCCAACTGATTCGATAATATTAAAGCCTCCTTGTTGGGCGACATAACAGAAGGCTTGTTCGCTAAGTCAACATTACTTATAAAGGTTTTTAAGTCCAATTCTATATTAACATTTTGGCGATTTGAAGTCAACAAGGAGATGGATTGTAAGATGTTGTAAGGATGAGCATAGCCTCCCAAATGAAATTGAAATTCATGTTTTCGCGATTGACAAAGATTGCTTTTACCTTCCAGTTTAAAATTGACATATCCGCCTTGCCACGTCCAATACATACCTTTTGTAGGGTCTAAATCGCCACCCATGGCACCTGAAACATTGGTTAAACTGTCAATACCGAGTTTAAATTTTATCTCAGAATATATCATATCAGCAGGAACTTTAAAGGCCAATTTCAAGGTGTTGCTATCCGTTGCATCCAACAAATGAAAGCTGTTTGACTCTATCCAAACCGTTGTTGAATTATTCCAAAACGCTATGCCGGAAATATAAAATTTAAGGGTCGTAAATTGTATGCTGTCTCTGGAATTCAGTAGGTAAATTGAATCGTTCAGTTGCAAAACTGAATGACCAAACATTGGTTTGAAATTTACTGAAATTGTACTAAAATTTTGTGCAGAAAGAAGCTTTACATTTATTCCAAAAGCAATAATAAAAACTGCAAATCTGAATCTCATTTTCTTTTTCTTGGAGGCTTACCTTTTGAAAACAACGCGGCCAATTCTTTGGATAAATCATTGAATGCATCGATTTGATTTGGCTTACAAAGTTTTTTGATATCCTGAAAATGCTTGAAATGAATGGACTCTATTTTTACTTGCAATTGCCCAATGGCGTTAATCAGTGAATCTTTGTCGATGGCAGATGAATCTTGCGCCAAGCTGCCATAAAGTTGATTTTTTAAACCCAAAATATTTTGGTTGGTATTTTCGATTTCTTTTCTGTGCCACTTTATCAAACCATCATATTTTTTGCTCTGGTTTTTATCAAAGCTTAACCTTTCGATAATTAAATGTTTTGGCCCCTCATGCTCCGAAGGCATTGGTTTCTTAAAAAAGATAAAACAAACTAGCAGTAAATTGGTAATAAGTAATCCAATAGATAGAAGGCTTAAAATTTTTACTTTGCTCATTTGTATAATGATTTATCAGGCATTAAATTGAATGTTTTAACCAAATTATTATCACTTTTGGTTTGATGAATTCTTTTGTTTATCGCCATAAAATTTAATATCAAAACCAAAATAAATGAAAGGCCAATGGACCAGGTTGACTTTAAAGAAAACTTTGTTGGGTAAGTATGCTCGATCTTTTGCTTAATGCGGGTAAATAAAAATGGCGGAGCATCTACTTTTTGTATTTGACTTAACAGGTCCAACGATATTTTTTTGTTCTTGCTATCCATTGTTTGTTATCATAATTTGACGATATTTTTTTTAATTTCCTTCTTGAGAAGTTATATTTTTCTGTAAACTTGTTTTAGCACGCTGAATTAAAGATTCAACCGCTTTATTACTTAGGTTCATTATTTCAGCAATTTCTGCTTGCGTCTTTTGTTCTATTTTACTTAAAATAAGTGCCGTTTTTTGATTGTCAGATAATTGATTGATGTTTTTAAACAGTTGCTGCAAGGCTTCTTTGTTTTCGAGTTGCACCCCGGGATGATTAAATTCCGGTTTTTCATATTTTTCTTCAATTGAATTTTCAGAAAAAAGAGAATAAAAAATACCAAACCTTTTTTTGCGCTGCCGGCTTTTAATAAAATCCAACGATTTATTTATGGTTATCCTGTGAATCCAGGTGCTAAGTTTAGATTGCTCCTTAAATGAATTTAATGATTTATGTACAGATACAAATACATCCTGTGTTATTTCTTCGGCATCTTCACAATTTTGAACATATTGCAAGGCAAGATTATAAACAAGATTCTTATTGGAATTGTATAAGTCTTCAAATTTCAATCTTGTATAGTATTAATCTACGATATTAATACATTTAAGGCCAATTTTAGTTTGAGAGTTAACTACGAAAAATAAATTAGTTATTCTTTGATGCTGCATGGTAAGCCATAATGAAGCACATGTAACACAAATTTTTGTACTTTTGTCTTTTATAAAAATATAAAACGTTGAAAGGATATACGCTATTATTTATTTTTCTTTACTCATTACCTAAAATATCAGCCCAAACCGATACGGCATCCTATCCTTATTGGATAGATATGATGCAAAATGAAAAAGTTAATTTTTTTCAAACACAAAGGGCATTTGAGTTGTATTGGCAAAATCGCCCCGTAGAAAAAGGATCAGGCTGGAAAGCTTTTAAACGC
>CAMDGU010000049.1 GCA_945897885.1 Chitinophaga pinensis
TGCATGTTCATCGGTAAATATATTCTTTACACCACGTTGGGCATAAAAATTACCAACCACAGCAGTTGTATTGTTTAAAAAATGAAATAAAATAGATGCCCAAATACTTTGTGTCCAGCTAATAAATAAGCCCAAAATAATTGCCAATACCATCATTGGAGCAAATTTGTAAAATTGCATGTGGAATAATGTGAAAATGATGGCAACTATAACAACAGACCTTAAAATTTTTCCTGAGTAATCATAAACAACATTGAGCAAAACACCCCTGCAAAATAATTCTTCTCCAACCGCCGGAATTAATGCCATGACCATAAGGTTTAAAACTAAGTCGGTGTAATTCGTCATACCAAGCATTAAATCATAGAGCTTATCGTTTTGCAATTCTGAGGCTTTCAGTTGCTTTTCAAGACCTGCTAAAAATTCGGGAAAAACCAATTTGCCATTTAATTCAACCAGCCATGATAAAAAAGGCATCGACACTAAAAGCACCAATACTACAAATACCCAATAAATAGCTTTAGGAAAACTATTTAAACCCAGATACTCCTTAGGCTTTTGTTTAAAAACAAGGGCTAGAATAAAGGAAGAAAAAATAAAAGTACCTATGGAGTAAATTGCAAAAAATAATCGGGTAGCTGCTATTTCATTTGGTGCAGCCGCTTCAAAATTTCCTGCACTTAAATAGCCGCTAATATTAATGTGGTATAATGCCTGACAAGTATACTGGGCCAAAGCAGTAAACAAAAAAAGATTAATAAACATAACCCCGAAAGCTATTAAGAGCCGGGATATTAATTTAAAAATGTTCTGCTCGTTCAAGGGATGGTGTTAACTTAATTGCAAAGATGTAAAAAATGAAGCTATTGCGGCACTTGATTTATTTTAATCTTTAGATGTTTTTGGAACATTTGGGTCGGTAATTATAATATAATCGCCCAAATGCTTATGCTTGTTCCAATCGATAATAGGAAAAGTGTCATCCGATCCGCTTGAAATAATCAATGGTTTTAATTTTGGGCTATACTTTTTTAGCTGAGTAACAATGGCAAAACCTTCATCACTATGAAACCTGCCGTTTACCTGCATTACTTTTTTTCCTTTATTATGTATTAGATATTCGGAAATGGAATAGGCCATAGTTGCGTCCCAGAGTGATTGGGCCATAATTAAATTAAAATTTCCCATCGTTATGGGCAGTGGTGTTTTTTTAGCACCGGTATCGATAGTTATAGGTGCTGCACTATGTCCGGTAAGGTCCATCAGTTTTTCATAATATTTTCCTGAAGCCGTGTCGTAAGGCAGTGGTGCAAAGTGTTTTTTTGATTCTTTTGGCAATGCCATCAAGGCTTTTTGGCCTTTTCTCCCAACCAAATTTGTATATCGGCTTGGTGCATTAGCACATATAACATCCAGTTTATTTACTTTAGCAAACTCAACCATTGGACGGTAATCGCGATAATTGCTCCAAACCCGTGCATCTTTTTTAAAGTTTTTTTCACGGATGTCTCCTGTTAAATACTCATTCATAACGGTTTGTAAGTCACGGTCAAACATTTCCATAGAAAGAGCAGTCTTTGGATATTTCTGATGGAGCATTTCCAGCATTTTACTCTCCAAAAAATGGGTAACTGAATCGTTATGTTCTTCACCAAAAAACAAAACATCATAACTCTTCATGTCTTCTATTATGGCATCTAAGGTTACTTCTTTGCCCTGTTTTACTGAGTAAACCTTGTAATGAGAGGGTGTAATTTGGGCTTGTGAAATAAAGCTGATAAAAAGTAAAAAGGTGGGGAGTAGGGTTTTGAATAAATGCATTTGTTATTTTGATAATAATGCCAAAATTAGGATTTTTTGAACCAACCTGTCTGTTATGCCAAAAGTAAATTAACATTTTTGGTTGTTTTATGACTGCAAATAAACGCCCTGCAATTATTATCTTTGCCGCTTGTGTAATTAAGTTGGTAAAAGTAGGCAACATAAAATTGGGTGAATTTCCCTTATTGCTGGCTCCAATGGAGGATGTGAGTGATCCGCCGTTTCGAGCCGTTTGCAAGGCCAATGGCGCCGATTTAATGTATACTGAGTTTATCTCATCAGAAGGCCTGATACGCAATGCAGCTAAGAGCCGGAAAAAGCTTGATATTTTTGAATACGAACGCCCAATTGGCGTCCAACTTTTTGGAAGTGATATAGAAAGTATGAGAGAAGCAGCCAGAATAGCTACTTTGGCCAGCCCCGATTTGATTGATATAAATTATGGTTGCCCGGTAAAGGCTGTGGCTTGCAGAGGTGCTGGTGCCGCCTTGTTACAAGATATTCCAAAAATGGTGGCCATGACCAAAGCGGTAATTGATAGCACTCATTTGCCCGTGACAGTAAAAACCCGTTTGGGCTGGGATGAATCCACCAAAAACATAGAAGAAGTAGCCGAGCGGTTGCAGGATATCGGGATTAGTGCCTTAAGCATTCATGGCCGAACACGAGTACAACTTTATAAAGGCGATGCCGATTGGACATTTATAGGAAAGGTTAAAAACAATCCAAGGATACAAATACCAATTTTTGGAAACGGAGATATGGATAGCCCAGAAAAGGCAGTTGATCTAAAAAACCGATATGGAGTAGATGGAGTTATGATTGGTAGAGCTTCTATCGGAAATCCTTGGATTTTTAGAGAAGTAAAACATTTTATGAAACATGGCCAACACTTGGAAGGCCCAACCGTTCATGAACGTGTAGCAGCTTGCAAACAACATTTGTTGGAAGCGGTAAAATGGAAAAATCCTGTGGTTGGAATCTTAGAAATGCGACGCCATTATTCCAATTATTTTAAAGGGTTTCCTTATTTTAAAGAAACACGGATGAAACTGGTTATGTCGGAAGATTTACAGGAAATACTTCAGATACTTGATAATATTGAGATGGGGATATTTGAGATGGAATCGGTTTAATGTGTCAATTTGAAAATGTGTCAATTTGAAAATGTGACAATTTGAAAATTGGCGAACGCAAAACGATAGAAAAAAATTGAATTAACAAACAAAAGATTATCGAAGCCGCAGTCCCCCTTTGAAGGGGGTTGGGGGATGAAATAGTAATAGAATCAAAAACTCTTGAAAGAAATACACCAATATATGCGCTTAAGCGGACTTGAGCCGCTGATAGTTACTCCTCAAACCAATTTTATGAATATTGGGGAACGAACCAATATTACAGGCTCCAAGCAGTTTGCCCGGCTTATTTTAAATGACAAATACGATGAAGCTGTTGCTGTGGCTCGTCAACAAGTAGAAAACGGAGCCCAGGTTATTGATGTGAACATGGACGAAGGGATGTTGGATGGTGTAGCTGCCATGACCAAATTTTTAAATCTGATAGCCGCCGAACCGGATATTTGCAAGGTTCCTATTATGGTGGATAGTTCCAAATGGGAAATAATAGAAGCCGGATTGCAGTGCATGCAAGGCAAGGGCATTGTAAATTCGATAAGTTTAAAAGGAGGAGAGGAAGAATTTATTCGTCAGGCCAAATTAGTAAAACGGTATGGAGCTGCTGCGGTTGTAATGGCGTTTGATGAACAAGGACAGGCCGATAACTACGAAAGAAGAATAGCAATTTGCCAAAGGTGTTATGATATTTTAACCAAAAAAGTAAAATTCCCTGCTTCGGATATCATTTTTGACCCGAATATTTTAACGGTAGCCACCGGAATGGATGAGCATAACAACTATGCGGTTGATTTTATAAATGCCACCCGCTGGATAAAACAAAATCTTCCCCATGTAAAAGTAAGTGGTGGAGTGAGTAATATATCCTTTTCATTTAGAGGAAACGACCCTGTAAGGGAAGCCATGCATTCAGCATTTTTATACCACGCCATACAAGCAGGCATGGATATGGGCATTGTGAATGCCGGAATGATTGAGGTGTATGATGAAATTCCAAAGGATTTGCTCGAAAGGGTAGAGGATGTGTTGTTGAACCGCAGACCCGATGCGACAGAAAGATTAATAGAATTTGCCGAAACAGTAAAAGCCAAAGGCAAAAAAGAGGAGGAAGTTTTAGAATGGCGAAATACGAGTGTTGAAGAGCGACTAAAACATGCCTTGATGAAAGGAATTACAGATTTTATAGATGAAGACACCGAGGAGGCTAGGGTAAAACTTGGCAAACCACTTTTAGTAATTGAAGGCCCTTTAATGGCCGGAATGAATGTGGTTGGGGATTTATTTGGAAGCGGAAAAATGTTTTTGCCACAAGTTGTAAAAAGTGCCCGGGTTATGAAGAAATCAGTAGCCTATTTGGAACCGTATTTATTAGAAGAAAAAGAAAGACTTATAGCCTTGGGCGGAGAACGAAAGGAAGACCGGGGAGCAGGAAGGGTATTGATGGCAACGGTAAAAGGCGATGTGCATGACATTGGTAAAAATATAGTAGGAGTGGTGTTGGCTTGCAACAATTATGAAATTGTGGATTTGGGAGTGATGGTGAGTTGCGAAACAATTTTACAAAAAGCCCGTGAAATAAATGCGGATATTATAGGACTTAGTGGATTAATAACGCCAAGTTTGGATGAAATGGTTCATGTGGCTAAAGAAATGCAACGACAGAGATTTACAACGCCTTTGCTGATTGGAGGAGCAACAACATCGCGTATTCATGCGGCTGTAAAAATTGCTCCTGAATACGATGGTCCTATGGTTCATGTATTGGATGCTAGCCGAAGTGTGCCGGTTGCAGGAAATTTATTGAGTCCTGAAACTAAAGAGGAATTTGCCCAAAAGATTAAAGCAGAATACAAAGCTTTGGCTGAAAATCATGCCCTGCGCCAATTGGATAAAAATATTTTAACACTTGAACAGGCAAGGGCTAACAAATTAGTGATTTATGAAACCCATATTGATAAACCAAACTTTATCGGTGTAAAGGTTTTAAAGGACTTTGATTTATCTGTCCTAAGAGATGTTATTGATTGGACTCCGTTTTTTCAAACATGGGAACTTGCAGGTAAATACCCTAAAATATTAAGCGATGCAGTTGTGGGAGCAGAGGCTACCAAACTTTTTAACGAAGTAAATGCATTGATGGACAAACTTATCGCAGGTAAAAAGTTTACTGCGAATGCCGTGTTGGGTATTTTTCCAGCTGAAAGTAGGGGAGATGATGTGATTGTTTATAAAGATGAAACCCGATCAGAAACATTACAAACTTTTCATTTTTTGCGCCAACAAAGGCAAATGGGTCAAGGGATTCCAAATATTTGCCTTGCTGATTTTGTAGCACAAAAAAATGATTACATGGGTTTGTTTGCAGTAACTGCCGGATTAGGAATAGATGAATTGGCCAAAGAGTATGAAAAAGACCACGATGATTACCATAGCATTATGGTAAAAGCTATCGGCGACCGTTTTGCAGAAGCCTTTGCCGAATATCTTCATAAATTGGTGAGAACAGAGTATTGGGGCTACGCTAAAGAAGAAAACTTGACGAACGAAGAGTTGATAAAGGAATCTTACCGCGGAATTCGTCCTGCTCCGGGCTATCCAGCTTGTCCTGAGCATTCAGAAAAAGTGAAATTATTCAGTTTGTTAAATGTAAAAGAAAATGCAGGAATAACATTAACCGACAGTTTTTCTATGTTTCCTGCGGCATCCGTTTCAGGATTTTATTTTGCCCATCCTCAAAGCAAATATTTTGCTGTGGGTAAAATTGGCAAAGATCAGGTAGCAGATTATGCAGTGCGAAAAGGATTGACAGAAGAACAAGCCGAACGATTATTAGGGACACTATTATTTTAAAGGCTTTTATTCGGCTGCATTTACTGTGGGTTTGCCAACAAAATTGTAACTCATACCTATGGTAAAGCTTGGACTGTAAGCTGCACTTGTTGGATAGTCTTTAAGGTTCAGTTTAGAATAAACATCTCCTTCAATTTTTTTACCACCTAATATTTCTGGAGCTAATTTCTCGTAGGGGCTGATATTTATTATTCCAATAACAGCTACCCCAGAAATATGGTATCCATAACCTAAGCCTCCAGCTAATTTTTGATTGAAAAGGCCAATTGCATTTTGAGAATTTCGTGTAAAGTCGCCTAAAGGAACATTAAAAATAAAACTGTGTTTTTCGTTAAATTTATACCCAACAATGGCTGATACTAGAAAGCTAATTCCTTTTGGTGAACCTATAGTTCCTATGGTGCTGTCGGGTTTTATGTAATAGTTCGGTGGATTATTAAGGAAATAGTTAAATCCAAGACTGAGACCCCAGTAAGTTCCATGCTCATATAGCTTTAATTTTTTTTCTAGTGCTTTAGTTTGATATTTCCATTTAGCCTCATTTTCTCCTGCTTTTTTGCATCTTTCACTCCATCGAATGGTATCCATTCTTAAATAGTAATTCTGCTTTCGAAGGTTTTGGTTTTCGATTTTAAGTCCAACCATTTCTGCTTCTCTTTTTTTGAAGGTACGTTCTATTTGAAAAATAATTTTCTCTGTTTCGGTGGAATCCAAAGCCATATAGTTCGTTCTAATCTTCAATAAGTTAAAACAACTATCAATGGTTCTTACTTTTTTAAAATATGGCCTGCTTTTATCCTGATATGTATTTACAGATTTTAGAATCTCTAAATGAAAGGATATCGAAGCCAGGGCAACAGGTGTAAAAAGTTTTGGATTTTTAGAATAATATTTTACTTGAGCTTCAGTTCCAACCAGTATTTTTTGTAGCGAATCATTGCTTACTTGAGCAGATAATGATAGGGGAAATAAATATAAAGGTACAATTAGCCAACGAAACATGAGAGTTTAGTTTTAGGTGTACATCTGATAACAGTATTATGACATAGATTATTGTAAAAGGTCTTAAATAAAAAAAACCTGCTCCTATTAGGAGCAGGTTTTTTTTAAAGATTTTTTTATTAAAATTAATCGAAAGCTTTGTTTTCACCCAATTTAACACGTTGAACGTTTTCGATAAAAGGAGCAGTAAGGCTCTTGTAATATACAAAAGCTACTACATCCATTTTAGAAATGTCAGCACCAGCTAAATTTACATCAAAGCTATATTCGCTTAATGAGCCAGCTTTCATGTTAGCAGCATCCATTAATATACCATTCATAGTACCTAAAGCCTTCATAAATACATTATGGTGAACATAATTTTTAATAGGGTTTCCTTTTTGGTACATTGCATGACCAGCAGTTCCATTGTATCCATTGGCTTGATCCCAACCAGAACCTGTACCTGTCATTTCTTTGTTAACTAAATAACCAATAACATAATATTTACCAGCAGGTAAATCAACTTTTCCAACACCAACCTTAACCTTAATATTGAAAGCATTAGTACCGGTAGACTTAGAAGCATCAATAGCAACACCTAATTTAGCCTCATCTGCATCAATTAAGCCAGCCGTCTTTCCAGCCCAAGCAGTGCGGGTTTCACATTTACCCCCAATTCTATTAGTTGCACCGGTAGGGTTTCCTGCAGACCAAACGTCAGAGAAAGCTTTACTATCGTCAGATGCCATTTGATCGGCACCTTGGTAAAGATTATGCATGGCAACAGAATAAACAACATCAGCACCATGTTTTGTAGCTAAGTTAGCGGCAAAAATTGGTCCATCAGGGCAATAAGGACATCCGGCACAAGTAGTGTACTCAATTAAAACTTTTTGAGTGTAAGTTTCTGGGGCTTTTGTGCCTCCATCAGGTGTGTCCGTTCCCTTGTCTTTACAAGAAAAGAAAGCAAAACTAACAACAGTAGCTAATACTAGTAATTTTTTCATATCAAATTTGTTTAAATAATTTTTAGAATTCAAATGTATGTTTATTTTATTAATATTTCCATTTCAGAGTCTCTTTATTGTAAAAAATCGACAAGATTTTAGCATCGGCAGGTTTGCATTGGCCAATTATCTGACTTTCAATACCAAAAGAAGCTGAAATTTTAATTATTTCCTCTGCAGTTTTTAGGTCAGTATAAATTTCCATGCGATGTCCCATGTTAAATACTTCAAACATTTCTTTGAATGAGGTATTCGTTGTTTGCTGAATAGTTTTAAACAGAGGAGGAACAGGTAGTAAGTTATCTTTAATAACCTCCAAATTATTTACAAATTTCATTACTTTGGTTTGAGCGCCACCTGTGCAGTGTATTATTCCATTTATTTGTTTGCGATGATTTTTAATTATCTCTTTTAGAAGAGGAGCGTAGGTTCTCGTAGGAGATAATATTGCTTTTCCTATTGAGATATCTGTTTCAGGTAAAGTGTCAGTTAAATTAAAGTTACCCGTGTAAAAAAAATCACTATCAGCCAATGAATCAAAGCTTTCCGGAAAGTTAGATTTGTAGCTACTATTTAGCATATCATGTCTTGCCGAAGTTAGCCCGTTGCTTCCCATTCCTGCATTGTACTCATTTTCATAAATTGCTTTACCATAAGAAGCTAAACCAACAATTACATCACCCGGCTTAATATTTATCTCAATAACGTCATCCCGCTTTAATCGGGCGGCAAAGGTTGAATCTACTATAACTGTTCTTACAAGGTCGCCTACATCAGCAGTTTCACCACCCATGTTGTTAATAGTAATACCAAAATCATTCATGGACTGGCAAAATTCTTCCGTTCCATTTATTATTTCGGCGATTACTTCACCCGGAATTTTAAACTTATTTCTGCCAATTGTGCTGGAAAGTAAAAAATTATCAGTTGCACCTACACATAGCATGTCGTCAAGGTTCATAACCAAAGCGTCCTGAGCAATACCTTTCCAAACGGTTATATCTCCGGTTTCTTTCCAATAAAGGTAAGCCAAACTGGATTTTGTGCCGGCCCCATCGGCATGCATAATATTGCACCATTCTGGGTCATTGCCAAGAAAATCAGCGGTTAGTTTACAAAATGCATTTGGAAAAAGACCTTTATCAAGATTTTTTATGGCATTATGAACATCTTCTTTTTGCGATGAAACACCGCGTTTTAAATAACGATCCGACATGTGAAGCACAAAGGTAATTGTATTTTAGTTTTTAGGTAATAAAAAACCCGTTTTGAATTTCCAAAACGGGTTTTTCGAAATATTAAATATTAACTTATTTTAGTCTTTTTTCTAATAAAATATTGGTTCCTTCAACTTTTACTGAAGCATAGTTTTCAAAGATTCCATACCCTAAAATCGCTTTTTTCAAGGTTCCTGTTCCAACTACACATCTTACATTGGTAAATTTAACATCTCCCAAAATAATTTCTTTTACATCGAACGATTTACTCTTAATTTTAGTTCCATCAGGTAAAATATACGTTTTGGTTCCATCAGAAAAATCAGCAACTGTTATAACTTTAGCAGCTAAAAGTTGAACGACTATTGTTTCAGGGATAATAGTACTTGATTCTTCTGGGTCATAGTCAAACTTAACTGTTTTTTTACCAATCTTGCCTGTAGTAGAATATTTATCTTTTGATTTGATTATAGGAATTAAATCATATTTTTCTTTTAATTCGTCCATTTCAGCTTTTTTAGCCTCAGCACTGTTTGGCGCTAAAATATCCTTAGGCAGGTTCTTTTTATCTTGTAAATACTTCTTTCTTTCTTCCTCAAGGAAAGGACTGGCAATTGGTCCACCTTTTAGGGCTGAGTCATTAAATACTTTTATAGCTTCTTTAGTCCATTGAAAATTACAATTCAATACTTTTACTACTGCACGACGATTTTGTTGATGTTCATCCTCTGTACAAGGTACCACTTTTCCCCCTTCACATTCACATCTGTTTACCAATTGTGATTCACCATAACCCATAGCTGCCAATCTGAATGGATTAATTCCAGCTTTCATAATATAGGCAACCGCTGAGTCAGCACGACGTTGAGATAATGATTTGTTATAATCAAATGGAGAACGACAATCGGTATGTGTACCAAGTTCAATTGCCATTTTTGGATATTTTTTCAAAGTTGCAATCAAGTCATCTAAAACGCGTTTTGATTCAGAACGAGTATAAATATTTGATGAATCTAAACCATAATAAATTGGAAGAATGAAAATATCACTGCACTGGTTTTTTAAGCAAAAATCTCTTCTAAAATCTTGTGATTGTTCAAGTCCCATGGTGCTTACAAATTCTTCTTTACTATCATAGTAGTATTCATCACGTTTTGAGGCAAAAAGTTCATATTTGGTGTTTACTTGTATTGCTGTTTTATAATAACCTTTGGCATCAGTATAAAGTCTTATTTTGGATGAATCATGATTATTGCTAATAATTATTAACGATTTGGCCAGTGGTTTTCCATCTTTACAATCTGTAACTACACCCGATAGGTAAAAGTTAAGAGGATCCATATAAAACTCATAAATATTATCATCTGCTTTACCGGCTGCACTTCTGTTAGATGAAAAATACCCTCTTTCTTTGGTTTCATCAACAATGATTCCAAAATCATCACCATTTGAATTAATAGGAGATTTCATATTAACAGGTTTTTCCCAATCAACACCAGTTCCTTTGGTGAAGAAAATATCTAAAGCACCAATTCCAGGATGTCCATCCGATGAAAAATAAAGAGTGCCATCAGAAAAAATATATGGGAAAACTTCATTCTCTTTAGTATTAATGGTAGGTCCAAGGTTTATTGGGTCTCCCCATGTTTTGCCGCGTTTTACATAGTTTACAACATATAAATCGTGGGTGTTTGTATCACCAAAACCACCGGGCATATCTGAAGCAAAGTATAATTTTTCGCCATCTGCAGATAAGGATGGGTGACCAAAATTTGATTTATCATTACAAAATGGAAGCGGTTTAGGAGTTATATCCCATTCTTTTCCACTTTTTCGGGCTTCGTATATCTTACATTTTTTCTCATCACCTTTAATGCCGTTGCACTGTGTAAAATACATTTTAGTAAATTTTTCATCAAAGGTTACAGTTCCGTCATTATAATCTGTATTGGCTCCGGGAACTGGAACAGCCTCACCCCATTTCACGCTGGTTTTTTTACCCTGAGCCTCAATCATCCATATGTCGCTGTATTTTCTTCCTGTCCAATTGTACTGACCTTTGCTTTCACCACCAACTCTATCAGAAGTAAAGTAAATTGTGGTTTTTTTCTTATTGGCCCACATTGGAGAGTAGTCGTCAGATTTAATTTTGGTACCACTCGGATCATTGGCAGGTTTAAATTCGGCGACATGGTAGCGGGTTTTTGCATCTTTCCATTTCAAAGCCAATTCACAACCATCAATCATTATGGTGGTATTGGGGTCGTCAGGCTGCATTTTTTGGTATTCCTGAAACTTTAATAAAGCTTCAGTGTATTTTCCTGTCATTTTAAGGCATTCACCCATTTTATAATAAAAAATAGGATCCTTGGCGCCTTTTTGAATAGCTGTTGAATACCACTTCAGAGCATTTTTATAATCGTGATTGTAATAGTAAGACTGAGCTGCATTAATTGCGGAGGTTAACTTTTCCTTCTTTGAGGATTTAGGATTTTTAGCTACCTTGGCATACATGTCAGCAGCCACAGCATATTCCTTTACTTTATAACGATTATTTGCATCAGAAAATGAAGGCTGACCGCATTTTGCACTAAGAAGCAAGACAGCAAATAATGAATAGAATAGTGATTTTATTATTGTTTTTGACATACCCTTTTTGGCTATATTAGTATTAATCTTCAAACATGCAGAAATTAAAACAATTTTCAAAAGGATTACAAAAATTGCTTCAATAAAAAACGAAAATATTTGAAGCGTTATTGCTAAAAACAGTGACTTTTAGCCTTAATCGAGTGAAAAATAGTTTCAACTAAAAATTAACACTTAATTCCAACCTTGCGCTTTAATATCAAATTGGTTTCCGGCAGGAGTAATAAGTTGACAAATATTTGCCTGTTCAGTAGCATAACCAATCACCGTAATATCCATATTGGATTTTATTTTTTCAAAATCGGCCTGGTCAATGGTAAATAGTAATTCAAAATCTTCGCCACCATTTAAAGCACACATGGTAGCGTCCATATTAAATTCACTGGCCATTTCAAGTGTTTGTGTATCTACAGGAAGTTTCTCTTCATATATATTAAAACCAACATTGGATTCCAAAGCCAAATGTTTTAACTCCGAAGCCAATCCATCACTAATGTCAATCATTGAAGTTGGCTTTACACTTAATTCGGATAAAAGGTCAATCACATCTTTGCGAGCCTCTGGTTTTAACTGTCGGCCAACTATGTAGTCATAACCTTCTAAATCTGGTTGCATTTCGGGGTTAGCTAAAAACACCCTTTTTTCACGTTCCATAAGTTGATGACCCATGTATGCTCCGCCCAAATCACCGGTTACACACAATAAATCATTGGGTTTGCAGCCCGACCGTGTAACATATTTGTCAGGTGAAACTTCGCCAATTACTGTGATAGAAATGGTCAGTCCTTGAGGTGAAGTATTAGTATCCCCTCCAATAATATCAATATCGTATTTTTCACATGCCAAATAAATTCCTGTATAAAATTCTTCCATGGCTTCCAACGTATATTTGCTGGATAATGCTACCGAAATGGTAATGAATTTTGGAGTAGCATTCATGGCATAAATATCACTTATGTTAGAGACCACTGCTTTGTAGCCCAAATGTTTAAGCGGAGTATAAGCCAAATCAAAGTTTATATTTTCTACCATAAGATCGGTACTTATAACCTGAAGCTTTTCTGAATTAGTTTTTAAAATAGCAGCATCATCACCAATTCCTTTAATTAAATCGGGATTTTTAGGGGTATAATTTTCTGTTAGTTTTTTAATAAGACCAAATTCACCCAGTTTTTCTAAATTGGTTTTTGAAGAGTTTTCAAACATGGTGCAAAATTAACGTTACTTTTTGGGTCTTCATTTTTTCTTTAAAATTAAATATCTTGCATCTTATTTTAATAAATGTCAAAACCTTATGAAATTATTTACAGGTATTTTGGATTTAATTTTTCCTGTAGTTTGTGTTAATTGTGGTAATGAATTAGTTACTCATGAAACCATTATTTGCACGTTTTGTGCTGTGAAATTACCGGTTACAAATTTTCATAACGACCCGGTAAATGATTTGACTAAAGCCTTATGGGGTAGGGTAAATATTGATTTTGCTTCGGCCTATCTTTATTTTAAAAAAGCAGGAATAGCACAAAAATTACTTCATCAACTGAAATATAAAGGACGTAAAGATGTTGGAATTAACATGGGGAATAGATTTGCCAATCATTTAAAAGAGAATTCATTTATTTCCTCTATTGATTATTTAATCCCTGTTCCTTTGCATAAATCAAAAGCTAAGGCTCGTGGATTTAATCAAAGTGAACTTATTTGCCAAGGGATGTCTGAAGTTCTGTCTACACCTATATTGAAAAATATTTCACGCATTTCATTTACTGATACACAAACGCGTAAACGACGATTTGATAGGTGGCTAAATGTTTCAGAAAAATTTGTATTAAGTGAGCCCGAAATTTTAGAAGGGAAAAGAGTTTTATTGGTAGATGATGTATTTACAACCGGAGCCACGATTGAAGCCTGTTGTCAGGCTTTGAAAAATGTAAATGGCATAAGTATTGGTGTGGCTACGTTAGCTATAGCAACTAATTAACCACCAACTTAACAGGGCTGTAACCTTGAGCCTGAATTAAATAAATTCCTTTAGCCAAGAAAGCAGTTGAAATAGAAAGTTTGCTATCAGCGGTAATGGTTTTTGTTAAAACTATTTGACCCAATGAACTAATAATATTTATACTAACGGATTTTTTTAAAGGATTTGTGATAGTTATAAAATCTGTGGCTGGATTAGGGTAAAAACTTAATTGGCTAGCAGGTAAGTTAGATTTAATACCACCTTCTAATGAGACCACATTTTTTGCAACATTGGTTAAAATAGGTTCTTGATAATCAAAATAAATATAGGCCCTATTTCTAATGGTTGTTCCTAACGGAAGTGAATTGGCAATATTTAATCTGTAATTAATAAACCCATTACTAGCTTCTTCATTGGTTTTATTGTCAGGTAATAAAATATTATTAAAATGCCAAGCAAGCTTATAAGCATATTTACCATTTGGCTGTATCCAATATGTACCAGATGATTTTAAATTTTTATAATGACTAACATCTGATTCCATATTGTTATTCATGGCTAAGTTTGGATCAATAGAATCTGTGATAAAAATATTGTAAGCCGTATCCGTCCCTGTATTTTGAAATCTGATTTTATAATCCAATACCTTTTGAGTAGGAGTGATATAATAATTTTGCTCGGTTCTTTTGTCATTTGGGTCAATGGCTGCAACAATTTTTTGTTTTAAAATGCTTGTATTATTTGTTACATCTTCATCTTGCAGGTCGCCAATTAAAATTTTAGCATCAAACAAAATTTCACTTTCCAATGCAATTTCAACAGGTATAGTTGCTTTTAAACGAATACAATATTTTTCACCAACCTGCATTGGTTTTAGGTTCCATTCTAATGTGCTGTTTTGCCAAGAACTTGGTTGTTCGCTAAATACCCAATTCGTTAGTCTTGAATCCACCTTCAAAACTAACTTTCCCGATTCAATTTTTTTGGTCCCCTTGTTTTCTGCACAAAGTAAATAGTTCTCCTCAAAGCCTTGTCGGGCTCTCCAACCTGTATAGTCATTTACTTTAATAGAGGCATCTGTGTGTATTCCGCTAACTCTTAGACCAAAATTTATAGACGCGAGTGTAGGTTGCGTTGAGATAATAGCTGGTTTAAGGCTGCTGCAAGTTGCTTCATTGTATTTAGGAATTTGAAGCTCAATAAAGTGCTGTATTTTGTTACTACTATCAATAGGGAAATAATAACGGCCATTATAATCAGTCATAGTAAAAATATTCTCAGGCATCAATTTTATAACCGCACCTGAAATGCTATTTTCTCCAAACTCCTGAGTACAATTTTGATTAATATCATTAAAAACTTTTCCGGCAACAATCGCATTTTCAAGATTCAAAATACCAACATGATTTAGTAATAATCCTTGATAATTGGTGAAAGAGCCTGAAATATAAACCGATGTATTACCATTTAATTTTAAATCGTTTCCTAAATAATTATAATCATAATCAGGAACAGTCCAAATAGTGCCATTCCAATAGGCCAAGCTAGCGAGATTATTTGTCTTAGTATGTGTGAATTTGCCTGCTACCCAAAAGTTTTGACCAATTTGGCGCATATCTGAAATTGAATTTATTTTCCAATCAGCCAATCCATTTGATATTTCACCCCAGGTAGTATCTGTTTTTTGAACACAAAAAGATGAATAAAAATCGAAATCAGTTCCAGCTATAATCAGTTTTTGCTTATATTTTCCTATAGCTAAATTTCCGTTTGTAAATGGTGGTGCATTTGTTTGTGATACAATGTTCCAATTTTTATTTTGGTCAAGTTTAGCAAAATAGCGGCTTTCTGTATTAACAGTAAAATAGCCAAATGCCCAAATGGTATTATTAATGTTTTCAAAATCGGTGTAATAGTCATTAGCACCATGATTGGCTGATAAGCCGGCATAAATAGAGCAATCAGATTTACCAACTTTAAGTATGGTTATTAATTGATTGTCAACGGTAATTTTGCCACACAAAAGCAAACCGTCAGGCGTTGAAAGAAAAGTCAGCTTACTAGAAACTTTAATAGTTTCGGTGTTAATAGTTGCCCAATTTCTTCCGGAATTTTTTATTAAAAGCAGTCTGTCATTATACTTATTGGTTAAAGCTAGATATAATTCGTTGTTATAAAAATAAGCAGCTTTAGCAACAATAGATTGAGGCAAAGTAGAGATGATGTTTAGAATAGATGAGGGGATTTCTGTATACTGTATCCAAAAATTACCATCCCATTTATTTACTACAATTTTTTCGTTTTCATTGCTCACTACCCAAATCTTATCACCTTCTGAGCAGGTTATATTTAATGAGTTTGTTTGACCCAAACCCATAGGCAAAACAACTTGGGCCTTAGCAATATTTACTAATACCATCAATAGTATAAATAATTTTACAAGGGCTTTCATTTGTTATTTCCTCCTATTACGTAGTTTAGGTTTAAATTAATTCCGTAGTTATAATAACTTGTTTTTACCGGGTAATCTTTAACCTTAGCTGAACTTAATAACATAGCGAAATTAGGTTCAACGGTAAAAATAAGATTATTATTTGGCTTAAAGAACCATCCTGCAGAAATAGAAAGGCCTGTATTCCATTTTTTGATAGAATTATTACTATTTATTTCTTCAAGATTTAAAGAAGTAGGGTTTACAACTTGTCCCTGAGCACTCCAAAGCTTAGAAACGTTTACTCCAACTTTAGATTCTATACCGTTGCGTTTGTTTATATAAGCTCTATTACCAACCATTAATGGTAATGAAAGATATTTTATGGAAGCTTTTCCTTCATATTTTATATGTTCATACTCACTTGGATTCCTAGGCAAATAGTACTCTATTCCAATATTCTTAGTTACGTTTGCCCACTCGGTTATTATGTAACTATAAGCATGGGTTACTGTATAATTTGTGCTGTAAATTCCTTGTCGCACATACCAGTTTTTACCAATATTAACCTGAGCATGAATTCCATTATTAAACCCGTTGCCCAGGGATGAACTTCCAGCAATTGAAGAAAAGTAGGAGCGGTTAATAAAATTGCTCTTATTTTCTTTAATTGCCTCCAAGCCCATGGCTGGTGAAAGATTTATTCCAAACTCAAAACTAAAGAGGTTTGTCTTTTTAAATGATAGTTTAGAAACCTCTAAGTCTTTAATTTTTTCAAGAGTTGGTATGCTAAAGTTCCAGAACATAGTTATTGGCTTACTAGCAATACTTATTGGGTCAAAAATACTTTTTGAAGCATTGGTTTCCTGCGCTATTTCATCAACTACTAAATCAACATTGTTTTTTACTAAGTTCTTTCTATAACTATTAGATAACTTGTTCGATCTTATTTCAGGATTTGTTTCAGGGTTGTTTTTACCAGAAAAGTCACTAAAATCTTTGGAGGTAACTATCTTCTTTTCCGGGGAGATAATGTCTTTTAAAGGTTTTGTAGCAGTTAATTTATTTGTTTTGTTAAAGGTTGTTAAATAAAAACTTAAAGCTACTATTATTATAAGAGGTACTGCTGCCCACCCAATCCAAGCAAAGCGTCTTTTCTTGTCTAATTTTTCTTCAATGGCAAACCAGTCGGACATTGGAATATCTCCCTCAAAAGATAAAAATTTATCTTTTAGTAAATTGTCCATATGATTGCGCTCGGTATTCAATTAAAATTTTCTCTATCTTTAATTATATCTACAAGTAATTGTCTTGCCCTACTTAGTCTGCTTTTTGATGAGCCAACTTGTATGTTTAAGCTTTCTGCAATTTGTTGATGCGAAAACCCATCTATAGAGTACATATTTAGTACCACTCTATATTTTTCTGGTAATTGGCTTATGTAGTCAAATATTACGTTGACCGGCAAATTTTTTATTGAATTTTCAACCGTTGATTCCGCTTCAATTGTAGTTTCAGTACTATATTGAACAATTGGATCGTTGATGTCTAAATAGACATTTTTATTTTCTGTCTTTGCAAGGTGAGAAAGGCATGTGTTAATAAAGATTCTTGTCATCCAGGTTTCAATAGAACTCTCATTTTTAAAGCTCGAAACTTTTGTATATACCTTTATAAATCCATCCTGAACCATATCCCGGGCGGTTTCGTAATTAGGGCTATATCTGAGGCAAACTCCCATCATTTTTTTTGCATACAATTCAAACAGCAACTTTTGGCTATTGCGATCATTATTCTTACAACCGTTAATGATTTCATAAAGCGTTACGCTATCCAATGTTTGTTATATTAATAGACTGTAAATTCGGCAAAGGTTGCATTTTTAAACGAAAAATAATTTATTATAAATAAAAAAGGGGGCTTTATGCCCCCTTTTTAGATATAAGGAAAGAAGATTTTTATTTGTTAAGAGAGATTGTTCTATTAATTTGTTTACCGGCAACGGTCATACTAACATGGTAAAGCCCATTAGCTTGAGCGCTTAAGTCGATAGACTGAACACCATTTTGGCCATGGATAGAGTTAATTTCAGCAACTAGCGAACCAGTAGCATTGTAAACTTTAACGTCCATAGTTTCAGGAGTAGCAAAGTTGTAGCTTATGTTAACCAAACCGTTAGAAGGGTTAGGATAAACATTCACAGTTTTGTCTTTACCAATAGAGGCAACGCTACCTTGAATAGTTGGGAACATACGGCTAACCCATATATTTCTTTCGTAAGGCGCACTTAAATTTCCGCTTAAGTCAGTTACTTGGAAAGTAACAGAGTAAAGACCTTCAGCGTAGGTATTAAGGTTATTGCTTAAAATAACTAAACGAGGCATTAAAGCAGTAGGAGCATCATAGTTATCAGTAATAGTTAATCCTTCAGCTGCATTTACAGTAGAGAATAGACCAACATTCATAGCAGAACCTTTAATAACAGGAGCATCATTATCTACAACTCTTATATAACGAGTACGTACAGTAACATTACCACTACCATCAGTTGCAGTATAAACATCAGA
>CAMDGU010000050.1 GCA_945897885.1 Chitinophaga pinensis
ATTCGGAATCATGGACTTTAGATAATCCAAATGATTGTAAAAATAATCAAGAAAAGCATATTTCACATCTTGCCGTAACTCGCCAGTTGTGCCCGAAGGAAAATAAGCACTTATAACCGAAAATCCTTCATAATCGGCCTGAATAATGCGCCCTTCATAATCAAATACATCATGGCCGCAACCATATTGTACGTTTTTAGGTTCTTGTTTTGATAAAATACCAACCCCGCTATACCCTTTTTTTTGAGCACTAAACCAATAGCAATGGTAGCCTAAATGCTCAAACAAAGAAGTATCAATTTGCTCAGGCAACGCTTTAATTTCTTGAAGACAAACAATATCGGGCTGTTCTCTTTCCAAAAATCCAAGCAAATGTTTACTAAGTGCGGAGCGGATTCCATTTACATTATAGGTTAAAATTTTTAAAGCCATATTTTTAAAGGATTTATAGTTGTTGCTTAATTTCTAACGGTTATAACAGAACCGCTAAGAGTGGCGTTATAGGTTCGCAGTGGATATTGTGCCGGCCCTTGTTGCACCCAGCCGCTATACATAAATCGGCTATCACAGCATGGTTCCCATTTATTTATGTTATAGGTTCCACAGCGTAAATTCAAATTGGTGCTGTCTACATAAATAAAAGAACAGGCCTTGTCAGGCTCTATACTGCAAGTGCGTTCTATAGCCACATAGGTATCATCAAAATTATGAATAACAATTACCCCCCGGTTGCCTCCTGGCTGATAGACATAGGTTCCCGGAGTTTTTAATTTATAATATTCTGGCAAATCGGTATTAATTACCAAACTTACAGGCCCTGAAGGAATGTAGTTGTTGGTATTGGGGGTATCGTCTTTACAACTAAAAAGAGCCAAGGCAAAAAGAGCAGTAAAGCCGAACAGGATTTTTTTCATAATTCTATTTCAAAAGTAAAAGATAAAACGAACATTGCATGGTAATAAATTGTTTTGATTTATATGCCACCTCTTTAGGTTTAAACTTTAAATTTGTAACTCATTTAATAAAAAAAATATCATGTCACACCAATTACCAAATTTACCTTACGAGTACACAGCATTAGAGCCACATATTGATGCCCGTACTATGGAAATTCATCATAGCAAACACCATAATGCTTATGTAACCAATCTTAATAATGCCACAGCCGGAACGGAAATGGAAAATTTAAGCCTTGAGGATTTGTTTAAAAATATGAGCAAATACCCTATGCCCGTTCGTAATAATGGCGGTGGTCATTATAACCATACTATGTTCTGGAACATAATGAGTCCAAATGGCGGTGGAGCACCAACCGGAAAATTAGGTGCTGCTATTGATAGCGAGTTGGGCGGATTTGATAAATTTAAAGAAGCTTTTGCAGCAGCGGGAGCTACCCGTTTTGGTTCAGGCTGGGCTTGGTTATGTGTTCAGGCTAACGGAAAATTGTGTGTTTGCAGCACGCCAAATCAAGACAATCCTTTGATGGATATAGCCGATTGTAAAGGAATGCCAATTTTGGGAATGGATGTTTGGGAACATGCCTATTATTTACACTACCAAAACCGCAGACCAGATTATATAGCTGCTTTTTTTAATGTTATAAACTGGGAAGAAGTAAGCCGCAGATACGAAGCCGCGCTATAAGATATAAACCAAAGTTTAATAAGAAAACCTCCCCGAACGTTTCGAGGAGGTTTTTTTTATGTCTTGTAAATTATCAATTAGCCCTAACGATAACGCTATAGCTGTATTTTATTGTTTTTTCTTCGCCGGCTTTCACATTGGTTTCCCAAGTTACGGCATTGGTTTTATTCAGGTAATTTCCAAAGGTAATTTTATCGGTTTTTTTCCAATCCACATTCGATTTCAAAAGCTCACCGGATACCAAACGGTTCACATTCATTTTTACATCTTTGGCTTTATAATTCTTAATTTTTATTTCTGCCTCTACTATTATTTGGTCGTATTGCACCTCACCTCGGCGGCGAATATTGGTTTTGCGGTTGGTTTCTTTTTCTGTTTGCGAAACCTTTATATCAGGGCTTTCGGTTAGTTTCAAACTGTTATCGCCTTTGATGGGAGTGTAATTCAATACATCTTGACTAATGGGTTTTTTTAAACCTTTTTCAGCATTTACAACAAAGCATAGTCCTGCTGTCCAAGGGTATTTGGTTTGGTTATTTAGTTTTAATGAATGGTAGGTTTTAAGGTCTTTGTCTTCGGTATTATAAATCTGAAACACATAATTTTCCAAACTATAGGCACTTATTTCTGTTAGATTGGTTTCATAAACATGTTCAAAAGCAACTTCAGCCTTAAACAATTCCATTTGGGCCCGGGAACCTTTTGGAAGCGTTAAATTTTTAAGATTATAGAAAAATAAATCTTCAGAGGATTCGCCTTCCACACCTTCACCCTCGGGCGATGGCGGAGCGGCTTCATCAGCTGTGGAACTTTTCCATGCCACTGAATTTGCGTAAATTCCTGGATCATTAGAAGATTCAAAGTCAGGCAAAAAATCTACCAACCAAGCCAGTTTATTAGCATCTTTAAAATTGGCATTGCCCACTACAAAGCTCACATCGGTATTGGTAATATCTTCAGCATCATTTTTTACCTGAGCTTGCAAGGTTAGTATTCCTTTATTTTCAGTAGTTAGTTCCAATAAATAATTTGGGCTCCAGTTTAGTCCGTCTTCCAAATACATCATGTTTAAGGGTTGAGGTTTGTTGTCGTTAAATTCTACAGTCACCACTTTTTTCTTTTCGTAGGAAGTAACAGTATTTACAGGAGTTTCTGCAAAGCCGATGCGTTTAATATCTTCAATTTTTACACTTTGCCACATGCTTTTTCCCTTTAGGGTAACAAAAGCTGGCATAAAATAGGTGTTGGTTACCTCATCATAATCATCAGAAAAGGATTGAACCACCCCCTCTGCCGACTCATTCGACCCTAAAAAAAGCATTACATTTTTATTAAGGTTGGCTTTTAAAATTTCATAATTGGTAACAGGGGTTCCTTGTTTTTCAATGTTTTGTTCACTACTGCTTACAAATTTTAAAGTATTTAAGGGGCTTTGAAACCAAAGAGTTCCAAACAAAGCACTCGGCATTTCTCCGGTCAGCTGGTATTGATTTGCTTTGGGAGAAATCGTTCCAGATTTTATAAAAAACGCCTTATTATTTTTAAAAACCGAAACGGATTTGGTTTGCAACTGAGCCTTTGCAAAAAAAGAAAGGACTAAAAAGGAGGAAACAAGAAATAGTGATTTTTTCATGGTGAGAATTGAATACACAAAGGTAAATTAAAAAGTGAAGGCATAATTTCTTGTTTTACTCACCCTGTCAGACCGGGGTACGAGGTGTCTTTTAAGAAATAAAGAGAGTTGCCTCGTTCCCCGGCATGACAATTCTTCGAGTTGTATTCCCCCTTTGGGGGTTAGGGGGCTTTGACTTATCTTCGCCCAAAATTTATAAATATGTCAGATTCTCAAACGTTAAAATTAGTTCCGTTAAACGATGTACACATAGCTGCCGGTGGAAAAATGGTGCCATTTGCAGGATTTAATATGCCTGTGCAATACAGTGGTTTAATGCCCGAGCACCATGCTGTTCGTAATAATGTTGGTATGTTCGATGTGTCGCACATGGGTGAGTTCAGATTAAAGGGGCCGGGGGTGTTGGATTTATTGCAACGTGTTACCAGTAATGATGTTTCAAAATTAACGGATGGTAAGGTACAATACAGTTGCCTGCCAAATGATACTGGAGGAATTGTTGATGATCTTTTGGTTTATAGATTTAATGAAAACGAATATTATTTGGTAGTAAATGCTGGAAATATTGATAAAGACTGGGTTTGGATTTCAAAACACAATACGGGTGGGGTTGAAATGCTGAACATGAGTGATGGAATGAGTTTGTTGGCAGTTCAAGGTCCTAATGCCATAAAAGTATTACAAAAATTAACGGACGTAAACCTTTCAGAAATGGAATACTATACCTTTAAAACAGGAATGATGGCCGGGAAGGACCATACCATTATTTCCAACACAGGGTATACCGGAGCTGGAGGATTTGAAATTTATATGATGAACGAGGATGCCGAGCATTTTTGGAATACCATATTAGAAGCAGGAAAAGAATTTGGAATTATTGCTTGTGGCTTAGGAGCTAGAGATACATTAAGACTTGAAAAAGGATTTTGTCTTTATGGTCATGATATTGATGACGAAACCTCACCAATAGAAGCTGGTTTGGGATGGATTACAAAATTTGAAAAAGAGTTTACCAACTCTGCCTATCACAAGGCAATTAAAGAAAACAAACCTTCAAAAAAATTGGTAGGATTTGATTTAATAGAAAGAGGAATTCCTCGTCAATACTACAAAATAACGGATGGTAAAGGCAATGAAATAGGTGAAGTAACCAGTGGCACACAAAGCCCAAGTTTAAATAAAGCGATAGGAATGGGTTACGTAAAAAGCGAATACTCAAAACCCGGAACCGAAATTTTTATAGAAATACGTGGTAAAGAATTGAAAGCGGAAGTGGTGAAATTGCCATTTCTTTAAAAAGACTCTCGCGAAGACGCGAAGTAGCAATGAAAATCCCCAAAAAAACTTTGCGCCATTGCGTCTTTGCGAGAAAAAAAATTTGCGAGGAAAATGCAAAACAGAATAACCGAACTTTTCAATATTCAATATCCCATAATTCAGGCCGGCATGATTTGGTGCAGCGGCTGGGAATTGGCTTCGGCAGTAAGCAATGCCGGAGGATTAGGAATTATTGGAGCCGGAAGTATGTATCCTGAAATATTGTTGGATCATATTAAAAAATGCAAAACCGCTACCGATAAGCCTTTTGCTATAAACCTTCCGTTATTATATCCTGACATTGATAAACACTTAAAAGCAATTATTGATGAAGGTGTAAAAATTGTTTTCACCTCTGCTGGCAATCCGGCAACATATACCCAATTATTAAAGGAATATGGCATTACAGTAGTGCACGTTGTTTCTAACGAAAAATTTGCAAAAAAGGCCGAGGCATGTGGTGTAGATGCTATAGTTGCCGAAGGATTTGAAGCCGGAGGCCACAATGGAAGAGAGGAAACAACAACTTTGTGCTTGATTCCTCAAATAGTAAATGCTGTAAAAATCCCGGTAATAGCTGCTGGTGGTATAGGTACAGGACGAACAATGCTTGCTGCCATAGCTTTGGGAGCAGAGGGTGTGCAAATTGGAAGTCGCTTTGTGTTAAGCCAAGAATCCTCAGCCCATCAAAACTTTAAAAATGCAATCTTGCAATCTACCGATGGAAGTACCGAGCTCTCTTTAAAACAGTTAACGCCGGTAAGATTATTGAAAAATAAATTTTATGAAGCTGTAAAGCAGGCTGAAATAAATTGCGCCAGCAAAGAAGAACTTCAGGAATTGCTAGGCCGGGGAAGAGCAAAAAAAGGAATGTTTGAAGGAGATTTGATAGAAGGTGAACTTGAAATTGGTCAGATAAGCGGGTATTTGAAGGAAGTAAAACCTGCAGCGGAAATCGTGGAGGAAATAGTATCCGAATACAATTCTGAATTAAAAGAATTAGAAAATAGAACTCTCTAAAATTAACACGGAGGCACAAAGAACACAGAGCCTCACGGAGATTTAGTATTAAAATATAACTAATAAAATAATTTATAAAACATTAAAAAAAATGAACCTTAAAAGTATATACCCAAATAAAGCATACAATAGATTATCCTCCGTGAACCTTCGTGTCCTCAGTTCCTCCGTGTTAATTTTTTTCAATAAATGAGTTTCATAACAGAAGACCTAAACAATGGTATAAAATTAATCTACAAACAGGTTCTCTCAACTCGCTTGTCGCATATTGGTGTTACCTTTAATACAGGTAGCAGAGACGAAGCCGATGATGAAGTTGGTCTTGCTCATTTGTTGGAACACATGCTTTTTAAAGGTACCGAAAAGCGAAACTGGCGCCAAATTTTAAACAGTATTGAAATGGTAGGTGGTGAAATGAATGCCTATACTACCAAAGAAAAAACCTGCTTATATGCTTCCTTAATTAGCGACCATACCCGTTTGGCTATTGATTTACTTGCAGATATTTCCTTGCATTCGGTTTTTCCGGAAGCAGAATTGGAAAAGGAAAAAAAAGTAATATCAGACGAAATAGACATGTACGCTGATAGTCCGGAGGAAATGATAGTGGACGAATTTTATGAACGAGTTTTTTCAAATCATGCTTTGGGTGCAAATATCCTTGGTCCTAAAGAAAAAGTATTGAGTTATACCCGAAACGATGTGTTGCGTTTTGTAGCCAAACTTCATAATCAAGGGCACATGGTCGTTTCCTATTCAGGACCGGTAAACCTTTATAAAATTAAAAATTGGTGTGTAAATGCATTTAGCAATGGCACACTTAATCAAACCGAAGTAGTTAGAAAGGCCCCTAATTCATACAAACCTTTTACCATAGAAAAAGCTACACAGCATCATCAATGCCATGTGGTTTATGGAAATATAGCAGCCAATATGTATCATAAACAGCGGATGACAGGGTTGCTATTGGCCAATATTTTAGGGGGTCCGGCATTGAATTCCATTTTAAATATTTCATTGCGCGAAAAAAACGGACTTACTTATGGAGTAGATGCTTCCTATAATTATTATTCAGATGCAGGTTTGTTTTATATTCAATGGACAGCCGATGCTGAAAACCTTAAAAAATCGTTGAAAATAGTAAAGCAGGAAGTTTTAAAATTTGCTTCCAAGCCTTTTTCGGCAAAGCAACTAGAGCTTTATAAAACTCAATTCAAAGGCCAATTAATCATGTCGGAAGAAAGCAATCAGGGGTTGATGCTGATGATGGGAAGGAGTTATCTTGATTTTGGAGAAATAGAACCTTTAGAAAAAGTATTGGCTGAAATAGATGCTATTGATGCTGAACAAATTCAGACTCTTGCACGGGAAATTTTTAATCCTGAAACAATGAGTTTGTTGACTTATAAATCAGGCGATGACCCGTCTTAAAGAATAAATATCCTCACTGGTGCAAATCGGCCTTCGGTACCATCAGGTTTTTGATAAATAATATCATCTATTAATATTTTGTCTCCTGGTTTCAACTTGGTTTTTATCTCGGCTTTAATACTTTTGCTTATTTGATTTGAAGTGCCAAGGTAAGCTTCTGTCAGACCAGTTTTGGGAACAAACAATAAAGCATAACGCTTCACTACAAAAATTTCAAAGCTGCTTTTGGATATGGCATCTAAGTTTTCTAGTTTAATTAGTTCATCTATTGTAAAAAACTCTTTATTTTCAAATGCCTTTATATATACACCGCTTCCTTCCGTAAAAATTAGCATCATGCGGCTGCCAAGTTTTCGTTCTCCTTTGGCATTTTCTAAAACTATATCATCAAACAATATCCTGCTTCCGTCCTGCCATTTTTTAAAAAGCATTTTTATAGTTGGTGAAATCTTTGAACTCACAGCGACGACAGATTCCGCCGGCCCTTCTTTGGGTATAATAAGGCAATTAAAACTTACCACTTTGAACTCTAAATCCTCTGATTCAGTGGCATTGTCCGCATAAATCCGCATATTTTCCATGGCATCAATATCAGAAGCGGTTACTTTATCGCCGGTTCTAAAATTACCAATACTCATTTCGAAATCGCATTTTCGTTTTACGTCATACGATTTGCTGCCAAGCATATAGTTCCCATCTTCTTTTTCAACAAAAACACTTATTTGAACCTTATCACCTTCCTTTATTTTGGCTGTTTTAGCATAGTCTAGGTTTACATAGTATCTTCCATTTTCACCACCAAGTATACCAAGTAAAGATGCTGTGGCTATTACTTTACTGCTATCATAACCTTCAATTTTAACTTTTAAATATTGGTTTCGTCTAGGTAAAGAACAGAACCATTTTTGTTTTGTATAGAAAAATTTTGGGCAAATGCTTTAGAGAAAGATAGAATCGTAAAAAACAGGATTAAATTTTTCATCATTAAGTTATTAAAAGGAGACAACGTTAAAATGGCTTTTGATATTTTAAATCTTAACAAATCTAAGTAAAATCGGTATACACAGACTTTAAATTTTTTCCGTGCAAAACATGTAAACAATTTTACACAGACAAACGTTTTGAAGATATAAATTGCACCTTAATTAAGCGTAAATACCATGCAACCCCATATTCTAAAAATGCTTCTTAGAGGTGAGGATGATACGCTTGATTTTAAGCAAACCATTTCCAGCGCCTCAAAAATTGCCAAAACCATGTCGGCTTTTGCCAATCATAAAGGGGGTACCTTATTAGTAGGCATTCGCGATAATAAAACAGTAGCAGGCATAAGAACCGAAGATGAAAAGTACATGCTTGATTTAGCTGCTTGTTTTTTTTGCAAACCCGAAGTTAAAATTGAAATTGACGAGTGGGAAATAGATGGAAAATTGGTTTTGGAATGCCGAGTTTTGGAGGGTAAAGATAAACCTTATTATGCCAAAGATGAAGAAGGAAACTGGTGGGTTTATATTAGGGTAGCCGACAAAAGTTTATTGGCAAGCAAAGTTGTGGTTGATGTTTTGAAACGACAAAATCAGGAGTATGGCACCAAAATTAATTATTCATCTAAAGAAAAGGCTCTGTTTGATTATTTAGCCCAACACGAGCGTATTACGCTAAAACAGTTTAGCAAAATGCTAAACTTAAGCAGGTATAGAGCTTCTAAAATATTGGTAAATTTAATTAGCACAGGCTTAATACGAAACCACACCACCGAAAAAACAGAGTTTTATACCCTCAGTTAATTTTTATTATTTGATAAATTGAGGTAATAATCAGACCTTTGTGTCGTTCTAAATTAAAATGAAGCAGATTAAATTATTTCTTGCAATTGTATTGGTAGGAATTTTCCTTTTTTCCTCTTGCAGTGCTACAAAACGACAAAGAAGCCCAAAAGGCTATTACAGCAATGGCTGTAAATGTCCACTTCGGTTCTAAATATCTTAAAGGTATTTACAAATTATTTTATTAATGTAATAGTTCCTTTTTGGATAAACTTCGCATAAACCCCATTTTTAGGTCCTGTGTACGTAGCTAACCAAAAGTAGGCTCCCAATGGAGACGGTTGTCCATTATAAGTGCCATCCCAAAAGTCATCCGGGCGTTTGGTTTCCCAAAGTTTTTCACCCCAGCGATTAAAAATACTTAGATGAAAATCGGTATATTTACAATCGTATTTGATTTCGAAACGATCATTCAGTTGATCTTGATTATTTGAAGATATGGCGCTTGGTATCCAAAAATCACAGACGCATTCTATTAAATTAATAGAAAATGTATCGGTTTTCATTCCACATTTTGCTTCCACTTCAACCCAATGTTTGCCTGGCATATTGAGGTATTTTTTATCAAATGAAAAATCCAACCCGTCCCATATTGCCTTGGTATTCCTTTTATCAACGAAATATTCAATGGCCATATTAATACATCCGGTTGTATCTCTAATACCTGAAAAGAAAGGAGAATTATCAATAAACACCTCAATGGTATCAGAAATATTGCATTTTTGTTGGGTGGTGTTTGCAATATATATTCCTTCCTTATTAATTTTACGCTGATAACCCTTAAAACCATCATTCCAGAGTGGGATGCCCCGATTGAATGAATTTATGTTGAGGAATAAACTATCTTTTTTACAAATGGACGTATCATTCCCCAATTTTAAAGGCATTAAATTTACATAACTAACATTCATTGTGTCGGTTGCTAATCCGCAGGGTCCGCTAACTATAAACCAGACTTTTTGGGGATTGCTGATGGTTCTGTTTATCCAAGGAAAGGCGTCACCCCAATTGTTAAGAGTATAAAATCCTCCTGTTTTGGGGGTTATGTTTACATCTTCTCCGGGACACAGAATGGTATCGTTACCGATATTTATTGTTGGAGGTTGCAAAATACTTAGGCGGATGGAATCGGTACCTTTACCACATTGATTTTGAATGCTAGCAAAATAAAGTCCTTGTTTGAATAGGTTTCTCTGAATAAAACCAAATTCATCATTCCATTTGAATGTAGAATTAACCCCAATCCATTTAGGTTTAACCGACAAGGTGTCTCCTTTACATATCGAAGTATCAGAACCCAATATAACCAAGGGCTGGGGAATTTGTTTAATAACTATGGAATCACGATGTGTACCACATGAATTATATGCTTCGAACCAAAACAAACCATTATTTTTAACAAACGAGTTAAATATTTTACTTCCATGGCTCCAATACCAGAAACTATAAGAATTTTTAACATTGGGCTTCAGTAAAAGGGAATCTTTTATACAAATGGAAGTATCGTTGGGTAATTTAACAACCGGTTTTAGAATGGTTTTAACATGGATGGTGTCTTTTACATCCTTATTGCATTTGTCTTTATATGAAACGATATACTGAATATCCTTATTGGGCGTACATAACGGTGTTTTAATATTAGTAGCCGAAAGAAAAGTGGAAGGACTCCAGCTATATACATTATTTAAGGATTTACCGGTGGTAAGCGTAATAGAAGTGTTATTGCAAGTTTCAAATATTTTCTTTCTAAATACACTGTTTTCAATACAAACAGTTTGATTGTTATTTTCTCCTCCAGTTGCTGAAGTAAAACCCCACCAAACGTCGGATTTATTGTTCAAAATAGTTTTAACAATGTCCAGATTGGAGATTTTTAGTCGGCTCACACAATCAAAAAAAACTTCCAGTTGAAATCCGGCTGGGTTCCAGGTTATTCTCACTAAATGATCCTTCCCGTCTTCAATATTCCCTTTGTTTGTAAGTGCAGAAACAGGGCTATATATGGAAGATCCGGTTGGGTGTGCAACAGACCCATTTTTTACTAAAGCTATATGATCATGTGATGGGTCATTAATACTAGGATTTTCATAATCGTCAAATTCAACCCCAAGAGCCGGGGAAAAGCCTTCAAAACCTATAGATCCCCCGTTATTTCCCAGAGCACTTGTTCCTACAGTTTGAATTACAAAAACAATACCATCGGCACCTCCATCATTTGTACCAAAATTCAAATAAAACTCAAGATCAAAGGTTTTGGATAAATCCAATTTATCCGAAAACCAAACAGACCCATTTTGCCAGTTTTGAGCGCTTGTTAATTTATAACACTCAGAATTGTTGATTTTTTGAGTGGTACCGTTGACAGTAAAACTTTGAGAGAATCCTTTTTCTATAAAAAAAACGAATAAGAAAAGGGTTAATATGCTTTTGATAGATAGCACCAGTTAACAAAGATAACAATTATGATAGTGTAAATTGCACACTTGAGAATTCTTCCGGCTAAATTTTTTCTATGAAATCTCTTATTAAGAGAAAAGATTTGTCATAGTATTCGCCGAGCCGAAGATTTTGAGCACGATCCTCTATGTCGTGATAATGATTGTAATCTCCCATTAAGTAAAAGAAAAAACCTTTAACACCTCGTTCCACAAACCAATAATGGTCGCTGTTGGCAGCTTTACCTCTACTTTTAAAACCAGTTAAATATTTTTTACCAGAATTGCCATTGGCGGTTTGCAAAAGTTTAAAATAATCGGGAAATAGTGTGGAATTTACCACAGCCATTCCTTTTTCGCCACTCCCCATTAAATCCAAATTTACCAAAAATTTAATACGACTTAATGGCAACTCAGCCCAAGGATTATCGGTATAATGTTTACTTCCTATTAATCCGGGTTCTTCGGCTGCAAAAGCAATAAAGGCAATGGAATATTTACACGGATGTTTGCTAAAATAATTAGCCATATCCAGCATCATAGCCACACCGCTGGCATTATCATTAGCTCCCGGAAACATGGTTTTTCCCATCATTCCCAAATGGTCATAATGCGCTGTGAGCAAAATAAAAGTGTCTTTAATTTCGGTACCCTCAATATACCCTATTACATTGCTGGCTTCATGATTAATAAGCTTTGATTTAATATTGACTGTTATTTTTTTGGCATTTGCCGGCAATGAAGTCTTCAAAATTTCAACTCCGGCCTTACTATCCTGATAGGTGGCCACACTCCAGGTTATTTTTTTTTGAAGTGTAATTTTTAAATTAAATTTAGCTGTTTTAACCAATTCGGCCTTAGTCTGTTTATAGGAAGTATCATATAAAAGGGCTGTCTTTTTAATTCTTTTTTGGTATTTATTGCTATTGGCGGGTTTAATAGAAAACGATTCTTTTATCGAAGGGCAACCGGGATTAACCACAAAATCTTTCCCAGGAACCAACTCTTTGCCATCTATTTTTACATCACATTTTCCCGGGAAGGTATTCACTGAAAAAGAAAAGGGGTGTAAAAATAACCCAGCACTTAAAACGTCTTTATTTATATCTATTTTTAAAGGCTTTAAACCGGCCCTCACATATTCATCTACCAAAAACATTGCTGCTTTTTTGTCGCCATCATTTACATAACCTCTACCATAAAATGCATTTGAAGCAAGTGTATCAATCGTTTTTTGAGCAAAAATTCGATTTTGGGCAGCGTTGTTTAAATTAAAAACTGCCAATAAAACGGTTAAAAAAAAGGCCTTGAGCACAAATTCAAACTAACGTCAATAATTCAGCTTTTACAATAGGAGTTCATCTAAAATCATAAACCTAAAATCTAAAATTAAATTACCTTCGCAGTAATGAATTTTATCGAAAAGTTAAAACACAGGTGGGGAGTTAAATCTGCATTGGATGTTTTAATAATCCTTTTAGTTTTTACTTGCACAGGATTTACCTCGCTTATTATAAAAAAGCCAATTTTTGAAGCTTTAGGAATTCCTGATATGGAACCAAGACTTTTAAGAGGGTTATGTTATGCTTTTGCACTTCTTATATTTTACAACATTTTGTTATTAATATATGGTTTTGTATTTGGCAAGTTTCAATTTTTCTTTGCTTTTGAAAAGCGATTTTTCGGTAGAATAGTAAACATCTTTAAAAAAAATAAATGAGCGAAATAACCCCAAAAGAAATACTACAAGCTTTGAGTCATGTAGACGATCCTGATCTTCACAAGGATATTGTAACCTTAGGAATGGTAAAGGATATTGAAATAGACGGAAAAAAAGTAGCTTTTACCGTAGAACTTACAACGCCGGCCTGTCCTATGAAAGAAATGATAGAAAGAGCCTGCAACAATGCAGTTAAACATTTTATCAAAGACGTTGAAGAGATTAAAATAACCATGAGTTCGCGGGTTACCACCCAACGTGATAAGGCAACGGTATTGCCTAATGTAAAAAATATTATAGCTGTAGCTTCCGGAAAAGGAGGTGTAGGAAAAAGCACTGTAGCGGCTAATTTGGCCTATGGGTTATCACACATGGGAGCCAAAGTAGGAATTTTGGATGCCGATATTTATGGCCCATCTATTCCAATAATGATGGGGGTAAAAGGACAGCAAATAAGAACATCACCTGAAGGAAAAATGATACCTGCCGAAAAAGACGGCATACAAATTATGTCCATTGGTTTTATGGTAGCTGAGAACCAACCTGTAGTATGGCGTGGGCCAATGCTTTCATCAGCATTTAAGCAGTTGGCCAATGATGCTCAATGGGGCGAATTGGATTATCTGATAATTGATTTACCGCCGGGTACTGGCGATATTCATTTAACCGTGGCACAGCAAATTCCGCTTACGGGCGTTGTAATGGTTACTACCCCTCAAGATATGGCAATAGCTGACTGCCGCAGGGCCATGAGTATGTTCAGAACACAGGGAGTTTCTGCACCCATTTTAGGAATAGTAGAAAACATGAGTTGGTTTGTTCCTGCCGATGCACCGGATAAAAAGTATTTTATTTTTGGAAAAGGCGGGGCCGATACTTTATCAAAAGAATTTGATGTTCCTATAATAGGGCATATTCCAATTTTTGAAAATTTGCGCTCATCGGCTGATGCAGGTGTTAATCCTTTTGGGGAACACAATCCGGCAACAGAGCATTTGAAACAAATTACTGAAGCACTCGCTCAGCAGGTCTCAATTTTAAATAATGTTCCTCAAGCCGTTTAATTTAAACTAAGAAAAATGAGATTTGGTCAAATGGCTCCTTTGCCACCAATATGTAAAAACCTTCTTTATATCAATATTGGAGTTTTTGTCGTTACTTGGATAATGGGAAGTCGCGGGATTGATTTAACCTCTATTTTAGGATTACACTACATCGATAGTCCGGCATTTAAACCGTTTCAAATTTTTACCTATCAATTTGTTCATGGCGGTTTGTGGCACATACTTCTTAATATGTTTGGTTTATACATTTTTGGTAGCAGGCTAGAGCAAATATGGGGAGAAAAAAAGTTTCTGTTTTTTTACCTTTTTTGTGTGGCCGGTTCAGCAATTTTTACGTTTGGTATTGATGCTTTTCAGGTATACAAAGCCACCGGATTTATATCACCTATTGGTAAAGTAGATGAATTGCCGGGCGGAATTATGGAAATTTACCACAAGGTTACAATTGGCGCATCAGGCGCTATAATGGGTTTATTGGCAGCATTTGCAATGCTTTTTCCAAATACCGAATTGATGATTATACCCATTCCTTTTCCTATAAAAGCCAAATATTTGGCCATTGGTTATGGGTTAATTGAAGTTTACCTTGGGTTTGCCAATAGGTATAATGACAACATTGCACATTTTGCCCATGTGGGTGGATTATTGTTTGGATTTTTATTGGTCTTTTATTGGAACAAAACGAATAGAAAAACGTTTTTTTAACTATGACACTTTGGGAAGAGATAAAATATAAAATGTTGAACAGTTCATCCGCTGTTAATCAAATAGTGCTTATCAATTTAGTGGTATTTGCCGTTGTATCTATTTTTAAACTTTCGCTATTTTTTTTCAACCTTTCGGAGGCAGCAAATGCTGCCATAAATTATCTTTATGTACCGGGTGATTTTAAGCTATTTCTGTTTAGAATTTGGACACCAATTACCTACCAGTTTATGCATACAGGAATTTTTCACATCCTGTTTAATATGCTTATGTTCTATTTTATGGGAACCATACTGCATGATTTTTTGGGCTCAAAAAAAGTATGGATAACCTATTTAGGAGGAGGTATCATTGGGGCGTTGGTTTTTTTAATCAGTTACTCCATCTTTCCGGTTTTTGCAGCTTCTAGGTCTCTAGGATTTTTAGTCGGAGCATCGGGCAGTGTAATGGCTATTACTGCTGCTGCTGCTACATTAATTCCGGAATTTGAGGTAATGTTATTTGGTGTATTTCGTGTAAAATTAAAGTGGTTGGCATTGGGATTAATCCTAATCGATATTGCAGGCATTCCATCCGGAAATCCGGGTGGAGGAATAGCACATTTGGGTGGTGCTTTTTTTGGAATGCTTTATATTTTATCCATTCAGGGTCGTGTAAACAATCCGTTTAGTAAATTATTTAACAACCTTAATAAAATTATTCCCAAATCATCCAAGCCGGATGAAAAGATAATATACCGTGAAAAGGTTTATTCAAATACAGAATCAAAAAAGGCTAATAACCGACAAGCAAAACGAAATGGAAGACCTAATCAGGATGAAATAGATGCCATTTTGGATAAAATTTCAAATTCAGGCTACGATAGCCTTACCAAAGAAGAAAAGGAAATCCTTTTTAGAGCAAGTGAATAATTTGTTTCTTTAACTTGATAAGGAAACACCGTAATTCGCAATACACTAGTGTTTGTAGTTAACATAATTCTCCGCTATATAAACTATCTTGTAATTGCAGGACTGTTATTGTCATATGCTGCTCCGTATGTTAATCCCTCAGTTTTTTGGCCGGTAGCCTTTTTGGGGTTACTGCATCCCATTTTTCTTTTTCTAAATTTATTGTTTTTGATTTATTGGGCTATCCAAAGAAAAATCCTGTTTGTTTTTAATTTGGCGGTGCTGGTTTTAGGTATTGGCAGTATTAATAAAATTGTGACTTTTGGTGCTGAAACCTCTCCTGTAAGAGAAGGAAAAATAAAAGTGGTTTCATTTAACGCCAAGCTTTTTGGTATTTATGAAGATGCCAATTTTTTTGATAAGTTTTTAGAAGAAATAGTTCAAAAAAATCCTGATGTATTATGTATTCAGGAGTTTTATAATTTGGACGTAAACGGTTCAACAGCTATAAAAGAAATAAAAAAAAGTACAGGGATGAAGTATCATTATCTTCGAACCTTAAAACGTAAATCAGGAAAATCGCGCTATGGGATTATCGTTTTTTCAAAAGATAAAATAATTGATTATGGCGATTTTGACTTTGGTGAAAACTCGGTAAATCTTTGCTTATATGCCGACATTTTGCATAACTCCAAAATTTTCAGGATTTATAATATACACCTTCAATCGCTTAAACTAGCCCGAACGGATTATGAATTATTAAAGAAAATAGGGGAGGACAAGGAAAGCACCATTCAGGTATCAAAAAATATTTTTGAACGACTAAAAACCGCTTTTATAAAAAGAGGAGAGCAAGCTATAATGGTAAAAGAAAATATGCAATCCTGCAGCAAGCCAATCATATTATGTGGCGATTTTAATGACACACCACAATCGTTTGCCTACAATACCTTGAGTGAAAATATGAAAGATTGTTTTATGGAAAGCGGAAACGGAATAGGCGGAACCTATACCGGTCCTTTGCCATCACTGCGTATTGATTATATTTTGCATGATACATCCATGGTTTCATACAATTACCTGGCTTCCCGAAGTTTTAATTCGGATCATAAAATGATAGAAACCATTATTGATGTTAAATAAATGAACTATATCGATAAAAAACTGACCGATTATTGCGAGCAAAACAGCTCTTCTGAACCCGGCTATTTAACAGAAATAAGCAGGCAAACATACCTTACCCAAATAAATCCAAGAATGCTTTCTGGTCATTTACAAGGCCGATTCTTGAAAATGATAGTACAGTTGATGCAGCCCATAAATATACTGGAAATAGGAACGTATACAGGCTATTCCGCTATATGCATGGCAGAAGCACTACCTGAAAAAGGAAAAATAGATACCATAGAACTAAACGAAGAGTTGGAAACAACAATTCAAAGCAATATTGAAATAGCAGGATTTAAAGGAAAGATAAGGCTTCATATTGGCGATGCATTAAAAATAATTCCTCAAATGCTAGAAACCGTGACCTATGATTTAGTATTTATTGATGCAGATAAACAAAACTATCCGGCTTATTTTAATTTATTAAAAGATAAACTTAATTCAGGAGCGGTAATTCTTTCAGATAATGTATTATGGAGTGGAAAAGTGGTTGACGACGAGGAAAGAGCGAACGACCATGAAACGAAAATAATACATCAATTTAATGAAATGCTAAAAGCTGATGATTCATTCGAAACTTTAATATTACCTGTAAGAGACGGAATAAGCATGGCTAGAAAAAAGTAATAAATCCATTTTTTTCACAATAAAATTCAAATAACAATATTATAACCCGTTGGGTGAAATTACAATGTGAATAAAAATGCTATTGGATATTTCTCTAGATACTGAAATTCAGTATCTAGATAGCGATCAAACAAACAATATCCATGTCAAATATAAAAAGAAATTATCAAAGGATTTTAGAAATTATTTTACCCCTATCGCATCAAATTGCTATACCTACTAAAGCAGGAAGAAAGCCTAAGATGCCTGATATTGAAGTAATTGCCTTAATTTTAACTGCCAAATATATGTCTATAGACAGCGAAAATTTACTATTCAAACAACTTCAATCCAGTCCTATTATTAATTTTTTAGACGCAGTCAATACAATAAACGTCGCAGACAGTTGTTCAATTATTCTGAAATTATTCGTAAAAAATTAACGCAAGGTTTTGAAGAAATAGAAAATCATTTTATTGT